>DATAQD010000072.1:0-10523 GCA_036264855.1 Jatrophihabitans sp. | reverse complement strand
CCGACACCGACACCGACACCAACCAGCCCGACCCCGACACCGACCACAACCGGGTGCTCCGGTGCCATCACCGTGAATCCGTCGAGCCCCGCCGCCGTGCACAGCACCTACGGAGCCAGTTCGGTGTCGACGGCCAGCTTCTCGCCGCCGGCGGGCAGCCTGCTGATGGTGATCGTCAACGCCCTGCAGGGAGCGCCGGGCGGCGACACCGTGACCGTCAGCGACTCCAAAGGCGACACGTTCACCTCCGGGCCGCATATTGTCGCCGCGCAGGCGCCGAATTCGTCGTGGTTCTTCCAGGTCTTTGAGCCCACCGCGCCCGGGCCGCTGACGATCACCGCGCGGCAGGCGGGCTCCAACCTGGGCACCGTGCAACTCGCCGTCCAGGTCCTCGACGGCGCCGCCGCCAGCCAGGCGGGGGCCGCGGCCGGCATCTACAACGGGGCCACCGGGACCACCGCCCAGACCCAGACGTTGACCAACACCCAGGCCGGGTCGCTGCTCTACGTCGCGGTCGGCAACGGCGACTCCGGCGCAATCCTCAGTCCGGTGGCCGGCGAGGTCAACGTGAATGTGTGGAATGACCCGTCATCTGGCAACGACGGGGCGATCGGGCGCCTGGCGGCCAGCGGCACCGGGGCACGTCTTCTCGGGTGGACGGCATCGCAATCCGACCCATTCGAGTGGACGGCGCAGGAAGTGCTGCACTGTTAGGTCCGACGCCCGGCTATGTCCGCGGCGGACGGTTGAAGCGTGTTGTCGATGCTGACGCCGCGATCTGGCGTTGACCTTCACGTGTTCCCCGGCGAGTCGCGGATTGCTGATCTCGTCCCGCAGCCCAGCGGTGTGCGTGCCGCCGGTGATCTTCGGCGCTCCGACGGAAGCGGGCCACCGCCCGTGACCAGCCGACGCGCGCCGGCTGCGCGCCCCCGTGCTGCGATCGCCGATATCGAACCGCCACCGGATCGGGTTCGCCGATGAACGGCGTTGCATTTCCGGTATAACCTACCGATATGGTAGGCATTAGCGGGATCCGCGCGCGAAGATGACCAACTCGGTCGACCATCGGGAGGTAAGCGATGCTTGATGACATCCAGCGGGTCGTGACGTGGCCGCTGCGCTCGGTCGGGCTCGACCCCGGGCGGGCACTGGCGAACGCGCAACCCAGCCCGGACGAGCGGCACGCCCGGCGCATGGAGCAGTGGGAGTACGTCCGGTCCCGCTTTCGTGAGCAGGCGAGTCGCTAAACCCAGGGGTCGGCGAGGTGCAGCAGGACATTGCGGTCCGTTGGCCGCCCGGAGCGAGGGTGCCGATCGAGTGCGCAGTCGCGCCCTTGCCAGTCGTTGGCGGCCAGTTCTCGCGCCAGACCCGCGAGCGCCGAGGTTGTGTCGATCGATCCGTTCCACGGCGCAGTGCCGACGTGGTCGAGCATCGTGGCGGCGATCGTGAGAGTGCCGGGGGAGCGCAGCACTTCGACGATCCGTCCCTGCTGCGGCCAGTCGATCAATGATGGTGCGGTTACCTCCCACCACGCACCGTGGCTGGTCACCGTGGTGCGGTGGGTGTGGCCGTTGAGCCAGAGCACGACGGACGGGTGGGTCGCCAGATTCGCCGCGAGCTCCGTCGAAAGGACTCGTCCGGGTGCGCCGACCGGGCGGATGTCGTTGACGAGGGTGGCAAGGGGATGGTGGCTGGCCAGGATCACGTAGCGACGCTCGGCGTCGGCCGAACTCAGCTCCGATTCCAGCCAGTCGAACTGGTCACGATCCAGCGACCCCTGCCAGCCGCCGTGCTCGTCGACGGTGTCCAGGACCAGCAGCGTGATCCGCCCCCGGTCGTGCCGGTAGTAAGGGCGCCCGTCCGGCCCGAAGCCGTGTCCTGGGGGGCGCGCGGCGGGGCCGAAGTGGGCGGCGACGAACTCCGCGCGTGTCGTGATCCGGCGGGCCGCGTCCGCGGTCACGGTGCGGAACCCGGCCGCGCCGAGCGCCTCGATCGCCACCGGGTCGCAGCTGGCCAGCCCGTTGAGCAGCTCGGCGATCGCGTCCGTGGGCCAGTGCGCCGGCAAGTTGATGGCCTTGTTGGCACCCACCGCTGCGGCGGCGAGGGCGCCGGTGCCGGGCACGGTCCCCTGCAGCAGGCGGTCGTGGTTGCCGTGGACGGCCAGCCACGGCGCGTGCAGGCCGGCGGCCCGGAACGGAGCGCGGATCGCGTCGAGCAACCCGGGGACGGCCGGGAATCCGAACCGTAGCCGGGGCAGATCGGGGTGGCTGGCGTGGGGATGCCAGAACCGCTCGTCCGGGAGCAGGTCGTCGGCGACTCCCTCGTATCGGCTCAGGTCGCCGGAGTCCGCGCAGACCCGCCCGCCGTCGAGCAACGTGACGTACCAGTCGAGCTCGTTGGTCTGGGCGTTGTCGGTGTTGTCGCCGGTGACGACGGCGACGTCGACCGGCGCGCCACCGACGGGACCGCCCTCCAACGAGTTGACGGCCTGGGTCATTGCGTCGACGACCTGCGCGGTCAGCAGTTCCTGCGCCCGGTAGGTCCCGACCTCGTCGATCACATCGAGGATCGGCGAGTCCGGATCGGCCCAGCGGTCGAGAAACTCGACCCGCGCCGGGGACTGGGTGTCGCAGACGTGCAGATCGGACAGGTGCGCGATCGTGAGCAGAGGTTCGCCCGGTCGGTCCGGTGGGGGTGCGAGGTCGGTGCGGTGAATGTGTGGTTCAGCCGGTCCGTCCACAAGCTGCCGGTAGCCGCCCGTCCCGGGCGGACCGCCGCGCAGGGTCCGACGGTGGGTCACGGTGTGGTGGCCAGCAGCACCGGCCGATTCAGTAACGAGATCGAGACGCGGCACCCGGCGCCGAATTCACCGGCGCGGTGGGACGGCACGTCGGCCAGGATCTCGGTGCCGTCGGCGCGCTGAAGCCGCAGTCGCGTCGTGGCGCCGCGGAAGGTCGCCACGAACACCACCGCGTCGCCGGCGTCGTCCGGCGTCACGACGACCGCTTCGGGGCGGACCAGCACGGTCACGTCCCGTCCCGCAGCGGCCGGTTCACCGTCGCCGACGAGGACCTGCGAACCGATCCGTACCTGCCCGCCGGCCTCGGTCGTCGCCGCAAGCCGATTCATCGTGCCGACAAACTCCGCGACGAATGGCGTGGCCGGACGGTCGTAGAGCACCGCAGGCGCGTCGCATTGCTCGAGCCGGCCGGAGCGCATCACGCCCACCCGGTCGGCCATGGACAGCGCCTCTTCCTGATCATGGGTGACGAAGACGGTGGTGACGCCGAGCTCGAGCTGGATGCGGCGGATCTCGTCGCGCAGTTGCTCGCGGACCTTGGCATCGAGGGCGGACAGGGGCTCGTCGAGGAGTAGCACCCGTGGCCGGATCGCCAGGGCTCGCGCGAGCGCGACGCGCTGTTGCTGGCCGCCGGACAGCTGATGCGGGTACTTCTTGGCGTGCTCGGCGAGCCCGACGAGTTCCAGGAGTTCGCCAGCGCGGGCACGGCGCTGGCCACCGTCGTGGCCGCGCATGCGCAGCCCGAACGCCACGTTGTCCGTGGCGCTCATCGTCGGGAACAAGCTGTAGGACTGGAAGACCATCCCCATGTCTCGCTTGTTGGCTGGGACCGGCGAGATGTCCTGACCGTCGACGAGGACCGAGCCGGACGTCGGCTGGTCGAAGCCGGCCAGCAGCCGCAGCGCCGTCGTCTTGCCGCAGCCGGACGGTCCGAGCAGCGCGAGCAGCTCCCCTGGCTCGATCCGGAGGTTGAGTCCGCTGAGCGCAGCCATCGCGCCGAATACCCGGCGGACGTCGCGGTACTCGACGGTCGCACCGGTGCGAGCTTCGGCGACGGCAGCCGTCATGGCCTCATCCCTTCTTCTCGGAAGCGTGGCGCCAGTTCAGCGCGCCGATGAGCAGCAACAGGATTTCGACGAGCAGCAGGCTGAACACCGATACGGCGGCCTGGACCTGACCGGAGTTCGTCGGAAGCTGCGCCAACCAGACCGGAAACGGCTTGGTGTACAGCAGGATCGAGGAGATTGTGTACTCGCCCATCACGAGGGCGAAGCAGAGGAAGCCGGCGTTGAGGATCGCCGTACGCAACGACGGGACGAGCACCCGGATGAGAACGCTTCCCCAGCTGGCGCCGAGATTGCGGGCGGCCTCCACGAGCGTTTCGGCATCGATCGAGCGGATGCCGGCATCGAGCGCGCGGAAGACGAACGGCATCGCCAGCATCACGTAGAGCAGGGCGAGCAGCAGCGGATGGTTATCGGCCCGGATGAACTTCAGGATCGAGAACAACGTGCTCCCGCCCTGCCCGGCCGCCGCCGACCGCGACGGCTGCGCCCAGGCGTATACGTCGCTGACGCCGACGACCAGGACCACGGGAGGGAAGACCAAGGGCAGCAGCGTGATGATCTCGACCGGCGCCCGCCAGCGGGGCAGCCGCAAATGGAGGAGCAGCTGCGTCGGGAGCATCAGCGCCAACGTGATGAGGATCGTGATTGCGGCGATCTCGAGGGAGTAGACCAGCGCCGCCGTGAATGAGATCTGCCCGGTCGCCGGCGTGGCGAAGATCTGGCGGTAGGCCTCGACCGTGAGCCCCCCACGCGGGTCCTGCAGCGTGAAGCTGATGGCCGCGACGAGGGGGCCGATGAAGTAGATGCCGCAGACCGCGAGGATGACGCGCCGGGCGACGCTGCCGGACCGTCGCCGCGGTGAGTGCCGTCCGGTGGGCGCGGTCGGCACCAGCTCCGATCCCGCGGTGGATCCGTATCCGGTCGACGTCATCGCGGTGTCCTCATGCCAGCCACCTCGAGGTCCGCCGTTGAAGTAGCTGGTAAATCACGGTGAGCGGCAGGACGATGACGATCATGTCCAGCGCCAAGGCGGCGCCCAAATTCTCCTGGCCGGACAGGACGTTGCCGGACAGTACCGACGAGATCCGGATCGTGACGAGCGGGAACGAGCTGTTGATCGCGTACGCCGTCGCATACGCCGAGAACGACGAGCAGAACAGCAGCAGCAGCGAGCCGAGGAAATTCGGCATCAACACCGGACCGGCGACGAACCGCCAGTACTGCCACCGGTTGGCGCCGAGGTTCTCGGCCGCCTCGGCCCACTGCGGCTTCAGCCCTTCGAGCGCGGGCGTCATCACGAGGACCATCAGTGGGATCAGGAAGTAGAGGTAGACGAGGGAGAGCCCGGAGAGCTGGGCGAGCTGCAGGTGCAGGCTGTCCTGCACCGAGAAGTGGAAATGGTCCTGCAGAAACTTCGTGACGATTCCCGAGTTGGCGTCGAGCGTCGCGATGAACAGGAACGCCAGCGGAATGCCGCCGAAGTTCGCCGTTACCGCTGCCGCCGCCGTGACGATCTGACGCAGGGCGCTGCTCTTGCTGTTGACCACCGCGTGCGCGAGGAGCACGCCGATCACAGCGCCGATCACCGCGACCACGGCCGACAACTTCACGCTCGTGACCAACGATGTGCGGTACACCCCGCGCAGCGACTCGGCGAGATTCGAGCCGGTGAACGAGGTCCGGCTGGCGTGGACGAACTGCTGGGTAACCGGGTCCCGGTGCGACGCACCCTGCGTGGTCTTGCGGAAGGCATCGAAGAGGATGAAGCCGATCGGCACGATGAAGACCAGCGCGACATAGAGGAAGAACGGCGCCAACCCCATCCAGGTCAGCTTGATCCGGCGGGACCGGGAGACCCCGGTCCCGCCTTCGCTCTCGACCGCGGCCCCCGTCTCCGGCGACCGCGTGGTAACGGAGTCCGTCACTAGGCGACCGCTGCCGCCCACTTCTGGGTGACGACATTCTTCGCCGCCGTCACCTGGGCCTGCGTCGGGCTGAACGGCGTGGGATCGGTCACCGGCGGCACGGCGGCCAGCGCTGCCTTGTCCGCCGTGTTGGCCGCCTGCATCGCCGGCAGTTCGATCGGCCGGGCGAAGCCCCGGAGCCAGCCGTTCTGCCCCGCATTGCTGTCGTGGCTGTAAAGGAACTCCTCCCACAACCGCGCCGCGGCTGGGTGCGCGGCGTTGATGCTGATCGCCTGCGCGTAGTAGGCGGAGACGAGCCCGTCCGCGGGGTCGGTGGTGATCCAGTTGATGCCGGCCTTCTTCAGGGTTGTCGCGTTGCCGACGTTCAAGTAGTCCCAGTCCAGCACGATCGGGGTGGCGCCGGACTGGACGGTCGCGGGCGTGACCTTCGTCTTGTTGAAGATCCCCTCCGAGTTGAGCTTCTTGAAGAAGTCGATGCCCGGCTGGATGTTGTCGGCCGAGCCGCCGTTCGCGAGCGCGGCCGCCCACACCGCTTCGAACGCCGCGTTCGCGCTGGTGGGGTCGCCGTTCAGCGCGACTTCACCCTTGTACCTCGGGTTGTCCAGCTCCTTGATCGTCTTGGGGCAGGTGCCGCCCACCTTCGCCGCGTTGCAGCCGATCGAGATGTAGCCGCCGTAGTCGCTGAACCACAGACCCCCGGCGTCCTTCTGCGCGTCCGGGATGTCGCTCCACGTCGCCACCTTGTACGGCGCGAAGTCACCCTCCTGCGCGCCGGAAAGGGCGTAGGAATTGCCCACGTCCACCACGTCCGGCGCGCTCGCCTGACCCTTCGTCGACTTCAACGCGTTGATCTCGTCACCGCTGGATCCGTCAGGGTTCTCGCTGTTGATCTTGATGTGGTACTTCGCGGTGAACGCGTCGATGATCGCGCCGTACCCGGCCCAGGTGCGCGGTACGGCAATGAGGTTGAGCGTTCCTTCCTTTTGCGCCGCCGCGACGAGCGCGTCCATGCCGCCGCCCGCCTGGGCGGACTGCGCGCTCGCCCAGCTGACGGCAGCGCTGGAGCGTGCAGCCGAGGTCGAGGCAGCCGTGGCGCCGCCGCCCGAGCTAGAGCAGGCGGCCATTGTCACCGCGGCCGCGCCAGCAGCCAGAACAACGGCAGCGCGCCGCACTCCGATTTCTCGCACCAGATTCTCCGTCTCAGTCGTTCGCGTCCCGATACGGCGTCGACGGTCCTTCCGGCGGGTAACGGCGTATCGACGGGATGCAAACCGGGAGGTGAACGTCCTGCCAACTCGAAAGGTATGGTCAGCAGTCCAGATCGGAGCCCCGGGCGCGTCCGTCCTGATCGCCGTGGACGGCGCAACCCCGGCCCGCCGGTTCCGCCTGCTTCGATCCGACGTGATCTGATCACCGGGCCGTGCGGCACGAGCGGGACAGAGCGGAATGGTGGTGACGGGACGGTGTCGTGGGCATTCCTGATGGCCGCGATCGTGTCGGAATTGTTCGGCACGCTTGGTCTGCGCGGCATCGCCCGCTCGCCCACCTGGTGGGGCATCGCGCTGATCACGGTCGCGTACTCGGTGTCGTTCTTCTGCATGGCGATCGCGCTGCGGCAGTTGAACGTCGGCGTGGTGTATGCGATCTGGTCGGCGGTCGGGATGGCGGCAGTCTCCGTGGCCGGCGCCGTGATCTTCCACGAGCACCTCACGGGGCAGGCGATCGCCGGCATGGCGGTCATCGTCCTCGGCGTGGCGATCCTCGTCGGTTCGGGCAGCACCCACCACGCCTGAGGGATCGCCTCGCCCGCGCGAGGACGCGTCCGACGCGGCAGTTCGTTGGTCTAGTCCACCCGAGCCTCGCCCGGTCACCCAGCCGCCCCCGGCCAGGTTCACAAGCCCGCGCCGAGGAAGGCCGCCAGGTTTGGTTGGCCCTCGACACCAGTCGGCCCGGCCGCTAGCGTCCCTTCCACAATCGAATATTGCGCTGCAGACGCCGAGCGGGAGAGTTCTCGTCCAAGTCCGGACGAGACGCCGAAGGAGCAATTCTCCCCAGAATCTCTCAGGCTACGTGACCGTTCGGAACAGGCGACTCTGGAAAGCCGGGACCGTTCCCGCGCCCACGGTGCAAACCGCTTCGGCGGCGAAGCTCTCAGGTATCCATGACAGAGCGGGGAGGCCAGCTCGAACCGGAACCGGTTCGAGAGGAAGCGAGCCTCAATGCCTGCCGTCGGCACCACATCCGCGCGTCCTCGCCCGGGCACCGCAGGGGAACCGCGATGAGCATTCCCGACGATGTGAAGTACACACCTCACCACGAATGGCTGCGCCGGACCGGCGACCTGGTGAGGGTTGGGATCACCGCGTTCGCTGCGTCGGCCCTCGGTGATGTCGTGCACGTCGAGCTGCCCGCCGTTGGCACGCGGGTCCGGAGCGGCGCGGTGTGCGGCGAGATCGAATCTACGAAGTCGGTGAGTGACCTGTACTCGCCCTGTGACGGTGAAATCGTGGCCGTCAACGCCGCGGTGACCGAGAACCCGGAAGTCGTAAACGCCGATCCGTACGGCGCGGGCTGGCTGTTTACCGTCCGGATGGTCGACGCGCCGGAGCTCCTCGACTCGACTGAGTACGCAGCGCTCATCGACGGGGGAGGGCGGTGACGATGTCTCCGCTCCTCGACCAGCCGCTGGCCGAGTTCGACCCCGAGATCCAGGACGCGATCCTCGCCGAGCTGTCCCGGCAGCAGAGCACGCTGGAGATGATCGCGTCGGAGAACTTTGCGCCGGTGGCGGTCATGCAGGCGCAGGGCTCGGTGCTGACGAACAAGTACGCCGAGGGCTACCCCGGCCGGCGGTACTACGGCGGCTGCGAGCACGTCGACGTGATCGAGCGGCTCGCGATCGAGCGGGTGACGCAGCTGTTCGGCGCCCGGTTCGCCAACGTTCAACCCCACTCCGGCGCCTCGGCGAACGCCGCGGCGATGATGGCGCTGATTGAGCCGGGCGACACCATCCTGGGACTTGATCTGGCGCATGGGGGGCACCTTTCGCACGGCATGCGACTCAACTTCTCCGGTCGGCTCTACCACGTCGTGGCCTACCACGTGCGCAGGTCCGACGGGCTGGTCGACATGACGGAGGTCGAGCGCCTGGCGGTCGAACACCGGCCCAAGCTGATCATCGCCGGATGGTCGGCCTACCCGAGACATCTCGACTTCGCCGCGTTCCGCCGAATCGCCGACGCGGTCGGCGCCCGGCTCATGGTGGACATGGCCCACTTCGCCGGCCTCGTCGCCGCCGGCTTGCATCCCAACCCGGTCCCATACGCGGACCTCGTGACCACGACGACGCACAAGACCCTGGGCGGCCCTCGGGGCGGCGTCATCCTCTCCAACGACGAGGCCATCGCGCGGCTCGTTGACCGTTCGGTATTTCCGGGACAGCAGGGCGGCCCGCTCGAACACGTCGTCGCCGCCAAGGCAGTCGGGTTCAAGCTTGCCGCCACCGAACAGTTCCGAGAGCGTCAGGTCCGCACCCTGGACGGCGCACAGATCATCGCGCGGCGATTGACCGCGCCCGACCTCGCCGGTTCCGGGATCTCCGTTCTGTCCGGCGGTACGGATGTCCACCTCGTTCTCGTGGACTTGCGCGAGTCGGCCCTCGACGGCCAGGCGGCCGAAGACCGCCTGCACAGCATCGGCATCACGGTGAATCGCAACGCCGTGCCCTTCGACCCGCGCCCGCCGCGGGTCACGTCGGGGCTGAGGATCGGCACCCCGGCGCTAGCCAGCCGAGGGTTCGACGCGGCTGACTTCGGGCAGGTCGCGGACATCCTCGCCGAGGCGCTCGGTGACCGCTTCGACGACACCGTTGGCCGCCGGCTCGGCGAGCGCGTGCGCGCGCTCGCCGAAGCCCGGCCGCTCTATCCGCAGCTCGAGGGCAGACCGCTCGGTCAGGCCTCGATGCGGTAGAGGACATCGGTGTCGGTAACGTCGGAGAGCAGTCGCGCCCCGTCCTCCCCGATGGCGACCATGTCCTTGATCTGCATGCCGAACCCGTGGCCGCTGCGGTACACGAGCGGCTCCATCCCGAACACCATGTTCGGCTGCAGGACGGCATCGTCGTCCGGCCCGAGATAGGGCGTCTCGTGCAGGTTCACGCCGATGCTGTGACCGACGAACGAGATTGGCGGCATGCCGAGCTGGTCGAACTTGGTCCGGAAGGTGCGGTAGACGTCGCGCGCGATCGCACCGGGACGCATCGCGTCGAGGACGAGGTGCTTGCACTCGACGAGGTTGCGATAGACGCGCTCGGCATCGGCCGACGGCTCGCCGACGACGGCGGTTCGGCACACGCCCGCGTGGTACCCGTCGATGATCGAGAAGATCTCGACCCGGCAGACATCGCCGGGAACGAGTACGCGCGTGGACGGCCCGACGTTGGGTAGCTGACTGCGCTCTCCGGTCGCCACGATCATCAGTCGGAACTGCTGCGCCCCTTGCTCGTACACCGATCGGGTGAGGGCCGCGGCGATGTCCATCTCGCTGTCGCCGGCGCGGACCGCAGCGAAGGAGTTGAGTATCGCGCGGTCCGAGATCCGCGACAGCCGGGCGAGCAACTCCAGCTCGGCCGGGGTCTTGATCTCGCGGGAACCGGCGATCAGCGCGTCGGCCGACTCGAAGCGGGCGTCAGGCAGGTGCTTGGCGAGTTCGACGTGATCGTTCACCGAGAGG
>DATAQD010000066.1:0-3913 GCA_036264855.1 Jatrophihabitans sp. | reverse complement strand
CGCGAGCTTCTCCAGATCGTCGCCGCCGGTGCTCTCGACGCGCTGGAGAAGCTCGCGGCCGAACCACCGGCCGGGGCCCGCGTGCGTGCGCTCGCGGTGGCCGGCGCGTTCCACACCCATTTCATGGGCCCGGCCGCCGAGGCACTCGGCGAGTATGCGCAGGGCCTGGAGATCGCCGACCCGCGGCCGATCCTGCTCTCCAACGCCGACGGCGCCGCGGTCATCGAGGGCGCCGACCTGCTCGCCCGCCTCGTCCGGCAGGTCACCCTTCCGGTCCGCTGGGACCTCTGCCTCGGCTCGTGCTCCGACCTCGGCGTGTCCGGGGTCATCGAACTCGCGCCGGGCGGCGTACTCGCGGGCATCGCCAAGCGGGAGCTGCCGGGCGTCGAGGTCGTGGCCGTGAAGACCCCGGATGACCTCGACCGCGCCCGCACCCTGATCGCCAGCCGCCCCCAGCACGGCCAGGGCGAATACACGCCCGAGTTCCGGGTCGTGGTCACGCCGTCCAAGGGCGTGTTCACCCGCGCGGAGTCCATCGAGGAAGGTCAGCAGGTCGCCCGCGGCGCGCGCCTGGGCACCGTGCGCACGAACCGCGACGAGCACGCCGTCATCGCCGCCGAGGCGGGGACCCTCGCCGAGTGGCTGCGGCAGGACGGTGACATTGTCGGAGCGGGTCTTCCCGTCGCCCGCCTGGCTGACGGATCGGAGTACTGAATGGCGCCCGGAGCCATCCTCGCGACGACCACGGGACCGCAGGGCACCCGCATCCTCGGCATGGGCCATTACCGGCCGGCGAACATCATCACCAACCACGACCTCATCGCCCGCGGCGTCGACACCGACGACGAATGGATCAAGACCCGGGTCGGGATCGCCGAGCGCCGGTGGGCCGACCCGGACGAGACGGTCGTCGACCTCGCCGAGCAGGCCGGCAGCAAGGCCCTCGCGGCCAGCGGCGTGTCGCCCGCGGACGTCGACCTCGTCCTGGTGGCGACCTGCACCATGCCGACGCCGGTGCCGGCCGCCGCGCCCAGCCTCGCGACCCGGCTCGGCATCAGCGCACCGGGCGCCTACGACGTCAACTCCGGCTGTTCGGGCTTCGTGTATGCCCTGAACGCCGCATCGGCGGCGGTGCAGACCGGTCAGGCCCGCAACGTCCTGGTCGTCGCCGCCGAGCGCTTCTCGGGCTGGCTGGACATGAACGACCGCAGCACCTGCATCATCCTGGGTGACGGCGCGGGCGCCGCTGTGGTCGGCCCGTCCGACACGGTCGCGCTGGGCCCGGTCGTGTGGGGCAGCGACGGTGAGCATTCCGACACCGTGGCCATCGACGAAGGCTCGCGGTTCTTCCGGCAGGAAGGTCAGACGGTCTACCGCTGGGCCACCGGCCAGATGGCGCCGGTCGCGGTCGAGGCCTGTCGGCGGGCCGGTATCGCGCTCGAGGACATCGCGGTATTCGTCCCGCACCAGGCGAACCTGCGGATCATCGAGGCGCTGGCCCGGCGGATCGGCCTGCCCAACGCGATCGTGGCCCGCGACATCGTGACGTCCGGCAATACCTCGGCGGCGACGATCCCGCTCGCGCTGTCGCGCATGGTCGAGGCGGGCGAGGTCCGGTCCGGCGCGCCGGTCCTGCTCCTCGGCTTCGGCTCGGGCCTGGCCTACGCGGCCCAGGTCGTTCTCGCCCCATAGCGTCGCGCGCCGCCCGCCCGGGCGGCCGCTCACCACCGCTCGTCCCGATCAGAAAGGATCACCTCACAGTGACCGACAACATCCTGGCCCAACTCGCCGAGATTCTCGAAGAGGTCGCCGGCGTCAAGCCCGAGGACGTCACCCCCGACAAGAGCTTCGTGGACGACCTGGACGTGGACTCGCTGTCCATGGTCGAGGTCGCGATGGCCGTCGAGGAGAAATTCGGCGCGTCGATCCCCGACGAGGAGCTGTCCAACCTCAAGACCGTCGGAGACGCCGTGAGCTACATCCAGAAGAACACCGCCGCCTAGCAATCGATCACAGGAGATCCACTTCATGAGCGCACATACCGACGACGTGGTCGTCACCGGTCTGGGCGCCACGACCCCGCTCGGCGGTGACGTGGCGACGTTCTGGACGGGCCTACTCGAGGGCCGGTCGGGCGTCGTCGCGATCACCGACGACTGGGCCGCCGACCTGACGGTCCGGATCGCGGCACCGATGGCCGTCGACCCGGCGGGCGTGCTGTCACGCGTGCACGCCCGCCGTCTCGACCGCAGCGAACAGGCCGCGATCGTCGCCGCACGCGAGGCCTGGGCCGACGCCGGCTTCACCGGCCGGGCCGAGGACAACGACGTCGACCCGGTGCGCGTCGCGGTCGTGATCGGCACCGGCATCGGCGGCGTCACCAGCCTGCTGGCGCAGTACGACGTGCTGAACGACAAGGGCCCGACCCGGGTCTCGCCGCTGATGATCCCCATGAACATGCCGAACGGGTCGGCGGCCTACGTCGGCCTGGAGGTCGGCGCTCGGGCCGGCGTCCACACGACGGTCAGCGCCTGCGCGTCGGGTGCCGAGGCGATCGCGCACGGGCTGGACCTCATTCAGCTCGATCGCGCGGACGTGGTCATCGTCGGCGGAACCGAGGCGTGCATCCATCGGCTCAACATCGCCGGCTTCGCCCAGATGCGTGCGATGTCGACCCGCAACGACGAGCCCGAGCGGGCCTCGCGGCCCTTCGACAAGGCACGGGACGGCTTCGTCCTCGGCGAGGGAGCCGGGGCGATGGTGATCGAACGCGCGTCGTCGGCCGCCGCACGGGGCCGGAGGCCGTACGCGGTGCTGGCCGGGGCCGGCATCACCTCGGACTCCTACGACATCGTCGCTCCCGATCCGGCGGGCAGCGGCCAGGTCCGGGCGGCGAGGGCGGCCCTGGAGCGCTCGGGCGTCGACGCCGCCGAGGTCGTGCACGTCAACGCGCACGCGACCTCGACCCCGACGGGCGACGGCGCCGAGGCGCGCTGGATCGCCGAGCTGCTCGGCGAGCAGACGGTCGTCAGCGCGACCAAGTCGATGACCGGGCACCTGCTCGGCGCGGCCGGCGCGATCGAGGCGGTGGCCACCGTCCTGGCCATCCAGAACGACATCGTCCCGCCCACGATCAACCTCGACGATCCGGACGACGACGTCCGCGTCGATGTCCCGGACAAGGCCCGCGAGATGCCCGTGCCCGCGGCCCTGAACGACTCATTCGGGTTCGGCGGCCACAACGTCGCCTTGCTGTTCCGAAAGGCCTAGCGATGACCGCTCTTGCTGTGTCCGAAGTGGACTTCCGCGATCCCATCCTGCGGCTGGACAAGTTGTTCGACGCCGGTTCGATGGAGCTGTTGCGGCCCCGCGACGACAGCGGTGTCGTAGCGGCCCGCGGACGGGTGAACGGCACCGTCGCCACCGCGTTCTGCACCGACGCCACGGTGATGGGCGGCGCCATGGGCTCGGCCGGCTGCCGGCACATCGTCGACACGATCGACCTGGCCGTGCGGGAACGGGTCCCGGTCATCGGGCTCTGGCATTCCGGCGGAGCCCGGCTGGCCGAGGGCGTCGAGGCGCTGCACGCGGTCGGCCTGGTCTTCCAGGCCATGATCCGCGCGTCCGGGCGCGTCCCGCAGATCTCGGTGGTCCTCGGCCCGGCCGCCGGAGGCGCGGCCTACGGTCCGGCGCTCACCGACATCGTGATCATGTCGATCGGTGGCCGGGTGTTCGTCACCGGACCCGACGTAGTCCGCTCGGTGACCGGTGAGAACGTCGACATGGAATCGCTGGGCGGGCCCGACACGCACGGCCGGCGCAGCGGCGTGGTGCACGTGGTGACCGACGACGAGGACGCCGCGATCGCCGCCGCGCAGTCGGTCACGTCCCTGCTCGCGCGGCAGGGCACGTT
>DATAQD010000059.1:0-11447 GCA_036264855.1 Jatrophihabitans sp. | reverse complement strand
GATCACGACGAGGTCGATCTCGAGGGCGCCGAGCGGGTCACCTACCTTCTCGAGCAGACCTTCCGCTACGACTACCCCCGCCCGGTCGAGCAGTTGCGGCACCGGCTGGTCGTGCTGCCCCCACCCCGGCACGGCGACCAGCACCTGCGGGCGCACGCCCTCGTCGTGGACGGGGTCCGCGCCCGCCGGGACGTGCGCCGCGATGCCCGCGGGAACACGGTCGTGCGGTTGCGGGCCGACCGGGTCGACTGCAGCGTCGCGTTCCGGATCCGCGCGCTGCTCGAGCGGGTCCACAGTGACGGCCCCACGCAGGTCCCGGCCGCGGCTCTGCGCGATCCCCGGCTGCTGCGAGCGACCCGCCTGACTGCGCCCGACGACCGGCTGCGCGCCCTGGCCCGCGAGGTGCGGGCCGGCGCTGGCCGCGCGCCCGCTCCGCTCGACGTGGCCTCGGCCCTGTGCAGTCGGGTGCCCGCCGAACTGACGTACGAGTACGGCGTGACCGCCATCGACACCACCGCCGCCGATGCGCTCGCCGGTGGCCGCGGCGTGTGCCAGGACGCTGCGCACGTGATGATCGCGATGTGTCACGTGCTCGGCCTGCCGGCCCGATACGTCTCGGGGCACTTGCTCGGCCAGGGCGGCACGCACGCGTGGGTCGAGGTCCTGGTGCCGCGCGACGATCATGCGATCGCGGTCCCGTTCGATCCGTGCAACGGGGTGCCCGGCTCGGCGCGGTACTTGACGGTGGCGACCGGGCGCGACTACCGCGACGTCCGGCCGACCTCGGGGTCCTACGTGGGAGCCGTCCGCGGCCGCCTCACGACCAGCCGCCGGGTCGCCGTCCTCGCCGCCGCCTGAACGTGGTCCGCGCCGCCCGCTGATCGGGCAGGTCAGGCGACGGGCCCGTCCGCGGTGAAGTGGATTCCGTGGAACCCGGCCCGCCAGGCCGTGACCTCGTTGGCGATCGCTGACGCATCGTGGGCGGGGTCCAGCCCGCGGGCGATGAACGACGCGAGGACGGGCATGTCGTCAGCGGTCATCCCCAGGCGGGCCACCTCCGGGGTGCCGATGCGCAGCCCGTTGAGGTCGTCGCCGACCGACGCGACGGGCAGGCCGATCCCGCAGGCCAGCAGGTTGGCCTCCCGCAGCCGACGCGCGGCGCGTTGACCGCCGCCGTAACGATGGGCCAGCACCGCGAATTGGTGGGAGCGGGTGGCCCCCTTGTCGGCCGCGAACACCGGCCCGCCGAGCTCGGCCAACTCGGCGGCCAGCCGCCGCGCGGTGGCGACCATCGTGCGCGCGTACTCCCGTCCCGCGACCTTCCAGTCCAGCAGGGTCACGGCGAGCGCGGCGATCCGCCCGGCGTCGGAGTTCGCCGTCAGCCCGGGATAGGCGATGGCGTCGAGTCGCTGCGCAAGCTCCTCGTCCCGTGTGACCACGAGCCCGCCGGGCGGGCCGCCGAGGCTCTTGTACGTGCTCATCGTGATCAGGTGCGCGCCCTCGGCCAGCGGGTTCGGCCAGGCCCGGCCGGCGATCATGCCGCACAGGTGAGCGGCGTCGAAGAGCACCTTGGCGCCCACCGATTCGGCGATCTCGCGGATCGCGCCGACGGGGTGCGGGAACAGATTGAGGCTGCCGCCGATGGTGATCAACCGAGGGCGGACCTGCTCAGCCAGCCCCCGGAGGGCGTCGACGTCGACGGTGTACCCGTCCGCCGCGACCGGGGCCGGCACGGTGGTGAGCCCGTAGAGCCCGGCCGCGCCCGTCGCTTGATGGGTGACGTGTCCGCCGATGTCCGGCGGCGGCGCGATGATCGTGTCGCCCGGGCGGCAGGTCGCCATGAACGCGTACAGGTTCGACAGCGCCCCCGACCCGACCCGGACCTCGGCGTAGGCCGCGTCGAACACCTCAGCGGCCAGTTCCGCGGCGATGATCTCGATCTGCTCGATCGCCTCCAGCCCCGTCTCGTACTTGTCGCCGGGGTGGCCCAGGGAGGCGCGCGACCCGAGCCCGGCCGACAGCAGGGTCTCGGCGCGGGGGTTCATGACGTTGGTCGCCGGGTTCAGGTTTACGCACTCGACGTCGTGGATGCGGTGGTTTTCCGCGACCAGCCGCGCAATCTCGTCCTGGAGCCACCCGGCATCCCGGTCCGCGACCGTGTCCGCCACGGCCCGGACCCGGGTCTCGACCGAACGCGGCGTCCAGGGACGGGCGGCGAGCGAGCGAGCCATGCGGTCTCCTTGGTCAACGGGCACCAGCAGTACCGCGTAAGCGTGGCAGAAGGCTGAGAATGCCCCGGGGGGCAACGTTGGCTTCACCCCGTGGACGAGGGCGTGATGCAGACTTAGGGTGAAGCGCCGGCTGCCGCCCATAACCACTCGGGCCGCGTCGGTGTCACGTGGGGGACTGGACGATCGATGATGCGAGCGAGACGCGACGCCGCGCGGCGGCGACCGCAGCACGCGCGGCCCTCCCTGTTGGCACCGACCCGCAGCGTGGCCGTGGTCGGCGCGCTCGTCCTTGCGGCCGGGGTCGGCGTGGCTGGCTGCGCCGCCGTCGCCGCGGGTGGGGGCGGGGCCAGAGCCGCCGCCGGACAGGTTGCCCGACCGGCTGACGCGAAACTCGGCGCAGTTCCCGGTCAGGCACTGGCCGGCAACGCCGCGGCCTTGGGCACGGTCGACCTCGTCGCGCTCCAGGGTGGGGTGGTCGGGGCCACGGCGCCGGTCGGCGCCGCGCTGCGGGCCGGCGGCGGTGTCGGGGCCGCCCCGCCGCCCGTGCGGGTCGATCAGGCACCCGACCCGGCCCCGGCCTCGGGGCTGGCGGCGAGCGGGATCCCCGTGACCGCCCTCACGGCGTACAAGACCGCCGCCGCCCGCGAGGCCAAGCTCAACCCGGCCTGCCGGCTGCCGTGGCCGTTGCTGGCCGGTATCGGACGCGTCGAGTCCGACCACGGCCGGTTCGCCGGCGCGGTCCTGCATTCCGACGGCCTGTCCACGCCCCCCGTGGTCGGCATCCCCCTCAACGGCAACGGGACGGCACTGATCCGCGACACCGACGGCGGGCGGCTGGACGGCGACCGGGTCTACGACCGGGCGGTCGGGCCGATGCAGTTCATCCCCTCGACCTGGGCCAGCTGGGGCGTCGACGGCAATCACGACGGCACCAAGGACCCGTTCAACATCTTCGACGCCGCCGATGCCGCGGCCGACTACCTGTGCGCCGCGGGGCGCGACCTGAGCACCTACCGCGGCACGGTGCGCGCGATCTTGAGCTACAACTACTCCTACGAGTACGTCCGCCTGGTCATGAGCCTCGAGCGCCTCTACGCCAGCGGTGCTGTCGGGGTGACCATCCCGGTGCTGCCGACGAGCCCGGACCGGCCGCGGCACGGCGACCACCCGACGCTCCCGCCGGTCGACCCAGGCCACCCGCGCGGGGTGCCGTCGAGTTCCACACCGACCCCGCGGCCGACGCCCTCGACGACCTCGCGTGGTCCGTCGTCCTCGCCGGCGCCCACGTCATCACCCCCGACGTCGGCGTCGAGCTCCGCCTCCTCGGGCGGATCGAGCTCGAGTTCGTCCTCGAGTTCCGCGCCGCCCCCGAGCGACCCGGGCTCCACGTCCGCGCCGCCGGCGTCCTCGTCGGCCGCGTCGTCGACCGCACCCAGTGATCCGGGGTCCACGACGGCCGCCGACGTCGCGAGCAGCGACTCGGCGATCACCAGCGACGCACCAGGTTCGGCGAGTCCCTGACCGGCGCGCGGCCGTCAGGACAGGACGTCGGCGACTGCGCGCAAGGATTGCGGGGGAGCCTGGATGATCAGGCTGGTGATCACCGTCGATTCCCAGATCGGCAGCTCGTCGCGGATCTTGGCCGCCGGGCCGATCAGGGCGATGTCCTCGATCAGCTTCGTGGGCACCGCGGCCATGGCCTCGAGCTTGCGACCGGTGAGGAACAGTTCCTGGATGGCGGCGACCTCGGCCTCGTATCCGAGCCGGGCGAAGTGGTTCGCGTGGAAGTTCATCGATTTCGCGCCCATGCCGCCGATGTAGAGCGCGACGGCCGGCCGGACCAGGTTGGCCGCCTCCTCGACGTCGTCGTGGACGACGACCGGGACGAAGGTCGGCACCTCGAAGTCGGCCAGGCTGCGGCGCGCGCCCGGGCGGGCGAAGCCCTCGGCCAGGGCCTCCCGGTAGAAGCCGTCCATCTTCGGCGAGAAGAACATCGGCAGCCAGCCGTCGGCGATCTCGGCCGACAGGGCCACGTTCTTCGGACCCTCGGCGCCCATCATGATCGGGATGTCGCTGCGGAGCGGGTGGACGGTCGACTTGAGCGCCTTGCCGAGGTTGGCGCCGCCGGGATACGGCAAGGGGTAGAACTCGCCCGCATGCGTGACGGGGACGTCGCGCGCCAGGATCTTGCGGATGACCTCGACGTACTCGCGGGTCCGGGCCAGGGGTTTGGGATAGGACTGGCCGTACCAGCCCTCGACGACCTGCGGTCCGGACGCTCCGATGCCGAGGACGAATCGGCCGCCGGACAGGTGGTCCAGGGTCATGGCGGCCATCGCCGTGGCGGCCGGGGTGCGGGCCGACATCTGCAGGATGTTGGTGCCCAGCCTGACGGCGGAGGTCGACGCCCCCCACCACGCGAGTGGGGTCAGGCAGTCCGAACCGTACGCCTCGGCCGTCCAGATCGAATCGAAGCCGAGATCCTCGCAGACCGCGAGTGCGCCGGCGATACCCTCGGGAGGGCCGGCCGACCAATAACCGGTGTGGTAGCCAAGCTTCACCGGGAGCCTCCATTCGAGCCGGATCTAGAACGTGTTCCAGATCCTATCCGGCCCGGGATGGTCGCTCGCCGGGCGCTCGTTTAATCCTGCCGCTTGCGGCATCCCGGCCGCTTGCATACCGTTCGTGTCACACCTAGTGCGGGTCGGGTGCACAATCCGTCGTTTCGACGACGGCTAGGGCCGGCGCTGCTCGTGGAGGTGCAGGGGGAATGGTTGGGCTGGACGCGTCAGGACGTTTCGACCTGCCGCCACCCGGCGCGGTTGCCTGGCTGGACGTCTCGGCCGACAACCCGGACACCTGGACCGGTCGACTGCGTACCGGCCCGCTGGGAATGCGCATCTCGCCGTTGCGGCACGCGCGCGCGCCGTACTTCTTCAAGGGTGCCCGGCTGCGCGGCACCCGCTGCATCTGGTCGGCGTCCACGCTGAGCGGCGCCGAGCTGTACCGGCCGGCCCGCTCGACGACCCCGTCCCCGTTCGACGGGGGAGTGCACATCCTGGCCCGGGTCGAGGGCGGCGGCTCGGTGTTCGATCCGGTGGGCGTGGCGGCCGGATCCCTGCGCGTGTACGAACCGTCGGACGAGATCGGCGAGCAGTTCGTCACCAACACCCACCTCTACACGCTCAACATCCCGCTGGCCGCGATCGGCATCGAGGCGCCCGCGATCAAGGAGATGCGGGAGCGCACGTTCGACCTGACCCCGTTTCAGTCCCAGCTGCTCCGGGCCGCGGTCGGGCTGCTGCTGGTGGGCAGCGACGAGTTGAGCACGTCGTCGAGCCTGATCGGCGTCGATCGCTACCTGGCGGCGCTGGCCAGCCTGCTGCTGCGCACCGCGGTCAGGAAGCCCAGCGGCGACCTGGCCCAGGTGGAGCAGGTGCGCCTGCGCACCGACGCGATCATCTACGAACAGGCGGCCGACCCGAACCTGACGCCGGCCACGATCGCCGCGCAACTGAACGTGTCCCTTCGCCAGCTGTATCGCGCGTTCAACGGCACCGAGAGCCCAGCCGCCCGGATCCGGCGCCGCCGCCTCGAACGCGCCGCCGAGATCCTGGCCGCTCGCAGCGGCCCTGGGCATGTGGAGCGGGTCGCGATCGAGTGCGGGTTCGCCTCGGCCGAGTACTTCTCGCGCGCCTTCCGGCGCGAGTTCGGGCTCAGCCCGCGCGCGTACCGCTCGGCGCACCGCGACATCGGCCGCTGAGCGCCGCTCGTCGACCGTCGTCGTCAGCCGGGGGCCTCGCGCTCGGCTCGATCCAGGGCCGAGCGGGCCTGCCTGCGGCGGGTGCGGGCGGACGCGACATCGGCCCGGGCCGCCTCGAGCTCTTCCCGGGCCTCGTCCAGCTCGTGCTGCAGGTCGGCGAGGCGGGATGTGAGCCGACGCACGCGCTGCGACAGTCCAAGCTCTGCGGCCTGGGCATCGTCGTGCGCGGTGTCGGCGGCCGTGAACGCGTCGCGGGCGGCGGCCAAGGCGCGCAGCTGCTTGCGCCGCTCGGCCGCGCTGGGTTTCGGCGGTGCCGACCGGGCGGGGGTTGGCGCGGGCGCACCCCGTCCGCCGCGCACGAGCGTGAGGCCGGGCGAACCGGTGGGCGCGAAGCCGAACCCCGACCACTTCTCGGCGCGCTGCAGCACGCCCAGGCGCTGGGCCACGTCGGGATCGGCGATCGCGGCGTCGAGCGTCTCCATCACCTCGTCGCGCAGCCCGGCCGCCGGGTCACGCCGTCCCGCGCGGGCGAACGCGTCCCGCGCGAGCTCGGCGACCAAGCGCCGCCGTTGCCCGGACAACTCGCGCAGCCGCGCGGAGTCGAGTCCGTCCTGTGCAGCCCGCAGCTGCTCGCCGAGTTCGACGAGCCGGTCCGCGGCGGCCTCGTTCTCGGCGGCGAGCAGATTGACGATCCACGCTGCGGTGGTCGGCTTGCGGAGGGCGCCGATCTTGGCGGCGGCGGCCGAGTTGCCGTCCTTGCGGGCTTGATCCGCGAGGCGCGCGCGGGCGGACATGAACTCGTCCGGCGGCGTGCGATAGAGACAGCGCGCCGCCTCGTCGATCGCGGCGTCGCTGCTGCTCGAGTCCGGCACCGCTTCATTGTGGGGCATCCGTGCGGTCCGCCCCAGTTGCCGGTCACTCGAACGGCGGCAGCTTCTGGCGATACACGAGGACGTCCCGGAACGGGTCGCCCTGCGCCTCGATGCGCGCCATGACGGTGCGGATCGTGAACCCGTCCGGTGACAGCGACGGATCGTCGAGTTCGTCCCAGTCGATCGGCGCCGACACCGGCGCGCCCGGCAGCGCGCGCGGGCTGTACGGCGCGACCAGGGTCTTGTTGATCGCGTTCTGGGTGTAGTCGAGTCGCGCCCGCCCGGCGCGGTCGCGCACCTGCCATTTCCAGCTGATCAGCTCCGGAACGACGGCGCCCACCATCTTCGACAGCTGCTCCACCCAGGCCCGCGTGGCGTCGAAGCCGGGGCCCCGCGCGATCGGCACCCAGATCTGGATACCGCGCCGGCCGGTCAGCTTCGGGCGGGCCACGACCTGCAGGTGCTCGAAGGCGGTGCGGTGCAGGCGGGCCAGCACCAGCAGGTCGGCCCAACTCGTCTCGCCGCCCGGGTCGAGATCGATCAGGGCATAGGTGGGCCGGTGCGGCTGATCGGTCAGCGACGTCCACGCGTGCCACTCGAGTGCCGCGAAGTTCGCGGCCCACACGAGTGCGGCGTTCTCGTCCACGACGAGGTAGGTGCGGGTCTCGCCTTCGCCGGCGTCCGGGTTGTCCCACCTGGGCAACCAGTCCGGCGCATGCTGCGGTAGCGCCTTGTGCCAGAACCCCTTGCCCTGCGCGCCATTGGGGTAGCGGTGCAGGTTGAGCGCTCGGCGGGTCAGATACGGCACCGCGGTCGGCGCGATCTGTGCGGTGTACCGGAGCAGGTCCCGCTTGGTGACCGGCTCCTCGCCGGGACGCGCCGGAAACAGGATCTTGTCGAGGTTCGTCACGCGCAACTCGCGCCCGAAGATCGCCCAGGTACCGGACTGGCCCAGCTCGTCCAACGCCGCGAGCTCCTCCGGCGTGACCGTGGTCGACCACGGCTTCAACGCGACTGCCGCCCGAGCCGCGGGCAGGTCCGATCGCCACAACCGGTCGGGGTCGGCCTTCACCTCATCGTTCGTGCGGCCGCTCAACACCGAGTGCGGATGATCCTCCGCGTCCCAACCGGCAACGGCGAACGCGTCGTGTTTGTGCAGCAGCAGCCACTCGTCCTTGTCGGATGATCGACTGCTCGTGCGTACCAGCACGAACCGGCCGCGCAGCTTTTCGCCCTCGAGTTCGACATGCAGCTCGCCGTCGGCAACCGAACGACCAGGATCGGGCGGGTCGCCGGCCTTGTGCGGTTCCCAGGTTCCGGCGTCCCAGACGATGACGTCGCCTCCGCCGTACCCGCCGGCCGGGATGACGCCTTCGAAGTCGATGTACTCGATCGGGTGGTCCTCGACATGGAACGCGGCGCGCCGCACGCCCGGATCCAGCGTGGGTCCCTTCGGCACCGCCCAGCTGACCAGGACGCCGTCGATCTCGAAGCGCAGGTCGTAGTGCAGGCGGCGCGCTCGGTGACGCTGGACTACGAACCGGCGGATCCCGCGCGGGTCGGCGTGGGGTGGTGCGGCGCCCGCCGGTTCCGGCGTCCGATCGAAGTCGCGCTTGCGTCGGTAGGTCGCGAGGGGCTCGCGCGAGGAGGGCGGAGACGGGCGCGAGGGCACCACTTGAGTCAAGCGGGCGGTGGTCGATGCGACAACCCGGCATCCTCGGCAACCGGGGTGGCCGGCGCAAGCGGCTGCGGCGCGATCCGGTTCCGCCCGGACTTCTTGGCGCGATACATCTGCGTGTCAGCGAGACTGACGAGCGTCGCCGCACCCGCGCCCGGACCCACCGCACATCCGCCGCTCACCGTGACAGTGACGTCCTCGCCGTCGACCACGGCCGGGGTATCAGCGATCGCCGCGCGGATCCGCTCGGCGACGAGTCGCGTGCCTTCCAGGTCGGTGTTGGGCAGGAGCACCAGGAACTCCTCACCGCCCCAGCGGCCAGCGGTGTCGCCGGCTCGGAGTTCACCAACCATCCGGCGTGCGAATTCGCACAGCACCCGGTCTCCGGCCGCGTGCCCGTACGTGTCGTTGATGGCTTTGAAGTGGTCGATGTCGAGCAGGATGAGCCCGTTCTCGCGTCCGCTCCGCCACGCGGTGCTGTTCTGGCGCGTGAGTTCCTGTTCCATGTGCCGACGGTTGAAGAGCCCGGTCAACATATCGGTGCGCGTCAGCCGTTCCAACTGGTCGTTCTGGGCCCGCAGCCGATCCTGCAGTTGCTTGACCTGGGCTGCGGCCCCGACCCGGGCCACCAGCTCGGCCGCCTCGATCGGTTTCTTCAGGTAGTCGTGAGCCCCACCCCGCAGGGCCGTCAAGACGTCGTCCATGCTCGTGCGCCCGGTCAAGAAGACCACCGGGATGTCCCGCAACGCATCGTCGCTCTTGAGAATCGCCAGTACCTGGTGGCCGGTCAGGCCCGGCATCTCGACGTCGAGCAGGATGACGTCAGGCGGTGCTGCCCGGCACCGCGCGACCGCGGCCACCCCGTCGACGGCCTCCGTGACGCGGTAGCCCGCCTCTTCCAGGCCCGCGCGGACGACCGCCCGGATCACCAGCGAGTCGTCGGCAACGAGGACGGTCGCTCCGGGGCTCACAGCAGGGCCGCCAACGCCTGGGGATCGACGATGAGCAACAGCTCACCGTCGCGCTCGGCCGTGCCGGACACGAGCTGGCGCGACTGACCCTCCGGAACTGGCCCGATCTTGTCGTCCGCGACCTTCCACAGGCTGGTCACCTGGTCGACTAGCAGGCCGAAGGGCCCAGTGGGCGTTTCGATGACCAGGATGTGCGTGCCGTCCTGGCTCAGCGAGTCGAGGACGGTGATCGGAGGCGTCCCGGGGATCATCCCCGCGACACCGGGACGGGGATCGGGCAGCTTGGTGATGCCGGCCGACGTGCGCACCGCGCGGGTGTCGGCCATCGGCAGGCAGTACGCGACCGGCCCGGCCCGGAAGCAGACCATGGTGTTCACAGCGCCCGGCCTCGATCCTTCGCCTCGAGCAGTCGCAACAATTCGCCGGGCGCGTAGCCGTCGATGACGTGGGCCTCGGGCCCAGGGTCGGGGTTCAGGGCGGCGCGTCGGGCGGCGGAGAAGGCGCGGCGCGCGGACGGCTGATCTCCGGCAGCTTCCAGCGCGAGGCCCAGATGCAGATGAGCCATGGCGTCCTCCGGTGTCAGGTAAGCCCACTTGCGGAACGCGACCACCGCGGGGTCGGCTTGGTCGGTGGCCAGGGCCCACTGCCCGGCCCTCGCGAGTTCCTGCACCGACTCGGCCACCGCGACGGGTCGAGGCTGCGGCGACGGGGGCCAGGCGGAGCGGGATCGGGCGCCGGCGGGCGCGGCGGCCGGGGTCGTCCCGCCGCGCGAACGCACAGGAGACTGCGACGACGAGCGCCGCGGCCGCCGGGTGACCGACGCGGCGTCCTCGACCGGGCTGGGTCTTGCCGCCCGGTCCGGCTCGGGCCGCGGCCGATAGATGAAGGCATCGCCCACCCGGAGCGTCTCGTATCGGTCGCTGAGCGGCCAGAGCGCTTCGGCGGCACCGAGGAACAGATAGCGGCACGGAACCGGCGCATCGGCCAGCCCGTCCAGGTAGGCGCGGGTGTGCTCGGCGGAGAGGTAGATCAGAACGTTGCGGCAGAACACGACCTGGCTCGAGCGCACGCTTTCGGGCAACGGGTCGATCAGGTTGTGGCGCAGGGTCACGACCCGGTTGCGGACCGCGTCGTTGATCTGCCAGGTCTGGCCCGTGCGCGTCAGGTGTCGTTCGAGCCGAGCGTGGGACAGCCCACCCAGCTCGCGGGCGGTGTACTGGGCGGCGGCCGTGCGCTGCAAGGCGGCGGTGGAAAGGTCCGTCGCGATCACCGAGCCGGCGATGCCTTGCTCCTCGAGGACCATCGCGATGCTGTAGGCCTCTTGACCGTTGGCGCAGCCCGCGCTCCAGATCCGGATCGGGCTCGAGAGCTGCGGCAGGACCTCCGCGGCCAGCACCTGGAAATGTTCAGGGTGACGGAAGAAGCCGGTCTCCTGCACGGTGACCCGGTTGAGCAGGCGTTGCAACGAGCCCGCGTCGGCCGCCAGGCCGCGGACGTAGGATTCGAGCTCCTGCTCGGCGACCTCGGCCTCATCACGGACGCAGCGGCGCAGCCGTCCGCGCAGAGCGGCCTCGGGGCGCAGCCCGATCTGGCGGTTGAGCAGGTCGCTGATCTGATCCACGGCGGCTTCGAGTCTCGCGTCGGCGATCACGGCCGGGCCCCGGTGCGTGCGCGTACAGCCTCGTGGATCGCCGCCGCAAGCTTGCTCAACGGCAACAGTTCGGCCAGCGCGCCGATGCGCTGCGCCGCCCGCGGCATGCCGAACACCGCGCACGTCTGCTCGTCCTGGCCGAGGGTCTCGCCGCCGCGGCGACGCAGCTCCAACAGCCCGCGAGCACCGTCGTCGCCCATGCCGGTCAGCATCACGCCAATGCCGGCGGCCCCGCAGTGCTCGGCCAGCGAGGAGAACAGGACGTCGGCCGAGGGTCGGTG
>DATAQD010000011.1:0-5859 GCA_036264855.1 Jatrophihabitans sp. | reverse complement strand
AGGGGGTGTTCGCGCGACGCGGACGCGATCCTGACCACCGCGTCGACGAGGCGCGCCCGGCCAGGCTGGCCCGGCCCGTCGAACGCACTCGCCGCCAGCACCGACCATTCCCGGGTGACCAGGGCGGCCACGAGCGAGCGGACGTTGGGCCACCGCCGGTAGAGCGTGGCCCGCGACACCTCTGTGTGCCGCGCGACATCGGCCATCGTGATGCGCCGAGGACCCACCGCGAGGAACAGCGGGTACGCGGCGTCGAGGATGCGCTCGTCGTCGATCGCGTTGTGGGCACCGGTCGACGGCTCGGGCCCGGCCGCGTTGCGATGCTGCGACAGCATGTGTCACAGTGTATCAGCGATCGCAGTCGACGGCAGGGCCGTCCCCGTCATCAGGAGCCGCGTTGAGCGAGTCGGACCTGCCCGTCGTCGAGATGATCCGTCCCCGGTGGGGGAACCCGCGAACCCCCGGCTCGCTACCGGCCGTCGCCGAACAAGCCTTGGGGATGCTCGGCGTTCACGGCCCGCGCCCGGCGGTGGGCGCCGCCGACGTCGACCTACCCGCGAGCGTCCTGAGCGACGATGCCCGCGGCGCCCTCGAGGCCGTCGTGGGCGCCGAGCACGTCAGCGTCGACGCCGCCGTTCGTCGACAGCACACCCGCGGCTACTCGCTGCCCGATCTGCTCAAGCTGCGGGCCGGTGACGCGTCCGACGCGCCCGACGCCGTGGTGTTTCCCGGCTCGCACGACGACGTCCTCGATCTGCTGGCGGTGTGCGCGCGCCACCGGATCGCCGTGGTGCCCTTCGCCGGCGGCACGTCCGTCGTCGGTGGTCTCGTCGCCGCCCGCGCCGGGTTCACCGCAGTCATCGCCCTCGACGTGCGCCGCCTCGATCGACTCGTCGCGGTCGACGAGGTGTCGCGCACGGCCATCCTCGAGGCGGGCCTGCGCTCGCCCCGCGCCGAGGAACTGCTCGCAGCGCACGGCTTCACCCTCGGCCACTTCCCGCAGTCCTACGAGGGCGCCAGCATCGGCGGATACGCCGCGGCGCGCTCGGCCGGGCAGTCCTCCGCCGGCTACGGCCGATTCGACGAGATGGTCGTCGGGCTGGTCGTCGCCACCCCGCAGGGCACCCTGCGCCTGGGCACCGCACCCCGATCGGCCGCAGGCCCCGACCTGCGCCAACTGATTCTCGGCTCCGAGGGCGCATTCGGCGTCATCACCTCGGTGACCGTCGAGGTGCGTCCGACGCCGGTCGAGCGGGTGTTCGAGGCGTGGCGGTTCCCGTCCTTCGTCGACGGAGCCGCGGCGCTGCGCGTGCTCGCGCAGGACGGGCCGCTGCCGACGGTGCTCCGGCTCTCCGACGAGGCCGAAACCGCGATCAACCTGGCTGATCCGACCGGGGCGTCGGGCGGGGCGGGTAGCGCGGGCGGGTGCGTGGTCATCGCCGGCTACGAGGGCGAGCCGGATGAGGTTGCGCAGCGCCGGGCCGGCGCCACGGCCCGTTTCGCGCGGGCCGGTGGCGAGTCACTCGGCCCGGACGCAGGCGAGGCCTGGCGCACCGGGCGCTACCGCGGCCCATACCTGCGCGACCCGCTCCTCGACGCCGGCATCCTGGTCGAAACGCTCGAGACGGCGACGTTCTGGTCGAACCTCCACCCCCTCAAGGCCGCCGTCACCACCGCGCTGGCCGAGGCACTGGCCGAGCAGGGCACCCCGGCGTTGGTCCTGTGCCACGTCAGCCACGTCTACCCGTCGGGCGCGTCGCTGTACTTCACCGTCGTGTGCGCCCAGGCCGCCGACCCGGTCGCGCAATGGCACGCCGCCAAGGCCCGGGCCAATGCGACCATTCGCGGTGCCGGCGCCACGATCACGCACCACCACGGGGTGGGCACCGATCACCGCGAGGCCTTGGCCGAGGAGATCGGCCCCCTAGCGGTTGAGGCCCTGCGCGCGGTCAAGCACATCCTCGACCCCGCCGGCATCCTCAACCCCGGTGTCCTGATCGCCCCGGGCCACTGACGTGCGGTCGTTCACCGCACTCGTGAACCCGATCTCCGGCGGTGGTCATGCGGCGGTCAAGTGGGAACCCCTGGCCGAGCTGATCCTGCACGCCGGCGCCGACGTCAAGGTCGTGCTCACGTTGAGCCAGGAACACGCCGTCGAGTCGGCCACGGAGTACGCCGCCGCCGGCGACATCGTGGTGGCGGTGGGAGGGGACGGTCTGGTGCGCGACGTCGCCACCGGAGTCGTGGCCGGGGGCGGCACCATGGCGATCGTCCCGGCCGGTCGGGGCAACGATCTCGCGCGCGGGCTGAACCTTCCGACCGGGATCGACGCGCTGGCCGACCTGCTGCTGAACGGACCCGTCCGGGCGATCGACGTCCTCGATGCGAACGGAGTCATCGTGCCCGGCAACGTCTACGCCGGCATGGACGCGACGGCGACGAAAATCATCAACGACAACCGGCGGATCCCGGCGAAGCTGCTGTACCGGCTCGCCCCGGTGATCGCCCTGGCCCGATGGCGCCCGGCCGCCTTCACCGTGGCAACCGACGGGGACTCGATCACGACCACCGGACACATGGTCGTCATCGCGAACTCGGGCCGGTACGGGCACGGGCTGCACATCGTCCCGACTGCGGTGCTCGACGACGGGCTGCTCGACGTGCTGGTCGTGGGTCAGGTGCCCAAGTACAAGGTCGCCGCGTTCATGGGCCAGGCCAAGACCGGCGCCCACGCCCGCCGTCCCGAGGTGCGGCTCTTGACGGCGAAGGAGGTCACGCTGAGTGCGGACCGGCCGGTGCCGGTGTGTGCGGACGGCGACGAGCTCGGGACGCTGCCGATCACCGTCCGGATCCGGCCTGGAGCCCTGAAGCTGATCGCCCCCCATGCCTGACGATCACCAGGTGCGGCCGCACCATCGGGGGCGCTACAACTCGCGCCAGGCGCGACCGCTCTTCGCGATCAGGTCGACGGCCGCGCGCGGGCCCCAGGTCGCCGCCGCGTATACCGGGATGGGATCCGGGTCGGCGGCCCAGTGCTTCAGGATGGGGTCGACGATGCGCCACGAGCGGGCGACCTCGTCGGCGCGGATGAACAGCGTCCGGTCGCCCTTGAGCGCGTCCAGGATCACTCGCTCGTAGGCCTCCGACTGCTCACCCTCGAAGCCCTGGCCGTAGGAGAACTCCATCGATGCCTTGCGCACCTCGAAGGTCAGGCCGGGCACCTTGGCGCCGAAGCGCAGGCTCAGCCGTTCGTCGGGCTGCACCTGCACGATCAACGAGTCGGGTTCGAGCATCGACGCGCTCTCGGGGAACAGGGGCAGCTGCGGCGGCCGCTGGAACTGGATCGCGACCTCGGTGATGCGGCGGGGCAGGCGCTTGCCGGTGCGCACGTAGACGGGCACCCCGGCCCACCGCCAGTTGTCGATCTGCAGGTGCAGCGCCACGAACGTCTCGACCGAGCTCAGTGGATCGACGCCGTGCTCGTCGCGGTAGCCGGCCATGAGGTCCTCACGCGTGCCGCCGCGCGTGTACTGGCCGCGCACCGCGTTGGCCGCGATGTCGTCAGGGTCCTCCCAGACCCGCACCGCCCGCAGCAGCTTCACCTTCTCGTCGCGGATCGCCTCGGGGTGGAAGGACGTCGGCGGTTCCATCAGGAACAACGACAGCACCTGGAGCACGTGGTTCTGGACGATGTCGCGCATCGCGCCGGCCGTCTCGTAGAACCCGCCGCGCTCGCCGACTCCGAGGGTCTCGGCGACGGTGATCTGGACGTTGTCGACCCACGTCCGGTTCCAGATCGGCTCGAAGATCGAATTAGCGAAGCGCAGCGCCAGCAGGTTCTGGACGGTGTCCTTGGCCAGATAGTGGTCGATGCGGAAGATGCGGTTCTCGTCGAAGGCCGACGCCAGGTCGACGTACAGTTCGCGGGCGCTTTGCTCGTCCCAGCCGAAGGGCTTCTCGATCACGGCCCGAGTGAACCCGCCGCTGACCTCGTCGCTGAGGCCGCTCTTGCCGAGCATCACCGCGATCGGGCCGAAGACTCTCGGGGGAGTGGCAAAGTAATACACGCGGTTGCCGGCCGTGCCGCGGGCGGCGTCGCACTCGCCGAGCACGTCGCGCAGGCGTTCGTAGGTGGCCTGGTCGTCGTAACTGCCGCTGACGTAGCGAACGCTGTCCAGAAGGTTCTGCCACTCGGAGCTGACCGGCTCGTCCCGGGCCGCCGCGTTCGTGCAGCGCTCCCGGAACTCGTCGTCGGTCATGGCGGTGCGGGCCACGCCGACGAGGGCGAGCTCGCGCGGCAGCCGTCCGGAGGTCGCCAGCCGCTCCAGGGCGGGCAGCAGCTTGCGCTCGGTCAGGTCACCCGACGCGCCGAAGATCACCAGCACACACGGAGGAACGAAATCGTTGCCGGGCACGGCCGCCACCCTCGGTCAGATCCAGCCGACCTTAGCGGGCCGAATGCGGCAAGTCCCGCACCCTCACCAATCCGGTGAGAGTGCGGGACCCAAGTCGACCGCAACCGGTCAGGCCATCCGTCGCAGTTGAGCTGCAGCCCGGCGCCGTCGGCATTCCAGTTCGTGCTGTAGAACGTCCCGGCGTACTGACTGCTGGTGTGGGTCGTCGCGTTGACATCAGGGCCGTGCTTGACGCCGATGTACAAGTGGGTCCGGCTGTCGCCGCGTCGCGCCGAATCATGGACCGCGCCCGGACGGCCTGGCAAAGATGTTCGCGACGCGAGTGGGGCAAGCCGTCACGACCCGGACCTGGCTCCGTCCGGCGCTATTCAGGGGCGGAACCCGCCGCCGCATCTGCCCGAATGGTCCTTGCCGTCCGTTGCGTGCCGGCCCAATACTTCTCGGTGGCGCACGTCTTCACCGTGCTACACGCACGACCGCAGCTCGGGGACTGAGCGTCACAGGACGCACTCCTGGGGGGCACGATGGCGAACACCTGGGCGTCGGTCGCCGGCATTCCGAGCGCCTTGACACCGGACACCATGATCCTGCTGACGGACGGGTCGCTGTTCGTCCACAGCGCCGGCGGTAAGGCCTTCTACCGGCTGGCGCCCGACGACCAGGGCCGCTACGAAAGCGGCACCTGGACCGGCCCCTTCAACATGGCGAATACCCGTCAGTTCTTCGCCTCGGGTGTGCTGATGGACGGCCGCGTGTTCGCGATCGGAGGCGAGTACTCCGATGCCGGGAACGCCACACCGCTGGGCGAGATCTTCGACCCCGTCACCAACCTCTGGTCACCGTTGACCAAGCCGGCCGCCTTCAATTTCATCAACAGCGATGCGGTCTCGTGCGTCCTTCCCGACGGGCGCGTGCTGTTCGGAGCGCCCGGCGGCCCGCGCACCGCGATCTGGGATCCGGTCATCGACCTGTGGACGGAGGCCGGCCTGGCCTTCGGCGCCAGCGCGACGCCGACGAAGACCGGCAATACCAACGAGGAGAGCTGGGCGCTGCTGCCAGACGGCACCGTGCTCACCGTCGAGGTCTTCAACGCACCCGCGGCCGAGAAGTACGTGCCGTCCACGGACCGGTGGGTCAGCGCGGGCAGCACGCCCGGAAACCTGCCGTTGTCGACGCTCAACGACCCGGTCACCAACACCACGATCAACATCAAGGAGATCGGGCCCGGGCTCACGCTGCCCGACGGTCGCTGCTTCTTCGTCGGCGGCACCGGTCGCACCGCGCTGTACACCCAACCCGCCGCGCCGGGCCAGCCCGGCACGTGGGCGGCCGGGCCGAATCTGCCGGCCGACACCACGACGAACAACTACAACCAGGTGAACGGCAACCTGCAGACCGCTATCGACGCACCGGGCACGCTGCTGCCCAACGGCAAGGTGCTGCT
>DATAQD010000001.1:0-9021 GCA_036264855.1 Jatrophihabitans sp. | reverse complement strand
CATCGCGGATCTCGCCGCACAGGAGGTAGACGTTGCCGATGCCCATGGTGACGACCAGGTCGCCCGGCTGTGACGCTTCGGCAACCCGCTCGGGCACGGCGTCGTAGCGCGGTTCGTAGACGACCTGCCCGCTCGGAAGGTCGATGAGGTCGCTGATGGTGGCACCGGTGACACCCGGGATCGGTTCCTCGCGGGCCGGGAAGATATCCATGACCACGGCGACATCGGCATGTTGCAGCGCGAGGGCGAATTCCCGCGCGAAAGTCTGGGTGCGGCTGAACGTCCCGGGCTGGAACACGGCGATCAGCCGGCCCGTGCCGGCCAGGGCTTCGCGGGCCGCGAGAAGGGACGCCGCGATCTCGGTCGGGTGGTGGGCGTAGTCGTCGAAGATGCGCACGCCGCCGCCTTCGCCGTGCGCCTCGAATCGCCGGTGCACGCCGGAGAACTGCGCCCACGAATTGGCGGCCGTGTCGACGTCCAGTCCAAGGTGGGCGGCGAGGACGAGGGCGGCGGTCGCGTTGAGCGCCATGTGCGCCCCGATCAGGGCGGCCACCCGGACGGGTCGACGGCCCAGCCCCGGGCCGTCCACGGTGAATTCGACCGCGTCGGCGCCGGTGACGATGTCCGACACCCGGACGTCGGCGTCGGCGTGGGTTCCGTAGGTGCGCACTATCAGGCCGGCGGCCCGTGCGTAGGCGGCGATCTGGCGCGCGCCGGGGTCGTCGGCGCAGGTGAGCAACAGGCCGTCGGCGTCGATGCGGTCGACGAACAACTCGAACGCCCGGTAGATCCCCTCGAGGTCGCCGTGGTTCTCGAGGTGATCCGCTTCGACGTTGGTGATGATGGCCGCGGAGGGGCGGGTCAGCAGGAAGGACCCGTCACTCTCGTCGGCCTCAACGACGGCGAACTCGCCGCTGCCGAGGTGCGCGTTCTTTCCGGTTTCGTAGAGGTTCCCACCGATCGCGAACGACGGGTCGGCCCCGCAGGCCTGCGCGGCGACGACGAGCAGCGACGTGGTGGAGGTCTTGCCGTGCGTCCCGGCAACCGCGATGCAACGGCGGTCCTCGAGCGCCGAGGCCAGCGCCGCGGCGCGGCGCAGCACGCGCTTGCCGCTCGCCCGGGCGGCGACGAACTCCTCGTGCTGGGGATTGATCGCGGTCGTGTAGACGAACGTGTCGACCTCGTCCAGATGCGTCGGCGAGTGGCCGATGAACACGGTGGCGCCGAGGGCCCGCAGACCGGCAACGGTGATCGAGTCGCGGGCCTCGCAGCCGGTGACCTCGAGCCCGCGCTCGAGCAGGATGCGGGCGAGCGCGCTCATCCCCGACCCGCCGATGCCCATGATGTGGACGCGGCCGAGGTCGGCGAGGGGCGGGACGACGTCCGTGGCCGCGCTGCGCACCAGTGCCGCGCCGGGCGCCTGCCAATCCTGCGGGCGATCGCCGTCGTGGTCCTTGGTCGGCCTGGCGGCGCCGGACTGATCGTCGCTCACGACGCGAACCTACGTCGCTCGCGCACGACGACGAGCACGTGGTCGGCGAGCACGACATCGGCGTTGCGTGACCCGCGCGCCGATGCGGCCCGCGACATGGCGCTCAATCGGGCCGGGTCGGTGATCAAGGGGAGCAGGTTCGCGTCGATCCAGGACGACGTGAACTCGTCGTTGTCGACGATGAGGGCGCCGCCGGCCCGCGCGATCGGTTCGGCGTTGTGCCGCTGCTCGCCGCCGCGCAGGGGCAGGGGCACGTACACCGCCGGAAGACCCACGGCGGTGAGCTCCGCGCACGTCATCGCCCCGGAGCGACAGACGACGAGGTCGGCGGCGGCGTACGCGTACTGCATCTCGTCGACGTAGGGAACGACGACGTAGGGCGGCGAGCCGGCTGGCACCTCGACCACGTTCGCCGGCCCCGTGATGTGCAGCACCTGGACGCCCGCCGCCCGCAACGCCCCGGCCGAACCGGAGACCGCGGTGTTGATCGCGCGGGCGCCCTGCGAGCCGCCGGTGACCATCAGGACGGGGCCGTCCGGGTCGAGTCCGAAGCGGGCGCGCGCCGCAGCGCGCAGCGCCGCCCGATCCAGGCCGGCGATGGCCGGACGCAGCGGGATGCCCACTGCAGTGGCGTGGGCCAGCTTCACGGCGGGCGATGCGGTGAACACGTGGGTGGTCAGGCGGGCGGCGACCCGGTTCGCGACCCCCGGTCGGGCATTCGCCTCGTGCACGACGATCGGAATGTCGAGGCGGCGGGCGGCGATGTAGGCCGGCATGGCCACGTATCCCCCGAACCCGACGACGACCTCGGCCTGCACCCGTTCGAGGACCGCACGGGTGGCCCGCACCGAGTCGCGCAGCTTGCGAGGCGTCGCCAGCAGGGCGCCGTTGATCTTGCGTTGCAGGGGCACGGGTGGGATCAGTTCGAGTGGATAGCCGCGAGCCGGTATCAGGGTGGTGTCCAGACCCCGAACTGTACCGAGCGCGGTGATCTCGGCGTCAGGCTCGAGCCGGCGCAGTGCGTCTGCGAAGTTCATCGCCGGTTCGATATGACCGGCCGAGTGCCCGCCCGCCACGACGACGCGGGAAGCGCTCATCGCCGCCTGCCGGCCGGCGCCGAGGACTGGCGGCGCTTGGGCGGCGCGTACGCGCGGGGCACCGGGATGCGGCACCACCGCTCGAGCCGGCTGCGGCGGCCCCGGCGTTCGGCCCGACGGGCGGTGCTGACCGCAGCCGGCTCGTGGCGGGCGAAGCAGACGAGCATGCCGAGCACGAAGAACGTGACCAGCAACGAGGTGCCGCCGGCCGAGATCAGCGGCAAGGGGATGCCGGTGACGGGCAGGAGGCCGCTGACGTAGCCGATGTTGATCACGGCTTGCCCGCACAGCCAGATCGTGGCCCCGCCGGCGGCGAGCCGGACGAACGGATCGGCGTTGCGGCGGACGATGCGCATCCCCGTGTAGGCGAACAGCCCGAACAGGGCGAGTACCGCGAGGCACCCGATCAGCCCGAGCTCCTCACCGATGATCGCGAACACGTAGTCGGAGTTGGCGTTGGGCACCCACCCGTACTTGGAGGTGCCCTGACCGAGCCCGACCCCGAACACGCCGCCCGACGCGAGCGCGTACAGCCCCTCGACGGTGTGGTACCCGCTGCCCTGGGCGTCCTTGAACGGATCCACGAAGCTCGTGAGCCGGGCGAGCCGGTAGGGCGCCGCGAACGCGAGCATCGTGATCGCGCCGGCCACCATGCCGAGCACCAGCGCGAAGTAGCGCAGTGGCATGCCGATCATCCACAGCAGCCCGAGCAGGATCAGCATGAAGCAGCAGGTGGTCCCGAGATCCGGCTCGAGCATCACCAGCAGGCTGACGATCAGGAAGCCGGGCAGCAGCGGCACGAACAGGTGCCGGGCCCGGCGCAGGGTGCCGTACTGCTGCTTGCGCGCGAGCAGGTCCGCACCCCACAGCAGCATCGCGACCTTGGCGAGCTCGGACGGCTGCAACTGCAACGGGCCGATGTCGATCCACCGGCGGGCACCGTAGACCCCGACCCCGATTCCGGGAACGAGCACCGCCGCGAGCGAGATCAGCGCCAGTCCCAGGATCGGATAGGCCAGCATCCGGAACGCGCGCGGCGACAGCCGCATCGCGAACCAGAACAGGACGAGCCCGATCGCGATGAACTCGCCTTCCTTGATCGACTGTCCCCAGATCGAGCCGGTCCCGTTGTTGTCGTGCGCCGCGGCGATGGTTGTGGACACCGCCATCAGCACGCCGAAGCCGAGCAGGCCGACCGTGGCGAGCAGCAGCAGCTGGACCGACGCGTAGGGCCGGTCCAGGAAGCGCTGGACGGCGGATTCCGTGCGCGGGCGCCCGCGCACGGTGTCGAGAGCAGCACTCATCCCTGGAGTCCCTGGAGGCCCCGGGCCGCGGCGGCGAACGCGTCGCCCCGAGCGGCATAGCTGGTGAACATGTCGTAGGACGCGGCCGCGGGGGCGAGCAGCACGGTGTCGCCCGGACGTGCGAGTCCGGCCGCGGCGTGCACCACCTCGGTCATCGCACCATCGTCGGTGCTGTCGACCGTGATCACGGGGATCTCGGGCGCGTGTCGCGCGAGGGCGGCGGCGACGAGGGCGCGGTCCTCGCCGAGCAGGACGGCTCCGGCCAGGCGGGGCGCGATCTCGGCCACCAGATCGCTGACGTCGACGCCCTTGAGCTGCCCACCCGCGACCCACACGACTCGCGCATACGTCGACAGCGATGCGCGGGCGGCGTGTGGGTTCGTCGCCTTGCTGTCGTCGACCCAGGTGACGCCGTGCCGGGCGAGGACGGTCTGGTTGCGGTGCGGGTCCGGGACGAAACTGCGTAGCCCCTCCGCGATCGGCGCGGCCGCCACGCCGTAGGCGCGGGCGAGCGCCGCCGCGGCGAGCGCGTTGGCCGCGTTGTGCGGGCCGGGTGGGCGCACCTCGTCCGCACCGACGAGCCGCAGACCGTGGTCGCCGAACGCCCGGGACACGAGCCGCCCGTCGACGACCCCGAGCTGGCCGTCGGCCGGGACGCCGAGGGTGAAGCCGATCGCGCCCGCCGGCAACAGGGCGGCGACCCGCGGATCGTCGGCGTTGCCGATCGCGACCGCGCCGTTCCACACCGCGGCCTTCGCGTTCTCGTACGCGGCCATCGATCCGTGCCAGTCCAGATGGTCGGGGGCCAGGTTGAGCAGCGCGCCCGCGGCCGGACGGATCGTGGACGACCAGTGCAGCTGGTAGCTCGAGGCCTCGACGGCCAGCACGTCGTACGGCCGCGGCTCGGTCACCGCGTCGATGATCGACACGCCCACGTTGCCCACCGCGAGCGCCCGCAGCCCGGCCGCGCGCAGCATGGCCTCGAGCATCCGGACCGTCGTCGTCTTGCCGTTCGTACCAGTCACCACGAGCCACGGGGCCGCGCCCGCCGCGTCCGCGGCTCCCGCCGCGTCCATTCCTCGCAGCCGCCAGGCGAACTCCAACTCGCCGATCACCTCGACGCCGCGGGCGGCGGCGTCGGTGAACAGCGGGTGGCTCGGCGCGAAGCCCGGGGACGTCACCACCAGTTCGGTGTCCGGGGGCAGCGTCGCGAGGGCGCCGGCGAACCTCGCGCCGGCCGCGACGAGGTCGTCGGTGCCGGCCGGGCGGTCCCGGTCGGCCAGCACCACCCGGGCGCCGCGCGCCAGGAGGGCCCGGGCCGCGGCCTGACCGGCGAATCGGGCACCGCAGACGAGCACGGTCCGACCGGCCAGCTCGGGGCGCCCGTCAGCCATTCGCGATGAAGTCGGCATAGAAGATGCCCATACCGAAGGCGACCGCCATTCCGCCCATGATCCAGAAGCGGACGATGATCGTGACCTGTTCCCACCCCGCGAGCTCGAAGTGATGATGCAGTGGGGCCATTCGGAATATTCGTCTACCTGTGCCGGTGCGTCTTCGGGTGACCTTGAACCAGCCGGTCTGCAGGATCGACGACAGCGTGATCGCGGCGAACAGCCCTCCGAGCGCGACGAGCAGGAGTTCGGTGCGGGTCAGGATCGCCAGCCCGGCCATCAATCCGCCGAGCGCGAGCGAGCCGGTGTCCCCCATGAAGATCTGCGCGGGTGGCGCGTTCCACCACAGGAAGCCGAAGCACGCGCTCATCGCCGACGCCGCCACCAGCGCGAGGTCGAGGGAGTCGCGGACCTCGTAGCACCCGCCGACCGGATTCGAGCCACACGGGTTGCGGAACTGCAGGAACGAGATGAGGGTGAACGCGCCGAAGACCATCGCCGCGGCCCCAGCGGCCAGGCCGTCCAAACCGTCGGTGAGATTCACTGCGTTGGACGTCGCCGAAATGATCAAGTACGCCAGGACGACGAAGCCCACCGAGCCGAGCGTGATGGTCTTGATATCTCGGACGAAGGACAGGTGCGTCGAGGCCGGCGTGAGCCCGAACTTGTTGTGCCATTGCAGGGCCATGATCGCGAACGCGACGCCGACGATGAGCTGACCGCCGAACTTGGCTCGCGCCCGGAGTCCCAGGCTGCGCTGCCGGCGGATCTTGATGAGGTCGTCGACGAACCCGACGAACCCGAGCCCGACCATCAGGAACAGGGCCAGGAGCCCGGACGCGTTCGGGCCGCCGCCACCGCGTATGGCGATGATCACGTGCGCCAGCACGTAGCCCACCACGGTCGACCCGATGATCGCGACGCCGCCCATGGTCGGCGTGCCGCGCTTGACGAGGTGGGTCTGCGGGCCGTCAGAGCGGATCTCCTGCCCGAAGCCGCGGCGCCGGAAGTACACGACCACCAGCGGGGTCACCAGGATCGAGGTCAGCAGCGAGAAGACGGCGGCGATCAGAATCGTCTTCACGCCCTGCCTCCGTTCCCGCTCGCCGGGCCCGCGCCATCGCGGGCGAACACCGAATCACCGGCGATCCGCAGCGCGACCCGTTCTAGGCTCGCCGCCCGGGATGCCTTGACGAGCACCACGTCGCCGGCCCGCAAGTCCGCGCGCAACAGCGCGACAGCCGCGTCGACGTCGGGTACCCAGCTCGATTCGCCGTGCCACGAGCCTTCCAGAGCCGCGCTGTGCGCGATCGGCCGGGCCTGCTCGCCGACCGCGACGACCCGCGACACGTCGAGGTGCGCGGCCAGCCGGCCGACCTCCTCGTGCGCGGCGGTGTCGTTCGGGCCGAGCTCGGCCATCGGGCCGAGAACCGCGAACGAGCGCGCGCCGGAGGCCCGGCGGGGGCGCGCGACCGCGACGAGGGCGGTCAGGGCGGCCCGCATCGATTCGGGGTTGGCGTTGTACGCGTCGTTGATGACGAGCACCCGGTCGGCGCGTTCGCTCACCTCCATCCGCCATCGGCTGACCGGCGTCGCCGCCGCGAGGGCCGCCGCCACGTCGCCGAGCGGCATGCCGCACTCGAGAACCACCGCCGCGGCCGCCAGCGCGTTGCTGACCTGATGACCGCCCACGACGCGCAGGGTCACTGCGGCGCGGGCACCGCCCGCGGCCAGCACGAATGCCGGCCTTCCGAGTTCGTCGAGGGTGACGTCCTCGGCCCGGACGTCGGCGGCCTCGGCGGTCCCGAACGTCACGATCCGCGCGCGCGTGCGAGCGGCCATCGCCGCGACCAGCGGATCGTCGGCGTTGAGGATCGCCACGCCGTCCGCCGGCAGGGCCTCGACGAGTTCGCCCTTCGCTTGGGCGATCGCGGCCTGTGACCCGAAGCCGCCGAGGTGGGCCGTGCCGACGTTGAGGACGACGCCGATCCGCGGGGGCGCGATCTCGGTCAGGAAGCGGATGTGCCCGATCCCGCGGGCGCTCGTCTCGAGGACCAGGAACCGCGTCTCCGGTGTTGCCCGCAGCACGGTGTACGGGTGGCCGAGCTCGTTGTTGTAGGAGCCCGGGGGCGCGACCGTCGCGCCGAGCCGGGCGAGCACTTGCGCAAGAACGTCCTTGGTCGAAGTCTTGCCCGACGAGCCGGTCACCCCGATCACGGTCACCTCGGGCAGGCGCCGGAGCACCGCCGCGGCCAGGGCGGCCAGCGCGGCGAACCCGTCAGTGACCTGGATCGCCGGCCCCGCCACCGGACGGGTGACGACGGCCGCGACGGCGCCGGCATCGCGGGCCGGCGCGACGTAGTCGTGGCCGTCGACCCGTTCGCCGGGAAGGGCGAGGAACAGCCCGCCCGGCGTGACCTCGCGCGAGTCGAACTCCACCGTGCCCGTCACCACCGCGGCCGGGTCGGCGGCGTGCAGCGTCCCCTCGACGATCCGCGCGATTTCCCCCAGCGTCAGCTCGATCACGACCGCTCCAGCGCGTTGCGCAGCACGATCCGGTCGTCAAAGGGATGAACGACGCCGTCGATCTCCTGGCCGGTCTCGTGCCCCTTGCCGGCGATCAGGACCGTGTCCCCGGTCCTCGCCGCGGCGACCGCGGCGCCGATCGCCGCCGCCCGGTCGCCCACCTCGACGACCCGTCCGCGCTCGGCCTCCGGCACGGCCAGCGCGCCGTCGAGCATGGCCTGGCGGATCGCGGCGGGATGCTCGGAACGGGGGTTGTCGTCGGTGACGATCAACAGATCGGCGCCGCGCGCGGCGATCTCGCCCATGTGCGGACGCTTGCCGCGGTCCCGATCACCCCCGCAGCCCAGGACGATGATCAGCCGACCGGCAGTGAGCGGGCGCAACGCCTTCAGCGCGCCGTCCACCGCGGCCGGCTTGTGGCTGTAGTCGACGACGGCAAGGAACGGCGGGCCGGCGTCGACGCGCTCCATCCGCCCGGGCACGGAAGCGGTGGAGATCGCCGGCGCCGCGACCTCGGCGGGCACGCCGGCCGCGTCGAGCATCGCGAGGGCCAGGAGCGCATTGGCGACGTTGTAGCTCCCGGGGATCGCGCAGCCCATCGCCAGGTCCACGCCCGGCCCGCTCGCCCGGAACGACGTGCCCCCGTCGGGGTGGGCCACCACGTCGCTCGCCTGCCACGTTGCGCGCCGGCCCGTCGTGGTGACCGTCGTGGCCGGCCCGACCTTGTCGACGAGCTGCTGTCCCCAGACGTCGTCCACGACGATCACGGCGATGTCAGTCTGCGCGAACAGCGCGGCCTTCGCGCGGAAGTAGTCGGTCATGTCGGCGTGGAAGTCGAGATGGTCCTCGGACAGGTTGGTGAAGGCGCCGACGGCGAACTCGATGCCGTCCACCCGCCCGAGGGCCAGCGCGTGACTCGACACCTCCATCGCGACGTCGGTCACGCCCCGCTCGAGCATCGTCGCCAGCAGCGCTTGCAGCTCCGGAGCCTCGGGCGTGGTGAACCCGGTCGTGATCTCCTCGCCCCCGATGAGGGTCCCCACGGTGCCGATGAGGCCGGGGACCCGGCGCCCGGCCAGCAGCCCCGCGCGCATGAGAAAGGTGGTGGTGGTCTTGCCGCTCGTGCCGGTGACGCCCAGCACCCGCAGTCGCCGCGAGGGCTCGCCGTAGACCCGCGCGCTCAGCCGGCCGAGCACGGCGCGCACGTC
>DATAQD010000186.1:0-4792 GCA_036264855.1 Jatrophihabitans sp. | reverse complement strand
CCACAGCCAATCCGGTGCTCACGTCCACGCAGGTCGTGCTCGCCTACGCGGCGGCGGCCGAGGTGCCCCGCGCGCGGCGTGCTCGCTGGGACTACGAGGTCGAGTCGCCGTTGCGCGACGCCCGCGGCTTCGACCTCGGCGGTTCCGGTGCTGGTGGCGCGATCGCCCAGGAGTTCATCGACGCCGAAGAGGACGCCGGGATGGCCAACGTCATCCTGCCCAACGGCGCGCGCCTGTACGTCGACCATGCCCACCCCGAGTACTCCAGCCCCGAGGTCACCAACCCGCTCGACGCGGTGCGGTGGGACAAGGCCGGCGAGCTCGTCATGCTCGAGGCCGTGCGCCGGCTGGCGACGATGCCCGGCGTCAACACCACGATCAACCTGTACAAGAACAACACCGACAACAAGGGCGCGTCCTACGGCGCCCACGAGAACTACCTCTGCCGCCGCGACACCCCGTTCGCGTCACTCGTCCGGCACCTCGTGCCGTTCTTCGTCACGCGCCAGGTCATCTGCGGGGCGGGACGGGTCGGCCTCGGTCAGGACGGACGCACGGCCGGGTTCCAGATCGCGCAGCGCGCCGATTTCTTCGAGGTCGAGGTCGGCCTCGAGACCACCCTGAAACGGCCGATCGTCAACACCCGCGACGAACCGCACGCCGACGCCGACCGCTACCGCCGCCTGCACGTGATCATCGGCGACGCGAACATGTCCGAGATCTCCACCTACCTGAAGGTCGGCACCGCCGCGCTCGTCCTGGCCATGATCGAGGCGAACTATCTCGCCGACGACCTGGCGGTGGTGGCTCCGGTGCGCGAACTGCATTCGGTCTCCCACGATCCGTCCCTGCAGCACGCGATCCAGCTTGTCGACGGGCGGACGATCACCGCGTTGGACCTGCAGGGCGAGTACCTCGATCGGTCGCGCAAGTTCGTCGACGATCGGCTGGGCGAGGACGTCGACGACCAGACCCGCGACGTGCTCGATCGGTGGGAATCGGTGCTGAGCCGGCTGGCCCACGATCCGATGGAACTCGCCGGCGAGCTCGACTGGGTGGCCAAGTTGCGGCTGCTGGAAGGCTACCGAGACCGCGATGGTCTCGAGTGGGATTCCTCCCGACTGCAGCTGGTCGACCTGCAGTACGCCGACATCCGGCCCGAGAAGGGGCTCTACCACCGGCTGGTCTCGCGGGGTGCGATGCAGACGCTGCTCCCGGATGGTGCCGCGAAGGCCGCGGTCGACGCCGCTCCCGAGGACACCCGCGCCTACTTCCGCGGCGAGTGCCTGCGCCGCTACGGGCCGTCGGTCGCCGCCGCGTCCTGGGACTCGGTGATCTTCGACGTCGGGCGCGAGTCGCTCGTCCGGGTGCCGATGCTCGAGCCGCAGCGCGGCACGAAGGCGCACGTCGGTGAGCTGCTGGACCGGTGCGCGACCGCGGCCGATCTGATCGAAGCCCTCAACAGCGCCCGCTGAAGCCGGTCGAGCCCGCCTACACACCGCGGTGACGGGGACGGATTGCCCCGCCGGGCGGTAACGGACGAGCGCCGGAATGGGCGATCGCGATCAGCCCGGCGCCGGCGCCGCAGGCCCGCTGCGCCCGATACCGCGCTGAACCCGCGCGACGCCAGGTAGCCGCCGGGCTCCGGCCCAGCGCTGCGGCGATATGACCGATGGTCGACGGGCCCGGAGGCCACCACGACGCCGACGACGGCCGAGAAGCGGGTGCGGTAGTCGCGCCAGCCCCGATCGGCCAGCGCGACGCCGACATCGGCGTCGATCGCTTCGAGGAAGACGCGCAGTCGGCTACCGAGTCCTGGGGTGATCACCCAGACAAGTGCGACGGCGCTTCGGTAAGTGCTTATGAAAGTGTTTCGACGCGGCGCTCGCCCAGCAGCAGCGCGATCGTCAACTCGAGCCGGTCCGCGACATCGGTGGCCGAGGCCCGCCGGGTGACCCACGCCACGAGGTTGGCCAGCCACACGTCGCTGATGACCCGCGAGACAGCGAGCTGCTCCTCGGTGGGCTCGTCGTCGGTGAGCGCCCGGGCGAACATCCGGTCCATGAGCCGGCCGACGGTGTCGACCTCTGCCGCTGCGGACGCGTCGGCGAACATGAACGCCCGGGTCATCGCCTCGGTCAGCTGCGGGTCGCGCTGCAGGCCCTTGGTGATCCGGCTGAGGATGAACATCAACCGCGCGTAGGACGTGTCGCCGGGCAGTGGCACCCGCTCGGTGCGCTCGCGAACCCGCTCGAGTTCGCGGGCCAGGGCCGACACCAGCAGGTGGATCTTGGACGGGAAGTAGCGGTAGAGCGTGCCCAACGCCACGTCGGCCCGCTCGGCGACCGCGCGCATCTGGACGGCGTCATAGCCGCCCTTCGAGGCGAGGGCGAGCGTGGCGTCGAGGATGCGCTTGCGACGGTCGCGCTGGGCCGACGACCCGAGCTCGTCGCTGGGCAGCGCCGACCCGGTCGTCGCGCGGGTGCGGGGTGCGGCCATGTGTCTTCCCTCGCCGTCTGTCAGGCGTCACAGTATGCCGCCATAGTAGAACACGTTCTAGACTGGTAACCGCCTCACCACAAAAGTACAGGAGCAGCCGTGCCGATCTCCGTCACCGACGACCAGCGGGCGCTGGCCGAGGCCGTCAGCGCGTGGGCCGCCAGGGCCCGGCCGGTGGACGCGGCGCGCGGGCAGGAGCACGACGCGGACAGCTGGCGCGCGCCGTGGATCGAACTCAACGCGCTCGGCGTCCTCGCGGCCGCCTTGCCCGAGTCGATCGGCGGCGGTGGCGGCACGGTCAGCGACCTCGCGGTCGCACTCGAACAGTCGGCGGCGGCCCTCGTCCCCGGCCCCGTGCTGACCACAGCCCTGGCCGGCCTGGTGCTCGGTGAGCACCGGCTGGGGCCCGACGTTGCCGCCGGCACCCGGTCGGTCGGCGTCACGCTCGAGCCCGGCGATGTCCAGGTCGACGAGGCGGCCGACGGTCGGCACCTACTGCACGGCAGCGTCCGCCCGGCGCTGGGCGTCGTGGGCGACGCCGCGTTGCTCCTGCCGGCCGGCCCGGACGAGTGGTACGTCGTGGATTGCACCCAGCCCGGGGTGAAGCTGCTCGACCTGCCGGCGGGGGACTTCTCCCGCCCGCTGGGCGAGGTGCGGCTCGACGCCGTTCCGGCCGACCGGCTGAGCGGACTCACCACCCGGCGGGTCCGCGACCTGGCCGCCACGCTGGCATCGGCCGAGGCGGCCGGGGTTGCCTCCTGGTGCCTGCGGACCGCCGTGGACTACGCCAAGGTGCGTGAGCAGTTCGGCCGGCCGATCGGCAGCTTCCAAGCGATCAAGCACCTGTGCGCCGAGATGCTCAGCCGCGCCGAACTCGCGGCCGCGGTCGCGTGGGACGCCGCCGAGTGTGCGGCCGAGCCGGATCAGCACGAGCTGGCGGCCGCGGTCGCCGCAGCGGTTGCGCTCGACGCCGCCGTCGACAATGCGAAGGACTGCATCCAGATCCTGGGTGGCATCGGGTTCACGTGGGAGCACGACGCCCACCTGTACCTGCGTCGGGCGCTGGCGCTGCGGCAGTTCGTGGGCGGCAGTGATGCCTGGCGGGGGCGGGTGACCGCGTTGACGGTCGCCGGCGCCCGCCGCATCCTGCCTGTGCCGGTCGAGGCGCACGCCGACCGCGCGGCGGTCCGCTACGAGGTGGCCCGGATCGCGGCGACGGCCCCCGGCGAGCGCCGGCGGGTCCTCGCCGAGTCGGGCTACCTCGTGCCGCACTGGCCCCAGCCCTACGGCCTGGACGCCGAGCCCGGACTGCAGCTGGTCATCGACGAGGAACTCGCCCGGGCCGGCGTCGTCCGTCCGGATCTGGTCATCGCAGGATGGGCCGTTCCGACGATCCTCGGGCACGGCTCACCCGAGCAGGTCGAGCGGTTCGTCCCGCCCACCTTGTTGGGCGAGATCGCCTGGTGCCAACTGTTCAGCGAGCCCGGCGCCGGCTCGGACCTCGCGTCGCTCCGGACCACGGCGGAGCGGGTGGACGGTGGCTGGCGCCTCACCGGCCAGAAGGTCTGGACCTCGGCCGCCCATCGAGCCGATTGGGGTATCTGCCTGGCGCGGACGAATGCGGGCGCACCCAAGCATCGCGGCATCACCTACTTCCTCGTCGATATGACCAGCGCCGGTCTGGACATCCGGCCGTTGCGCGAGATCACTGGCGAGGCGCTGTTCAACGAGGTGTTCCTCGACGGCGTTTTCGTGCCCGACGAGCTGGTGGTCGGCGACGTCGACGGGGGGTGGCCGCTGGCCCGCACGACGCTGACGCACGAGCGCGTGGCGATGGGCGGGGCGTCGAGCATCGGCGACGGGGTCGAGCGCCTCGTCGAGCACATGGCCGCGCAGGGGCTCGCCGCGGACGGCGTCGTCGCGCAGCGGCTGGGTGTCCTGATTGCCGAGGGCGTCGCCGGATCGCTGCTCGACTTCCGGACGACGCTGCGGCGGCTCGGTGGTCAGACCGACGACGGCGCCGCGGCGAGCGTCCGCAAGCTCGTCGGGGTACGGCACCGGCAGGCCGTCGCCGAGACCGCGCTCGACCTGCTCGGGTCCGGCGGGCTGATCGCCGGCGAGGAGCTGCGGCAGTTCTTGACGACTCGGTGCCTGTCGATCGCGGGCGGCACCACGCAGGTGCTGCTCACGCTGGCGGCCGAACGCCTGCTCGGCCTACCGCGCACGTAGGCCCGCGCCCGCCTGGTCCGGCCCGACCGCTAGGCCGCCATCGGCCGCGAGGACCGCGTCGCGT
>DATAQD010000177.1:0-4098 GCA_036264855.1 Jatrophihabitans sp. | reverse complement strand
GAAGGGGCCCGTACCCACGGGCGCGCTGTAGAACTGGGTCTTCGACTTTCCGCCGTAGTTGTTCGGAATGATCCCGTTGCTCGGGCACGCGAGGTCGGCGAGCAGGGGCGCCCACGGATACTTGGTCTTGACGACCACGGTTTGCGGGTCCGGCGCGGTCACGCTGGCGATCGCGCTGTTGATGAACTCCCAACCGCCCTTCGTGCTGCTCGCCTGGTCGAGGGAGAACTTCACGTCGGCGGAGGTCATTGGCGTGCCGTCACTGAACTTGATGTCCGGCCGGAGCTTGAACGTCCAGCTGAGCTTGTCGGCCGACTGCGTCCAGCTGGTGGCCAGCCACGGCTCAACGCTGCGGCCGTCCTTGCTGCCGGTGGTCAGGGTCTCGTAGATCTGGACGTACACCCAGATCGACGCGTTGCTGAAAACCATGGTCTTGTCCATGTCGACCGCGTCCTGCGCTCGGGCCAGGATGAGATCGCCACCGTGCTTGGCTTTGCCCGTGCTCGTGCTTGTGCTGGCGCCGGAGTGCGACGTGCTGGGCCCGTTGCTGGTACCGCACGCCGCGAGCAGAGCACTCAGGCCGAGGCCACCGGCGCCGAGCACGCCGGCGCGAAGCAGGGAGCGTCGGGACACCTCGTATTCGGCCATGACCGCGAGCCGATCGATCGATGCGTCGTCGTTGTTGTTGTCGGCCATTGGTGACTTCTCCCGAGGGTTTCGACGGCAAGGGTCAGGTGGATAGTGTGCTGTATACAGAGCACACGCAACAGCCCCGAACGTTAAGAGCAGCTGCGGACGCCGCGATTCCAAGGGTGTTTCGTCAAGGTTTCACCGGCCCGGACTGGGCTTTCCTCAGATGACCGGAGTGACAATGCCCCAAGGCGCTGCGCTTCTCCTGCAGCAAGTCCCGGCCCGCCGACGTCGGATGGGATACCAGTGAAGTTCACAGTCATCGGCGCGGGCGCTATCGGCGGAACCGTCGCCGCGCACCTGGCCCGAGCCGGCCACGACGTGCTGCTCTGCGATGCCGACCCGGCTCACGTCGCCGCCGTCCGCGAACGTGGATTGCAGATCATCGGGCCGGTCGAGCAGTTCACCGTGCGGGCGCCCGCCGTGACGCCGGACGACCTGCCGCAGCAACTCGGCGGCGTAGTGTTGGTTGCTGTCAAGACGCAGCACACGGCCGCGGTGGCGGAGCTGCTGCGCGGCCGGCTGGCCGACGACGCCGTCGTGGTGTCGCTGCAGAACGGGCTCACTGCCGACGTGCTCGGCGCTGCGGTGGGCCGGGACCGGCTCATTCCCTGCTTCGTCAACTTCGGGGCGGACTACATAGAGCCCGGGGTCGTCATGCAGGGCAACGTCGGCACCTTCCGCATCGGCGAACTCGACGGCCGGATCACCGAGCGCGTGCGGCTCATCGCCGACGCGCTGCCCTACGCCGAGGCGACCGAGAGCATCCTCGGCTACCTGTGGGGCAAGGAGGCCTACGGCGCGATGTTGTTCGCCGGCGCGGTGTCCGATCTGTCGATCGCCGACCATCTCGAGGATCCGCGGTGGCGCCCGCTGATGCTGGGGGTGGCCCGCGAGGTGCTCAGGCAAGCCCCGGTTCCGCCGCTGCCCTTCGACGGCTTCGACCCGGCTGATCTCGATGGTTCCCTCGACCGACTCGTCGCGTTCAACCGATCCAGCGCCAAATCGCACAGCGGGATCTATCGCGACCTCATGATCCGCCACCGCACGACCGAGGTGGCCGAACAGATCGAGGTGCTCGCCGGGCCGCTGACCCACTACGTGGGCGAACTCATTCACGCGATCGAGCGCGACGAGCGCACCTGTGAAGTCCAGAACCTTGAGCTGCTGGCCGCATATGAGCGGCTGGAGCGCCGCGGTCGGCCGCTGCACGCCGTGTCACGGGTGCTCTCGGCACCGCTGCGGGCCGCGACCGGTCCCCTGCACGGCATGCCGGTTGCGGTGAAGGACATGATCGACGTGGCCGGGCAGCCCCGAGGCAACGGCAATCCCAACGACATGGCTGGCCCGCCGGCGGCCAGGGACGCGCCGGTCGTCCAGCGACTGCGCGCGGCGGCGGCCGACGTGTTCGCCCTGACGTCGTTGCTCGAGTACGCGGCCGGCGCGCCGCACCCCGAGATTCCGGACGCGCGCAATCCGCTGCGGCCGGACCGCACCGCCGGTGGGTCCAGTGGCGGATCGGCCGCCCTCGTGGGCGCCGGTGTCTGCCCGGCCGCCCTCGGCACCGACACCGGCGGTTCGATCCGCATCCCGGCCGCCTACTGCGGGATCGTGGGCGTCAAGCCGAGCTTCGGCCTCGTGCCCGTCGAGGGCGTCACGGCGCTGTCACCGTCCCTGGACCATGTCGGCGTGCTGGCCGCCGACGTCGCGACCGCGGCCTCAGTTCTCGGTGTGCTGGCCGGTCGCGACTATCCGTTGCCCGACAAGCCCGATACGGGGACCGCCTCGCCGCCGTTACGGCTCGGGGTGCTCGGCGCCCAGGTCGACGATCCCCGCGTCGATCCAGAGGTCGCGGCCGTGGTCCGCCGCGCGCTCGTCGTGCTGCAGGAGGCCGGGATGGTGGTCAGCGACCGGGACGCCACGCCGCTGACCGAGTTGAACGACTGCCTGATCGACATCCTGCTGGTCGAGGCGTGGCAGGTGCACGGCGAGCGCGTGCAAGCCGAGCCGGAGCACTTCGGAGCCACGACCCTCCGGCTGCTGCAAGAGGGCGCGGAAGTCCCGCCCGAGCGGGCGGACGCCGCCCGGGTGCGCCGCGCCACTTTACTACCCGCGGCAACGGCCCTGCTCGACGGCGTTGACGTCCTCGTCGGTCCAGCCGTCGCCTACCCCGCGCCGGTGGAGAACCCGCCCGTCGACACGCCGGAAGGCGAGATCGAGGGGTTGTTCACCGGCGCGTACAACGTGAGCGGGCAGCCGGCACTGGTGTTGCCCTGCGGGCTGACCCCCGACGGCCTCCCGGTGGGGCTGCAACTCGCAGCGGGCGTCGGCGACGATGCCGCCCTGCTCCGGGCCGCGGCTGCCATCGAAGCCATTCTCTCGGTGTCCTGACCACTCAAACTCGACGGAACTGCGGGTCGGACCTTGGGGGCCTACCGGGGAACGTTCGACCGGCCGAGATCGATCCGGCCCCTGTGTTCGACCTCACCCTGCCATTGGAGCGCACCGCAGACGCCTACGCCGCGATGGACACCAGGCAGGCGATCAAGGTCGCGTTGCCGCCCTGACGGTCGATGCGCTCACCGTCGGTCGTCAGCGCGGTTCGGGCCAGATCTCACGCAACGCACGTAGGATGTTGCCGCCGAGCACGGCGGCGATCTCGTCGTCTCGGTAGCCGTGTTTGACGAGCCAGCCGGTGATGTTGGGGAAGTTCTCGACCGGGCTCTCGAGGCCGGCCACGTACGGCACCTTGGGGTGCTCGGGCGCGGCCGCCGTCGCGCCCGCGAGCATGTGCGCGAACGTCGTGTGCAAACCGACGTGGTCGCCGAACAGTGTGTCCGGGCCGAACGCGACGTGCTCGAGCCCGACCAGGTCGGCGATATAGGTGAAGTGGTCCATCACCGACTCGATGCTGTGCCGACGGTGGTCGTAGGAGATGGTGGTGTGCGGCGCCGCCGACATGCCGATGACACCACCGGTCTCGGCGACGGCCCGTAGCACGGCGTCGCCCTTCAGCCGCGGGATGTCCCACAGCGCGCGGGCGCCGGCGTGCGTCATCAACACCGGGGCCTCGCTGCGCTCGCAGACGTCCAGGCCAGTGCGGTCGGAGGAGTGCGAGATGTCGATCGCCAGGCCGACCGCGTTCATCCGGGCGACAGCCTGGCGGCCGAACAAGGTCAGCCCGCCGTCCAGGGGCTCGGACAAACCACTGCCGAGTGCGTTGGAATCGCTATAGGCGATCCCGATCTGGCGCAGGCCGAGGCCGAACAGCACGTCGAGCCGGTCGAGCTCGTTCTCGATCGGCGTCGCCGCCTCGAGCCCGAACACGAGGGCGACTCGGCCAGTGGCCTTCGCGTGCCGGATGTCGTCCACGGTGCGGGCAACATCGACCTGCGACTGGTGGGCGAG
>DATAQD010000145.1:0-10897 GCA_036264855.1 Jatrophihabitans sp. | reverse complement strand
CCCGTCCGCGTCCGCAAGACGCTCATCGTCAACGTCTTCATCCACGACCCGCTCACGGGTGAGGCCTACAGCCGCGACCCGCGCAACATCGCGAAGAAGGCCGAGGCCTACCTCAAGACGACCGGCATCGCCGACACCGTCTACTTCGGCCCCGAGGCCGAGTTCTACATCTTCGACGAGGTCCTGAGCTTCATTGAGAATGAGCGCGTCGAATTCGTCGACGTGCGGTTCACCGACCTCCCTGGCCAGCAGCAGCACTTCAATGTGCCCGCGGCGACGCTGCCGGACGATTTCTTCACCGAGGGCGTCATGTTCGACGGCTCCTCGATCCGTGGATTCGCCGCTATCCACAAGTCGGACATGAAGCTGATCCCGGACGTCGCGACGGCCTACGTCGACCCGTTCCGGGCGGCGAAGACGCTGAACGTCAACTTCTCCATCGTCGAGCCGCGCACGGGCGAGCCCTATGAGCGCGATCCGCGCCAGGTGGCCAGCAAGGCCGAGGAATGGCTCAAGACCACGGGCATCGCCGACACCGTCTACTTCGGCCCCGAGGCCGAGTTCTACGTCTTCGACGACGTGCGCTTCCAGACCTCGCAGAACGAGGGCTACTACCACATCGATTCGATCGAGGGCGCCTGGAACACCGGGCGCGTCGAAGAGGGCGGCAACCGCGGCTACAAGACCCGCTACAAGGGTGGCTACTTCCCGGTGCCGCCGGTCGACCACTACGCCGACCTGCGCGACCAGATGAGTTCCGCGCTGATCGCGGCGGGCATCCAGATCGAGCGCGCGCACCACGAGGTGGGCACCGCGGGCCAGGCCGAGATCAACTACAAGTTCGACACCCTGACCAAGGCCGGCGACGACGTCCTGAAGTTCAAGTACATCATCAAGAACGTCGCGTGGGCGAACGGCAAGACGGCGACGTTCATGCCAAAGCCGCTCTTCGGCGACAACGGTTCGGGTATGCACTGCCACCAGTCGCTGTGGAAGGACGGCGCTCCGCTTTTCTACGACGAGCTCGGCTACGCGGGCCTCTCGGACATGGCGCGCTACTACATCGGCGGCCTGCTGCACCACGCGCCGGCATTGCTCGCGTTCACGAATCCGACGGTGAACTCCTACCACCGCCTGGTGCCGGGCTTCGAGGCCCCGGTCAACCTCGTCTACAGCTCGGGCAACCGTTCGGCCTGCATCCGGGTGCCGATCACCGGCTCGAACCCGAAGGCCAAGCGCATCGAGTTCCGGATCCCGGACCCCTCGGCCAATCCGTACCTCGCGTTCTCGGCAATGCTGATGGCCGGCGTGGACGGCATCCGCAACAAGATCGAGCCGCCGGCGCCGGTCGACAAGGACCTGTACGAGCTGCCGCCAGACGAAGCCGCCGCCATCGCCCAGGTGCCGGGCTCGCTCAACGAGGTGCTCACCGCGCTCGAGGCCGACCACGAGTTCCTCACCGAGGGCAACGTGTTCACCGAGGACCTCATCGAGGCCTGGATCGGGTACAAGCGGGTCAACGAGATCGACCCGGTTCGGCTGCGCCCGCACCCGCACGAGTTCGAGCTCTACTACGACGTGTGACCTTGCTTGACGACGGAGGCCCCGGATTCCGGGGCCTCTGTTCGTTTGCGGTGTCCATACGAGCGACAGCGTTGATCAACACGGCCGAACCCACCCCAGCCGGAGCGCGGGAGTGCGGATCGATCTCGCTGGTGTCGCTGGCTGCGGATGCGCGCAGCGTGGTCTCGGTCGGCCCGCTCCCGATCATGTGCCGATGGCTGCGCCCGGAGGCAGGATGGCGCACAAGATCGCGCCTGGGCCGCGCCGCGCGCCCGATCATGTGCCCGCAGCTACGCCCGGACGCAGCATGGCGCACAAGATCGCCGGATGGGCCGGGCCCCTGGTCCCGATCATGTGCCGGCGGCCGCGCCCGGACGCAGCATGGCGCACAAGATCGCGCCTCAGCCGCCCCCCGCTGCCGATCATGTGCCGGTGGCTACCCCGGGACGCAGCATGGCGCACAAGATCGCGCCTCGCCCGCCCCCCGCACCCGATCATGTGCCCGCAGCTACGCCCGGACGCAGCATGGCGCACAAGATCGCGGTGCGGCGGGGATCCACGGTGCGGCGGGGATCCACGGACGGCGGGGTTCCACGGACGCCGGCTCCACGGACGCCGGACGGCGGCCGCCGGACGAGGGCCTTATCCGCCGATCTTGGCCTGCTTGATCAGCGTCTTGCCGAAGTTCCAGACCAGGCCCGAGCCGCGGTGTGCTTCGTCCATGACGTCGGCGAAGGCGTCGACGAAGCGGTCCACCTCGGCCTCGCCGATGGTCAGCGGTGGGATGAGCTTGATGACCTCGAGGTGGTCTCCGGACACCTGGGTGAGAATGCGGTGTCGGTGGAACAGCGCGTGCACCACTGTTTGCGCGAACAGCCCCTTTCGAGCGGCCTGCAGGGCCGTCCACTGAGCCCGCAGCTTCCAGGCCGCGGGGCGCCCGAACTCGATGCCGATCATCAGCCCGCGGCCGCGAACGTCGGAGATCATGTCGTAGCGGGCCGCGAGCTCGGCGAGGCGTTCCCGCAGCTGATTGCCCGTCGCGCGCGCGTTCGCCACCACGCCGTCGCGGTCCAGGACGTGCAAGGTGGCGAGGCCGGCGGCCATCGCCTGTGCGTTCGAGCCGAACGTCGAGTCGTGCACGAGGACGCGATCCATCGACGAGTAGACCTTTTCGAAGATCCAGTCCTTGGCCAGGGTGGCGCCGACCGGGATGTAGCCCCCGGACAGCGCCTTGGCGACGGCGACGATGTCCGGTTCGACGCCGTCGTGCTGATAGGCGAAGAAGTCGCCGGTACGGCCGATTCCCGTCTGCACCTCGTCCGCGATGAGCAACGCCTTGTGCCGGCGGAGCAGATCATGGGCGGCGGCCAGGTACCCGGCCGGCGTCACGGCGACACCCTTGCCCTGGATCGGCTCGATCAGGAACCCGGCGACGTCACCACGTCGCAGTTCCCGCTCGAGCGCAGCGAGATCGCCGAACGGGACGGCGGTGTCGGGCAGCAGCGGTCCGAAGCCGGCCCGGAACTCGCGGGCGCCGTTCACGGACAGGGAGCCGGCGGTGAGGCCGTGGAAGGCGTGGTCGGCGTACAGGATGCGGGCCTTGCCGGTGGCGTACCGCGCGAATTTGAGCGCGGCCTCGACGGCCTCGGTGCCGCTGTTGCCGAAGTACACGCGGTCCAGATGCGGGGCCCGGGCCAGCAGCGCCTCGGCCAGCAGACCGGCCAACGGCGGCGCGTCGAACTGCGTGAGATCGGCCACATCAAGATCGAGGACCTCATGGATGGCGGCGCGGACCTCTGGGTGGTTTCGCCCGAGCGCGAAGACGCCGAATCCGGCCAGCATGTCCAAATATTGCGCACCGTCCGCGTCGTAGAGCAGGCAGCCGTCGCCGCGGACGTAAGTCTTGTCGAAGCCGATCGCGTGCAGCATCCGCGGTAGCTGGGGGTTGCCGTACCGGCGGTGCAATTCGTACCGCTCGCCGCCACGCCGGGCGAGGAGGCTGGCGAGGTCGAACGGTAGGCCGGCGCGGGGCGAAAGCCCACTCGCGTCGACCGGGTCCGTGCCCCGGTCGACCGAGGCTGGCCGAGCCTGCATTTCGCGGTACATGCTGTCGCCCTATTCGATTCGGTGCTGAAGAGGCACTATGAGACCTGAGACTCTGATATACCACTATGAGCGATTCGTTGATTAGTTAGCCGAACATAGTACGTGTTCTACTACCTGTCAGGCGGTCATGGACGGTACGGAAGTCGACGGCAGCGAGGCCGAGCCCGCGCTCGCAGCCGAACTCGCGCGCGTCGCCGACCGGTCGGCGGCCCAGATGAGCGCGGAGAACTTCCCGGTCGCGCTGCGCCTGCTGCCCCGACGCCCGCGAACTCATCTGGTGAGCGTCTACCACTACGCGCGCTTTGTCGATGACGTCGGGGACGAGGCCGACGGAGACCGGCTGGCGATGCTGGACCGGATCGAGCAGGACGTCCGCGCCCTGGCCGTCGGCGCGGCGGCCCTGCCGGCGGTGGCGGCGCTCGCCCCGGTGATCGCGGACTGCCGGGTGCCCCTCGAGCCGTTTCTGGACCTCGTCGAGGCAAACCGGGTCGATCAGCGAGTGGCGCGATACGAAACCTTCGACGACCTGCTCGGCTACTGCCGGCTGTCGGCCGCACCGGTCGGCCGGATCGTCCTGCACATCGCGGGCGCGGCGAGCGAGCAGAACATCGCACTGTCCGACCCGCTGTGCGCGGGCTTGCAGGTGCTCGAGCACTGTCAGGACGTCGGTGAGGACGCCCGGGCCGGGCGCACGTACCTGCCCGCGGCCGAGCTTCGGCTCGCCGGCGTCGAACCTGCAGACCTCACCGCTGCGGCGACCGCACCACAGCTGCGCCGGGTGATCGCGACGCAGGTCGAGCGGACCGACGCCCTGTTCGAAACCGGGCGTCCGCTGGTCCATCGGCTGCACGGCTGGGCCCGGGTGGCGGTCGCGGGCTTTCTCGCGGGCGGGCAGGCGACCGCGGCGGCCCTGCGCGCCGCCGATTTCGACGTCCTGGCTCGGGCCGTCCGTCCGGGCAAGCTGCGCACGTTCGCCAGCGCCGCCCGGCTGATGGCGGGGCGGTGATCGCGTGACCGACCAGGCCGTGATCGCCGACGCCTACCGGGAGTGCGAGCGGATCACCCGGGAGCAGGCGCGGAACTTCGCGTGGGGCATCCGGCTGCTTCCCGGGCCCAAACGCACCGCCCTCTCGGCCGTGTACGCGCTCGCGCGGCGCATCGACGACATCGGCGACGGGACGCTGCCCCAGAGCGAGAAATTGCGCCTGCTGGCCGACGCGCGAGTCGCGGCGACCGAGCCGAAGACGCGTCCCAGCGACCCGGTGCTCGTCGCGCTCGACGATGCCGCGCACCGCCTGCCGATCCCGCTCACCGCGTTCGGAGACCTGGTCGACGGCTGCGAGATGGACGTCCTGGGTCGGCACTACGACACCCTCGACGAGCTCGTGGAGTACTGCCGCTGCGTCGCCGGATCGATCGGCCGGCTGTCGCTGGGTGTGTTCGACCCCGGCCTGCGCGGTCCGGACTTCGATCGCGCGGTCGAACTTGCCGACGCGCTCGGCGTCGCCTTGCAACTGACCAACATCCTGCGCGACATCCGCGAGGACCTCGGCAACGGTCGGGTCTACCTGCCCAAGCAGGATCTGGACCTGTTCGGCTGCGTCCTCACCACCCGGCCCGACGGCACGCTGGATCCGCAGGACGGGGTGCTGGCCGAGGTGATCCGGTTCGAGGCGGCGCGGGCGTGGGGCTGGTACGACCGCGGCCTGCAGTTGCTGGAGGTTCTCGACCGCCGCAGCGCGGCCTGCTGTGCGGCGATGGCCGGCATCTACCGCGAGCTGCTCCAGCGCATCGCGGCCGACCCGGACGCGGTGATGCGCGGCCGGGTGTCCCTTCCGGGACGCGACAAGCTACTGGTGGCGGTACGCGCCCTAGCGGGCGGGCGGCGCCGTGGCTGACTCGCCGGCCATAGTCGTCGGGGGCGGCCTCGCCGGCATCGCTGCCGCGCTGCGCCTCGCGGACGGCGGGCGGGAGGTCGTGCTGATCGAGAAGCGCCCGAGGCTCGGCGGGGCCGCCTTCTCGTTCACGCGTGACGGGCTGTCGGTCGACAACGGCCAGCATGTGTTCCTGCGGTGCTGCGAGGCGTATCGGTGGCTGTTGGGACGGTTGCGGGTGCAGGACCTGGTCGTCCTCCAGGACCGACTGGACATTCCGGTGCTGCGCGGCGACGGGCAGCGGGCCCGGCTCAGCCGCCTGCCCGGTGTGCCGGCGCCGGCCCACCTCGGTGCCGCCCTCGCCGGCTACCGGCTGCTCGGGCCGGCCGACCGGCTGCGGGTGATCCGCGGTGCCCTCGCGCTCCGCCGGCTCGATCCGGGCGATCGCAGCCTCGACCTGCGCACCCTGGCCGAGTTCCTGCTCGAGCACGGCCAGAACGAGGCCACGATCGGCGCCCTGTGGGGGATCCTGGCCACCGCGACCCTGAACCTCGCGCCGGACGAGGCCTCGCTGGCGCTCGCGGCCAAGGTGTTCCGGACCGGCCTGCTCGATCACGCATCCGCGGCCGACGTCGGGTACGCCTCGATGCCGCTGGGCCGGCTGCACTCGTCGGCGGCGCGAGACGCGCTGGACGTGGCCGGCGTCGAGGTGCTGGTCGGGCATTCGGTGGAGGCCGTCGAGCCGGGCGGGGCCGTCCGCGCCCGAAGCGCGGCCGGTGAGCGCACCTGGAGCTCGGACACCGTGGTGCTGGCCGTGCCGCACCGCGATGCCTTCGCCGCGGCGCCGACGCTCGCCGCCAGCGACGCCGCGGCGGCGGCCGGTCTGGGCGCGTCGCCGATCGTCAACGTGCACGTCGTCTACGACCGGCGGGTCACGGACCTGCCCTTCGCCGCGGCCGTCGACTCGCCCGTGCAGTGGTTCTTCGACCGCACGGACAGCTCGGGCCTGCCCGCGATCCGGCCGCAGGGGCAGTACCTCGCCGTCACCGTCTCCGCCGCCGAGTCGATCGTCGACCAGACCAGCCGCGAGGTGTCCGAGCGGTTCGTCGGCGAGCTCGCGCGGCTGCTGCCCGGCGCCGGCGGCGCCGAGGTGGTCGACGCCTTCGTCACCCGTGAGCGGCGGGCCACGTTCCGCCAGTCCGCCGGCAGCTGGGCGCTGCGGCCTGGCCCGGCGGCGGGCCCTGAAGGAGTATGGCTAGCAGGGGCGTGGACGGACACGGGGTGGCCCGACACTATGGAAGGCGCCGTCCGCAGCGGGATCACCGCGGCGGAAGCTGCCCTGCAGATTCCCGCTCACGAGGCAATGGAGTTCGCGGCATGACGCGGCAGATGATCCGGACCCCCCAGGCGCTCGGCCGGATCCGCGAGTTGGTCCAGCCGGCGCTGGAGCTGGCTGTGGACCGGCTGGCCGACCCGCAGATGCGGTTGATCGCGCGCTATCAGATGGGCTGGTGCGACGTCGACGGCCGCTCGACCGAGGCCGGCGGCGGCAAGGCGATCCGCCCGACGCTCGCGGTGCTCTCGGCCGAAGCGGTCATGGGTACCCCGGACAGCGGCATTCCGGGCGCGGTAGCGGTCGAGCTCGTGCACAACTTCTCGCTGCTCCACGACGACGTGATGGATCGCGACGTCGAGCGGCGGCACCGGCCGACCGGCTGGGTGGCGTTCGGTGAGGGTCAGGCCATCCTCGCCGGGAACGCCATGCTGACGCTGGCGATCGACGTGCTGGCGGAGTGGGGGCTGCCGGGCCGGCGGAGCCTGCCCTGCCTGCTCGAGGCGACCCAGCTCCTGATCAGCGGTCAGTCGCAGGACCTGCAGCTGGAACGCCGCAATGCCGTCGAGCTGCACGAGGTGCTCGCGATGGAAGCGGGCAAGACCGCCGCGCTGCTGTCCTGCGCGTCCTCGATCGGCGCCCTGGCCGCCGGGGCGCCGGAGCACATGGTTGCCCGGCTGGCGGCGTTCGGGCACGAGCTCGGACTCGCGTTCCAGCTTGTCGACGACATCCTCGGCGTGGTCGGCGATCCCGCGCGGACGGGCAAGTCCTCGTCGTCGGACGTGCGCGCGGGCAAGCGCAGCGCCCCGATCGTCGCCGCCCTGTCCGCCGACTCAGCCGCCGCCGCGCAGCTTGCCGAGCTGTTCGCCGCCGGCGCGCCCGCCACCGAGGCCGACGTCGCCCTCGCGACCCAGCTCATCTCGGACGCGGGCGGTCTCGACTGGGCCGCTCGCGAGGCCGACGCCCGGATCGCGGCCGCCCTCGCGCACCTGGACGCGCTGGAACTCCTCCCCGGACCGGCCGCCGAGCTCGCGGCCGTCGCCACCTACATCGTCAACCGCGACCGTTGATTCACGCGCGAATCACGAAAAGGAGGGTCTCGTGACCGCACAGGCTCACGCGGACGAGGTCGACGTAGCGGAGGCGGTCAAGCGCGCCCGCGAACACCTGCTCGACCGGCAGTCGCCCGCCGGGTGGTGGAAGGGGGAACTCCGTACGAACGTGACGATGGACGCCGAGGACCTTCTGCTGCGCCAGTTCCTCGGCATCCTGGAGCCGGTCGACCTCGAGCCGGCCGCCCGCTGGATCCGGTCCCAGCAACGCTGCGACGGCACCTGGTCGACGTTCGTCGGCGGACCCGGCGACGTGTCGACGACCATCGAGGCCTACGCCGCGCTCCGGCTGGCCGGCGACGATGCCGACCTCGAGCACATGAGGGCCGCCCGCGAGTTCATCCTCGCGGCGGGAGGGATCGAGGCCAGCCGGGTCTTCACGCGGATCTGGCTGGCGCTGTTCGGTGAGTGGTCCTGGGACGAGCTGCCCGCCATGCCGCCCGAACTCGTGCTGTTCCCATCCTGGATGCCGCTCAACGTCTACGACTGGGGGTGCTGGGCCCGTCAGACCGTGGTTCCGATCACGGTGGTCGCCACGCTGCGCCCGGTCCGGCCGCTGCCGTTCTCGCTCATCGAGCTCCGCAGCGGCACCCGGCCGGCGACTCGCAAGCGGGGCGTCGTCACGACCGCCTTCAACGCGCTCGACCGCGTCCTCAAGCTCTACGACCGGTCACCGGTGCAGCCTGGGCGGGCGAGCGCCTTCCGCCGCGCGGCCGAGTGGATCCTCGCCCGTCAGGAGGCCGATGGCGGGTGGGGAGGCATCCAGCCGCCGTGGGTGTACTCGATCCTCGCGCTGCACCTGCTCGGCTACCCGCTTGACCATCCCGCGCTCGTTGCCGCGGTCAACGGACTCGAGGGGTTCCTGGTCCGCGAGACGGCGCCGGAGGGTGAGCTGCGCCGGCTGGAGGCCTGCCAGTCGCCGGTGTGGGACACCTGCCTGGCGGTGACCGCGTTGCTCGATGCTGGGCAGAGCCCGGACGATCCCGCGGTCGTCCAGGCGACGCGCTGGTTGCTGGGTGAGGAGGTCCGCGTCCGCGGCGACTGGTCGGTGCGACGTCCCGACCTGGCGCCCGGTGGCTGGGCGTTCGAGTTCGCCAACGTCGGCTACCCCGACATCGACGACACCGCTGAGGTCGTGCTCGCCCTGGACCGGGTGGGCGAGCAGACGGTTGCCGGCACGGCGGCGGCGGTCGAGCGGGGCATTCGCTGGACGGTCGGCATGCAGTCCCGGGACGGGGGTTGGGGCGCCTTCGACGCCGACAACACCCACCGGCTGGTCGAGAAGCTGCCGTTCAGCGACTTCGGCGCCGTCATCGACCCGCCGTCGGCCGACGTCACCGCGCACGTCGTCGAGATGCTCGGCCAGCTGGGTCTGGCCGAGACGGCGGCGGCCGAGCGTGGGGTCAGCTGGCTGCTCGCGGCTCAGGAGCCGGACGGTTCGTGGTTCGGCCGCTGGGGGGCCAACTACGTGTACGGCACCGGCGCCGCCGTCCCCGCCCTGGTCGCCGCCGGCATCGACCGGCACAGCCCGGCGATCCAGCGCGCCGTCGAGTGGCTCGAGCAGCACCAGAACGACGACGGCGGGTGGGGCGAGGACCTCCGTTCCTACCGCGACGACGATTGGCGCGGCCGGGGAATCTCGACGCCGTCGCAGACCGCGTGGGCCCTGCTCGCGCTGCTCGCGGTCGACCCGCACGCCGCTGCGGTACAGCGCGGCGTGGATTGGTTGGTTGACCAGCAACGCGACGACGGGGGTTGGGACGAGGATGCGTTCACGGGCACCGGGTTCCCGGGGGACTTCTACATCAACTACGAGATGTACCGCCTGGTGTTCCCGATCAGCGCCCTCGGCCGGTACCTGACCGCGACGAGGCTGCCGCAGCCATGACCACCCCCTTCCTCGTCGTCACCGCGCTGCGCAGCGAGTACGCGGCGCTGCGCGCGACCCTGCCCGACGCCGTCGTCGAGCGGTGCGGGATGGGACCGGGACGGGTCGCCCAATGGCTGCCGCGGTTGGCGCGCCTCGCGCCGCGTGCCGTCGCGGTGGCCGGTGTGGCCGGTGGGCTCGACCCGTCGCTGCGCGCGGGTGACGTCGTCGTGGCCACCGAGGTCCGCGACGACAAGGGGCGCACCGTGCTGCGCGGCGCCGCGCCGCTGGTGGCCGAACTGCGCCGCCTCGGCCTGCGGGTGAGCAGCGGGCCGATCATCAGCACCGACCACATCGTCCACAGCGTCAGCGAACGCGAGCGCCTCAAGGCCACCGGTGCGATCGCCGTCGACATGGAGTCGGCCGCCGTCGTGCGCGCGCTCGCCGAACACCCCGACCGGATCCCGATCGCGGTCGTGCGCGTCATCGCCGACACCGCGTACACACCGGTAGCCCGGCTGAAGACGGTGCCCGCCGGCGTCAAAGCACTGGTCACGTTGCGGCGCACCGGGCCGGCGTTGCTGCGCTGGTCGGCAATCGCCCGGCCCCGCCGGGTTGTGCTCGCCGGACCACGGTCGTTCTGCGCGGGCGTCGAGCGCGCGATCGAGATCGTCGAACTTGCCCTGCAGCGCTATTCGCGACCGATCTACGTGCGGCGCCAGATCGTGCACAACACGCACGTGGTCGCCGATCTTGAACGCCAGGGCGCGGTCTTCGTCGACGAGTTGGACGAGGTGCCCGACGGCACGACCGTCATCTTCTCGGCGCATGGCGTCGCGCCCGCGGTGCGTGAAGAGGCGCAGCGCCGCGGCCTGAACGTGATCGACGCGACCTGCCCGCTGGTCGCCAAGGTCCACAGCGAGGCCCGGCGTTTCCTCGGACGCGGCGACACGGTGCTGCTCGTCGGGCACGACGGCCACGACGAGGTGGAAGGCACGCTCGGAGAGGCTCCGGGCCGGATCACGCTGGTCCAGAACGCGGC
>DATAQD010000134.1:0-1571 GCA_036264855.1 Jatrophihabitans sp. | reverse complement strand
GCCGAGAACCAAAACAGCCTCGTCGCCGCGCCCTTCACAAACCCAACCCCGACCGAAACAGAAAACCCCGAAAACGAGACCCAGCCCAAACCGACCCACCCAGGCAGCGCCGATCACCCCGGGGACTGCTGCCCGTACCTGACCGACCGGACTGACCCACTGGCTCGTCCACGCTGCGCTGCGTACTATCCGTAACAGCGTGTCGCTAGTAGGCGAGTAGGCTGGAGGTACCCACACTGTCGGCGAAGGGCGAGGCGATGGTGCGCACGCCGGAGCAGGGCGACCCACCCGCCCCAGACGGGCGGCGGCTGCGCTGGACCGAGCACCGGGCCGCCCGGCGCGCCGCCTTCGTGGCCGCTGGCGCCGAGGCGATCGACCGCTACGGGACCGGGGCGAGTGCCGAGCAGATCGCCGAGGTCGCCGGGGTCAGCCGGACCGTGCTGTATCGCTATTTCCGCGATCGCGAGGACCTGCGTCAGGCCATCGCCGACCACGTCGTGACGTCGGTCCTCGACAGCGTCCTGCCGAAGCTGCAGATCACCCCCGAAAGCACCCCGCACCTGATCATCGCCTCGGTCGTCGACGTCATCGTCGGCTGGCTCGACGAGCACCCGAACCTCTACTACCTGCTCCGCAGCCGCCAGACCGGTTCCTCGCTCGACTCGGTCGAGTCCACGCTGGCCGACAACGTCGCCAGCCTGCTGAAGCTGCTGATGATGTTCTTCGGCGTCGAGGGCGAGCAGGCCGAACCCGGCGCCTACGGCATCGTCGGCTTCGTCGAGGCCACCGGCGGTTGGTGGCTGCAGCACCGGACGATGCCGCGCGAGCGGGTGGCCGAGCTGATCACGGTCGGCGTGTGGCACCTGGTCGAGGGCTCCGCGCGCGACTTCGGCATCCGGGTTGGCTTCGACGAACCCCTCCCGCTGGGCGCGATTAGTGCAGCGGAGCCGAAGTCATGACCGATCAGAGCACCGACCAGCGCGACGATCCGGACGAGGACGGCTACGACGGCCCCGCCGAACTGCTCGACGGCGACGCCGCCATCCCGGTGACGGTCAAGCTGGGCGGCCACTTCGACCCGATCAGCGGCAGGTACAGCTGGTACGGACGGGTGGCCGCGTCGCCGCAGGTGGCCCCGCTGATCGCGGCCGGAGCCCGCCGCGTCCGGCTACGGACCCCGTTCGCCGAGATCGAGACCGCCCTGTCCGACGTCGACCCGTGGGGCCGGCCCCGCGTCGCGGGCTTCGGACCCCCGCCGTTCCCGGTGGTGAACACGCTCGCCGATGAGGTGGACTGACTCGGCGATGCCTTAGCCTCGCTGCATGCCCGTCGACCAGTCACACATCGGCCGGGTCTATCCGCCGACGCCCACCTACGAAGTGGGCCGCGAGAAGATCCGCGAGTTCGCCGACGCGGTGAACGACCCCAACCCCGTCTACCGCGACCGCGCCGCGGCGCAGGCCCTCGGACACCCGGACGTCATCGCGCCGCCGACGTTCCCGATCGTGTTGACGCTGCCGGCCGGGCACCAGTTCCTCTTCGATCCCGAGGTCGGGATCGACTACGGCCGC
>DATAQD010000017.1:0-10086 GCA_036264855.1 Jatrophihabitans sp. | reverse complement strand
CGGGTGCGCGCGGTAGAGCGTGTCGGTGACGACGATGCCGAGCACGGCGTCACCGAGGAACTCGAGCCGCTCGTTGTGCGGCAGGCCGCCGTGCTCGTAGGCGTAGGAGCGGTGGGTCAGCGCGCGCCGCAACAGCTCGGCGTCGACGGTGACGCCGAGCGCGGCAACGAGCCCGCTCGGGTCGGCGGGCTCGCGCATCGAGGACAAGGCTGTGGTCCGGATCTAACGCCGCCCGGTCAGACGGCCAAGACCTGCTTGCCGTCGTACTGGCCGCAGTTCGAGCACGCGGTGTGGGGCAGCTTCATCTCGCCGCAGGCGCGGTTGGGGCAGCGCACGAGCGTGGGAGCACTGGTCTTCCACTGCGAGCGGCGGGCCCGGGTGTTGCTGCGCGACATTTTCCGCTTGGGGACGGCCACGTCGGTTTACTCCCTGTTCGTCGTACTACTCGTCGGACGGTCCGGACGCTCCGGGCTGTGCGGGCTGGTCCACCGGAGTGAACTCGGCCAGCGCGGCCCAGCGCGGGTCGATCACATCGTGCGCGTGCCCGGCCGGCAAGTCGTCCAGCCTCTGCCCGCAGGTCGGGCAGAGACCGGCGCAATCCGGCCGGCACAGCGGCGTCCAGGGCACGCCCAGGACCACCACGTCACGCACTACCGGCTCGACGTCGAGCAAGTCGCCGTCGACCCGGTAGATCTCGTCCTCCTCGGTCGTTTCGTCCGTCGCGCTGTTCGGGTAAGCGAACAGCTCGCAGACGTCAGCGACGAGTTCATCGGAGACCGGGTCGAGGCACCGCCCGCACTGGCCGGTGAGCGGCGCCGTGACCGTGCCCGTGACGAGCACGCCCTCGGTAACCGACTCGAGCCGGAGTTCCAATTCGAGCGGGGCACCTTCCGGTACCCCGATGAGATCGAGTCCGAGGCCACCAGGCGCGGGAACAGAGCGCCGGTACTCCTGCAGCGCGCCGGGCCGACGGCCAAGCTCGCGCAGATCGAAGACAAACGGGCTACGCGGTGCGGCGTGGCGGGTTGTCTGCTGCATCGGTGTTGTGTTCTCGGGCATGCGACTACGAACTGATCAGTATCGAGACCGTCGTTCAGCCTAGCTCAGGAACGGACTCAGGCCGAAATCGGCGAGCGTTCGCCGTCCTCGGACGGCCCGGCCCCCCGCTCGTTGGCGCTCCATGCGGTGGCCCGGCGCTCGGCGAGCGTGGTGCGGCCCTGCTCGGCGGTCGCGGCGGCTCGGTGCAGGACTGCGGACAGCTCGTCGAGGGTGCGCTCGGCGTAGTCCTCGGCGTCGCCGGTCAGCTTCAGGGCGTAGCGCTCGGCCTCGGAGCGGGCGTCGCGGGCATAGCGGTCGGCGTCGGAGCGGATCTGCTCGTCGTACTGCTGGGCCTGCGCGCTGATCTGGGCCTCGTACTGCTCGGCGTCCGCGCGCAGGACCGCGGCCGCGTGCGCCGCCGCCTGATGCACGGTCGTGGCGGCGACGAGGCGGCCGTGCTCGTTCTTGGCGGCCTGCACGACCTCGTCGGCCTGGGCCTGGGCGGCGCCCAGGATCTGCCCGGCCCGATGCTCGGCGTCGGCCAGGACCGTGTCGGCCGCCGTCACCGCGCGCTCGCGAATCTCGGCCGCGCCTTCGTAGGCGGCCTTGAGCAGGCGCTCGCGAGTGGCGATGACGGTGCGGGCCTCGTCCATCTCCGGGGGCAGCACCTCGCGGAGTTCGTCAAGCAGGTCCAGAACGCGCTCGCGCGGCAGCACACAGGACGCCGACATCGGCATCGCGCGGGCGGTCTCGACGATCTCGATGAGCTCGCTGAGCAGTTCGTCAGAGCGGCGCAATGCTTCGTCGGCCACTGACTTGCCCCCGTTCACCCGGCGGAGCCGGAGCGCTCCTTCAGCCGCTTGAGGACGTTCGGCGGGACAAGCGACGACACGTCGCCGCCCCACTTCGCAATCTCCTTGACCAGGCTAGAGGCAAGGAAGCTGTATTCGGGGTTGGTGGGCATGAACAGCGTGTCGATGCCGGCGAGGCCCCGATTCATCTGCGCCATCTGCAGCTCGTAGTCGAAGTCGCTGACGGCCCGCAGGCCCTTGACGATCACCGGAATGTCGTGGACGCGGCAGTAGTCGACGACGAGCCCCTCGAAGACGTCAATCGTGACGTTCGGGTAGCTGGCGGTGACCTCGGCCAGCATGTCGCGGCGTTCGTCCACGCTGAACAGGCTGGATTTGGACTGGTTCACGAACACCGCGACGACGACCTCGTCGTAGATGTTCGCCGCCCGGCCGATGATGTCGATGTGCCCGTTCGTCACGGGGTCGAAGGAGCCCGGGCACAGCGCCCGGCGCACCTTCGCGGTGTCCTGCCCAGGGGGTTTCATCGTCGGCGACCGTACCAAAGCACGCCCTCGCCATAACGCCGATCCTGTATGGCGTCGACCTCATTCGGCCAGGCCGGCGGCCGGCCGCGGGCCGCCCGTTCGAGGACGACGACGGCTTGCGGCGCGAGCCAGCCGCCGCGCACCAGGCGGTCCAGCAGACCGTCCAGCGCGCCGTCCTCGAAGGCGTAGGGCGGGTCGGCGAAGACGAAGTCGAACGGCGCGTCGGCCGGGCCCCGCAGGTAGGGCGCGGCCGGGCGTCGCACGATCCGCGTCCCGGCCAGGCCGACGGCGTCGACGTTGCGCCGCAGGACGTCGGCGGCGGCGCGTTCGGACTCGACGAAGACCACCTCCGCGGCTCCCCGGGACAGCGCCTCGAGACCCACGGCCCCGGTGCCGGCGAACAGGTCGAGGACCCGGGCGCCGTCGAGGTCGAGGAGCGCGGTGAGGGAGTTGAACAGGGCCTCGCGGGCCCGGTCGGAGGTCGGCCGGGTACCGGCGGCCGGGGCCGCGAGGCGGCGCCCCTTGGCGAGCCCCGCGACGATCCTCACGCCCGCGCCCACCCCGGGTTGTCCGCGGTTCCGGTTGCCGCAGCGCGACGACGCGCGGACGTCTCCAGCCGTAGCAGCGAGCTCACCCCTTCTCCAGGTACTCGGCCTGCTCGTCCCGGACCAGCGCGGCCACCTGCTGGGCGAGCAGCGGATGCCCGGCCAGTATCGGGTCGGCGGCAATGATGTCCGCCGCCTCGGCGCGGGCGGCGGTGATCAACTCCTCGTCGCGCAGCAAGGACAGCAGCTTGAGCTGGCGGCGCCGCCCGGACTGGGCGGCGCCTAGGACGTCGCCCTCGCGGCGCTGCTCGACGTCGAGGCGGGCCAACGCGAACCCGTCGGTCGTCGCGGCGACGGCTTCGAGCCGGTCCCGTGCCGGCGTACCCGCCTCGGCGTCGGAGATGAGCAGGCAGAGGCTGGCGTGCCCGGCCCGCCCCACCCGGCCGCGCAACTGGTGCAGCTGCGAGACCCCGAAGCGGTCCGCGTCCAGGATCGCCATGACCGTCGCGTTGGGGACATCGACGCCGACCTCGACGACGGTGGTGGCGACGAGGGCGTCGATCCGCCCGGCCGTGAAGTCGTTCATCGTGCGGTCCTTCTCGTCCGGCGAGAGTCGGCCGTGCAACGCGGCCAGCCGGAGTCCGTGCAGGGGACCGTCGGCCAGCATCGGCAGCACGTCACTGACGGCGACGGGGGGCCGCCGCGACTTCGTCCCGGCGTCCTCGTCGGCCTCGAATTCCGGGAACTCGCCCTCGAAATCGGTCATGTCGGCGCCAATACGCGGGCACACGATGTAGGCCTGACGCCCGGCCGCGACCTCTTCGCGGATCCGCTGCCACGCCCGTTCGAGCCAGGCCGGCTTCTCGGCGGTGGGGACGACGCTGGTGGCGATCCCGGCCCGTCCGGCCGGGAGTTCGGTCAGCGTCGACGTCTCGAGATCGCCGAACACCGTCATGGCCACCGTGCGTGGGATCGGCGTCGCGGTCATGACCAGCAGGTGCGGGGGTTTGGTCGCCTTGCCGCGCAGCGCGTCGCGCTGCTCGACACCGAAGCGGTGCTGCTCGTCGACGACGACGAGTCCGAGATCGGCGAACGCCACGTGCTCCTGGATGAGCGCGTGCGTGCCGATGACGATCCCGGCGGCGCCGCCGGCGGCGTCGAGCAAAGCGCGCCTACGCGCGGCGGCGGGCAAGGATCCGGTCAGGAGAGCGACGTGCGTGGCGGTCTCGGCGCCGCCGAGCTGACCGCCACCCGCGAGCGGGCCGAGGAGCGTCTCGATGGTGCGGGCGTGCTGCCCGGCCAGGACCTCGGTGGGGGCGAGGAGCGCCGCCTGTCCCCCGGCATCGACGGTCTGCAGCATGGCGCGCAGGGCCACCACGGTCTTGCCGGAGCCCACCTCGCCCTGCAGCAGCCGGTGCATCGGATGGTCCAGCTCCAGCTCCTGCGCGAACAGGTCACCCAACTCGCGCTGTCCGGTGGTGAGCGTGAACGGCAGCCGGGCGTCGAAGGCATCGAGCAGGCCGCCGGCCTTACGTGGACGCGGTACCGCCGGGTTCGCCCCGGCGATCCACCGCCGCTGCGCGAGGGCGAGCTGCACGCCCATCGCCTCGTCCCAGGCCAGCCGACGCCGCGCCGCCTGCCAGTGCTGATAGTCGTCCGGTTCGTGCATCGCCCGCAGCGCCGCATCGCTGTCGAGCAGGCCACGGCGAGCCCGCACCTCGGGAGCGAGCGGGTCGGGCACGCGGTCCAGAACCTCCAGCGCATGCCGCACCGCTCCGGAGATGACCCAGGTGCGGACCGTCTGTGTGGCCGGATACACCGGGATGAGCCGCCCGGCGTACACATCGGCCTCGACCGCGTCCAGGGCGTCCCCGCGCAGCAGCACGTACTCGGGGTGCACGAGTCGGCGCTTGCCGTTGAACGTCCCGACCTTGCCCGAGAACAACCCGCGCCGACCGGGCAGCAGGTCCTTGTCGCGCCACATGCTGCGCCGGCCGAAGAAGACCAGATGCAGGTTCGCGCGTCCATCGCCGACCACAACCTCGAGCCGGGGTCCCGAGCCCGACCGCTTGATCTCCTTGCTCAGGACGTCGGCGACGACGGTGACGTCCTCGTCGACGCGCAACGAGGACAGTTCGGTCAGCTCCCCGCGCTCAGCCATCCGGCGGGGGTAATGCGCGAGCAGATCGCGCACCGTCTGCATGCCGAACGCCTTATCCAGCGCCTTCGCGGTGCGCCCGCCGACCGTGTCGGCGAGCTTCGAGTCCAGGGTCGGCATTACTCCACCCCGATGATCACCGGGTAATCGGGCTGGCCGCCCTCGTACACGCTGACGTCGGTCAACGGAGCCCGGGCCCGCACATGGTCCTCGAGCACCCGTCCGGCCCGGGGCGGAGCGCCCTGGCCCACCACGATCGTCATGAGTTCCGCGCCCACGCCGAGCAGCCGGTCGACAACGCCGAAGGCGACCGCCATCATCCCGCGGCCGATCTCAACCACGTCACCGTCGATGAGCCCCAGGATGTCGCCGGGCTGGCAGATCCCGACCGCGGTCAGCCCCTCGGCGCGCGCGATCGTCACCTCCGCGTACCGGGTGGCGGCGGCGGCCTCGGCCATCGCGACCACGTCATCGTCGAAGCGGCGGCTGGCATCGTGCACCGCGATCGCGGCAAGTCCCTGCACGGGTGAGCGCGTCGGCACCACCGATACCCGAATCCCGTGCGCGCGGACGAGGTCGGCCGCCGCCTCGGCCACACCGGTGACCCGCGACGCGTTGGGCAGCAGGACGAGTTCGCGCGCGCCGGTCGCCCGGATCGCGGCCACGACGTCATCGACCGACGGAAGGTCCTCGGCCGCACCCTCGACCACGTGCACGCCCTCGGCCTCGAACAGATGAGTGAGGCCGGCTCCGGGCGCGACGGCGACGACCGCGCTGGCGCCGTGGTCGGCCTGGGTCTGATCGACGAACCGGACGACGGTGATGTGGTGCGGGCGGCCGGCCTCGACCCCGGCTTCGATCGCGGCGCCGACGTCATTGACGTGGACGTGGACCTTCCAGAGCGCCTCGCCGGTGCTGACGACGGCCACGGAATCGCCGAGCTCGTCCAGCTGCTGGCGCAGGACCGCGACGGCCGGCCCGGGCGCCTCGAGCAGGTATTGCACCTCGAACCCGAACTGCTGGCTGCCCGCCTCACGCACCGCGTCGACGGATCGCCGTGGCGCCTGCACCGGGGTCAGCGCAGTGATCACGCCGGTGACGGTCCGGGCGAGAGCGTCCAGGAGCACGACCAGGCCCAGCCCGCCGGCGTCCACGACGCCGGCCTCGGCGAGGTCGGCCAGCTGATCCGTGGTGCGCTGCAGGGCGGCGTCAGCCTCGACGAGCGCGCTCGTGACGATGGCGGCCAGGTCGGCACCGGTCGCGCCGGTCGCGGCCGCGCGGGCGACGGTCAGGATCGTGCCCTCGACCGGCTTGACGACGGCGCTGCGGCCGAGCGTGGCGCCGAGGTCGAGGCCCGACGCCACGACCCGCCCGTCGCAGTGCGACGCCTTGCCCGCTGCGTCGGCGAGTCCGCGCAGGATCTGCGAGACGATGAACCCCGAGTTGCCGATCGCCCCGCGGGCGGCGCCGTCGGCCATCGCGGCCAGGACCGCGGCGGCGTCGGCCCCCGGATCCTCGTCGACGGCGGCCTGGACGGCCGAGTCGGCGGCGCGCAGCGTCATGAGCAGGTTGCTCCCGGTGTCGGAGTCCGGAACCGGATAGACGTTCAGGGCGTCGATCTCGGCCCGGCGGGCGTCGAGCAGGGTGACGGCGGCGCGGCTCCACCGGCGTACAGCCTCGGCATCCAGCGCGTCCAGCACGATCACCCCTGTCGGTCCGCCGCAGGATACTGGCCGGGGACGACGCTGAGCCAAAGCCGCGGGACGGCCCGGGTTTGGCCGCGGCGACGCGCAGCCGATAGACTGCTCAGGTTGCCCGGAAACCGGTTGGCCCGTGATCGGCTCATTCGCCCGGGTGCGCACACCCTCATTCTCGCTCGCAAGGAGTTCCACAGTGGCCAGCGTCTGCGATGTCTGCGGCAAGGGTCCGGGCTTCGGCATGTCCGTGTCCCACTCGCACCGCCGTACCCACCGCCGGTGGAACCCGAACGTGCAGACCGTGCGCGCGCTCGTCGCGCCCGGCACACGTCGCCGGCTCAAGGTGTGCACGTCTTGCCTGAAGGCCGGCAAGGTCACCCGCGGCTGACACCGCTGCGCTGCCTTTCCGAGGCCCGTCCCGCTCCGGCGCGACGGGCCTTGTCATGTCCCCGTTCGAGTGGGCGCGAAGATCACAGCGTGCGATCATGGCGGCCGTGCCGGTAGGACGACGCGCGGAACTCGAGCGGCTCGCCCGGCTGCTCGCGCAGGACTCGCCAGCGGTCGTTGTGGGCGAGGCGGGCGTCGGCAAGACCACCGTCCTCCGGGCGGCGGCACAAGCGAGCTCGCGCGCGATCCTCGAGGGTGGGGCCCTGTCCACGCTGGACTGGCTGGACTACCTCGCCCTGGAGCGCGCGCTCGGCCGCCCGATGATCGACGGAGACCCGACGGCGGTGGCCGGCGACGTCGAGCCGGCCGTCGGTGACGCGATCCTGGTGCTCGACGACCTGCACTGGGCGGGAACCGCGACGCTGGACGTTGTCGGCCACCTGGCCGGCCGGGTCGGGATGCTGTGCGGCGTGCGGACCGGCGAAGCCGGCACCGACCGGTGCGTCGAACAACTGCGGGCCGCGGGGTTCACGCTGATCGAACTGGGCGGCCTCGACGCGGCCGAATCCGCCGCTCTCGTCCAGGAACTGCGTCCCGATCTCGGCCCGGCCGGACGGGACCGGCTGATCTCTCGCACCGGCGGCAACCCCCTGCTGCTGCGCGAACTCGCCGCGACCGGCGAACCGTCGGCCAGTCTGCGGCTCGCGCTCGCGGCCCGGCTGCGCCGGCTGGACGCGGTCGGCCAGGAGGCGTTCTCGCTGCTCGCGTTGGCCGGGCGACCCGTCAACCCCGCGGCGCTCGGGGACGCCGGCGTCAAGAGCCTGCTGGAGGCCGAGCTCGCCATTCTCGGGCCGGCCGGTGTCGAGGTCCGGCACGCGCTGCTCGCCGAGCTGGCCGTGGAGCGGATGGACGCCGACGAGAGGCGCGTCCTGCACTCCCGCATCGCCCGCACCGTCGACGACGACGGCGAGGCCGCCCGCCACTTCGCCCTGGCCGGCGAGCCCGAGCGGGCTTTCCACGCGGCGATGCGCGCCGCCGCGGCGACCACCCGTCCGGCCGAACGCGCGAGCCACCTGGCCGTGGCGGCCGCGTGCGCCACCGACCCCGAGGCCGATGATTTGCGCCTGCGCGCGGCCCGGGCGCTCGAGGACGCGCATGACCGGGACGGGGTGTTGCGCACCCTGGACCTGATCAGCCCCGACAACGTCGACGCCCAGGCCCAGGCCCAGCTGCTGCGGGCCCGGGGCGCCTGGGCCGGCGGCGACGCCCAAGGACTGGTCGACGCCCTGAACGCTGGGCTGGCGCTGGCCGGCGGGACCGGCTCCGAGACCGAGGTCCGGCTGCGAATCGAGCACTCGCGGGTGCCGATCTTCATCGAGAGTGACCTGGAAGCCGGGCTCGCCGAGACGAACGCCGCTCTTGAGCTGGCCCGCGCCACCGGCGTGGACGTGCCCCGCGCCGAATACCTCTACGGAACCGCGGTGGCCATCGCCGACCGACCCGGCGGCGAGGACGCGCTGCGCCGCGCGATCGACGGTGCCCGCGCGGCCGGCGACACCAGCACGGAGTTCCTGGCCGCGAACAACCTGATCAGCTTCAACGAATCGAGCGGTGATCCGACAGTCGCCCGGCGCGTCTGCCGCGAATTCATCGACCGCGCGCGCGAGCTGGGCCTCGGTGAATGGCAGCACGGGTTCGAGGTCGCCCTCGCCGCCCTCGACTTCCATGCCGGCGCCTACGACCGCGTCCTCGCCTGCGAGGAGCTGCTCGCCCTGGCCCTCGAGCCCCGCGCCCGGGACCAGCTGCTCGAGGCCTTCTGCATCACCCTCATCGACCTGGGTCGTATCGACGAGGCATTGCGCCGGATCGATGCGGCCGAGAAGACCGTGGCGAAGGACTTCCGCGGCCGGATGCAGGTGACCTGGGTGCGGACCGAGGCCGCGCTGTGGGGCGGTCAGCCCGAACGCGCTATCGGGTACGCGCAGGAATACGTCACCGGCCCTGACGGTGACCCGAATGTCGGTTTCTTCCGGGTGTCCAGCGCCTGGGCCCATGTCGAGCTCGGCCGGGATCCCGGCGGACCGGCCGGTGCGCAGGCCCGTCCGATGCTCACGGCGATCCCGCCCGAGGTGGAGGGCATCCGGGCGCTGCACGCCGGTGACGCGGTCCGCGCTGCGGAGCACTTCGACGACGCGGCTCGGCGGTGGGCGCCTTACCACCGCCGGGGTGAGATCCGCTGCCTCTGGGCGCAGGGCGAGGCGGTGCGGCGCTCCGGCGACATCGCCGAGGGCGTGCGCCTGCTCACGGCCGTCGAGGCGCGGGCCCAGGAGCTGGGAATGCACCCGCTGCTCGCCCGAATCCACCGGTCGCTGCGGGCGGCCGGCCAACGGCGGTCGGCGGCGAGGACCCGCGCGCCGGGCAGCGTCCTCACCGATCGGCAGCGGCAGATCCTGGGGCTGGTCGCGGAAGGCTTGACCAACGCCGAGATCGCCCACCGGCTGGGGATCTCCCGGCACACGGTGGTGACCCAGCTCGCGTCGGCCGCGGCGAAACTCGGCACCTCGAGTCGCGCCCAGACCGCCTCGCTCGCCGGCGTGGGGCCGACCCGATGAGCGGGCGCGAGGTCCGGTTCATCGTCCTGGAAGACCACCCGCCCGGCTCGGCCGCCCAGGTCGCCGCCGACCTTAGCGGGGATGGCGGCCGGGTCGTCGCAGGCTGGCGGCGACCCCCGCCGGGCACGGAAGTCGTCTGCATCGGGACGGTCCGCGATCCGCATGACGCGGCCGCGGCTGTCCTGTGTGCCGTCGGCGGAGCCCGGCTGGTCGTCGAGGCCGGCGGCAATCGCGAGCTCATCGATCGGCTCTGCGACGACCTGCGCCGGCTGGGCGACCTGGACCACCGGGTCGGCGGACCGGACGGACC
>DATAQD010000119.1:0-7636 GCA_036264855.1 Jatrophihabitans sp. | reverse complement strand
ATGCTCTGCACGCTGGTGGACCCGACCGCCGGCACCGCCCGGGTCGCCGGCTACGACGTGGTGCGGCAGCGGGCCCAGGTGCGCCGGAACATCGGCCTCGTCTTCCAGGACCCCACCCTCGACGACTACCTGACCGCCGAGCACAACCTGCGCCTGCACGCCGAGCTGTACGGAGTGCCGCGGGCGGCGTTTCCCGACCGGATGCACCAGGTGCTGACCCTGGTCGGGCTGTGGGACCGGCGCGAGGCGAAGGTCTCGACATTCTCCGGTGGCATGCGTCGCCGGCTCGAGATCGCGCGAGGCCTGGTGCACTCGCCGCGGGTGCTGTTCCTCGACGAGCCCACGGTGGGGCTCGACCCGCAGACCCGCGCGTCGATCTGGGACTACATCGGGCAGCTGCGCCGTACCGAGGACATCACGATCTTCCTCACCACGCACTACATGGACGAGGCCGAGTACTGCGACCGGATCGCGATCATCGACCACGGATCGCTGATCGCGCTGGGCACGCCGGAGGATCTCAAGGCGAGCGTCGGGACCGACCGGGTGCGGATCCGGACCGAGGACGACGAGCGGGCGATCGCCTTGTTGCGCGAACACTTCGGCCTCGACCCGAGCATGAGCGAGGGCGCCGTGACGTTCGCGGTGGCCGCCGGCGAGCAGTTTGTACCCCGCCTGTTCGCCGAGCTGCCGGTCCCAATCCGCTCGGTCAGCGTCGCCCGGCCCTCGTTGGACGACGTGTTCATGTCCTACACCGGGACGTCGATCCGCGACGCCGAAAGCGGGGACATGGCCAACCAGCGCCGCAGCGCGGCCATCTTCGGACGGTCCCGCTGATGGCTTCCTCCGTCACGACGCTGCAGACCGCGCGCGTCCCCGAGCACTCGTTCCTCGGGGAGCTGCGCGCGATCAAAGTGGTGTGGGAGCGCGAGATCGTGCGCTTCGCCAGCGACCGGCTGCGGATGGTCACGTCACTCGTGCAGCCGCTACTCTTCCTTTTCGTCCTGGGCACCGGACTCTCCCAGCTCGCGTCCGGCAGCACGCCCGGCACCAGCTTCCGGACCTTCCTCTATCCCGGCATCCTGGCCATGGCGGTGCTGTTCACCGCGATGTTCTCCGCGGCGTCGATCGTGTGGGACCGCGAGTTCGGCTTCCTGCGCGAGATGCTCGTTGCACCGATCCGGCGCAGCTCGATCGTGCTCGGCAAGTGCCTGGGCGGGGCCACGGTGGCCACGTTCCAGGGCGTGCTGGTGATCCTGCTGGCCGGGCTGGTCGACGTCCCGTACTCGGTGTCGCTCATCATCGAGGTATTCGTCCTGCAGTTGCTGCTCGCGTACACGATCACCGCGTTCGGCGTGATGATCGCCGCCCGGATCACCCAGATCCAGTCGTTCATGGCGCTGACGCAGATGCTGGTCATGCCGCTGTTCTTCCTGTCCGGGGCCCTGTTCCCGGTGCGGGACCTGCCCCCGTGGCTCGCCGTGCTCAACCGGCTCGACCCGATCACCTACGCCGTGGAGCCGATCCGGCATGCGGTGTTCGGACACCTGAGCCTGCCGCCCGCGACCCGCGCCCGGCTGGACCCGGGAATCACCTGGTTCGGCTGGCCCGTGCCGACGCTGATGTGCGCGGCGGTGATCGTGGCCATCGGGGCGGCGATGACCCTCGTCGCGATCGCCGAGTTCGAGCAGCGCGACTGAGGGCCGGCCAGCGCGACTGAGGGCGGTCAGGCGATGCGATCGAGCACGAGCGGCGTCGGCAGGGCCCGCTCGCCGATCTCGTAGCCGCCGTCGAGCGCCTCGATCGCCCGGGCGAAACGGGCCGGCTCGTCGGCGTGCAGCTCGAACAGCGGCTGACCCGCAGTCACCGAGTCGCCCGGCTTGGCGTGCAGCACCACGCCCGCTCCGGCCGACACCGGGTCCTCCTTGCGGGCCCGCCCGGCCCCCAGGCGCCAGGACGCGACACCCACCGCCAGCGCGTCCAGCCGGGTCAGCACCCCGGACGATTCCGCGGTGATCACGTGCTTCTCGCGCGCGACCGGCAGCGGCGCGGACGGATCGCCGCCCTGCGCCGAGATCATTGCCCGCCACACGTCCATCGCCCGGCCGTCACGCAGCGCATCGAGCGGATCGACGTCGGTGAGCCCGGCGCAGTCGAGCATCTCGCGGGCCAGGGCGAGGGTCAGGGCAATGACATCCGGCGGACCACCGCCGGCCAGGACCTCGACCGACTCGGCGACCTCGAGGGCGTTGCCCGCCGCCAGCCCGAGCGGGGTCGACATGTGGGTCAGCAGGGCCACGGTTTGCACGCCGTGGGCGGCGCCGAGCTCGACCATGGTCTGGGCCAGCTCACGCGCCTCGGGCAGCGACTTCATGAACGCCCCGGTTCCGACCTTGACGTCGAGGACCAAGGCCGCCGAGCCCTCGGCAATCTTCTTGCTCATGATGGACGAGGCGATGAGCGGGATCGACTCGACGGTGCCCGTCACATCCCGCAGCGCGTACAGCTTGCGATCAGCCGGCGCCAGACCGTCGCCGGCCGCGCACACGACCGCGCCGACTGAGTCCAGCTGGGCGAGGAACTCGGCGTTGCTCAGGCCCGCCCGCCAACCCGCGATCGACTCGAGCTTGTCCAGCGTGCCGCCGGTGTGCCCGAGCCCGCGCCCGGAGAGCTGCGGCACGGCCACGCCGCACGCGGCGACCAGCGGGGCGAGGGGAAGTGTGATCTTGTCGCCGACACCGCCGGTGGAGTGCTTGTCGACGGTCGGCCGGCTGACCAGCGAGAGGTCGAGGCGCTCGCCCGACGCGATCATCGCCGCCGTCCACCGGGCGATCTCGGCCGGTGTCATGCCGCGCAGCAGGATCGCCATGGCCAGCGCCGACATCTGCTCGTCGGCCACCACGCCGCTCGTGTACGCGTCGATCACCCAGTCGATCTGCGCGTCGCTCAGCGCGCCGCCGTCGCGCTTGACGCGGATCACGTCAACCGCATCGAAATTGTGCTGGCTCTTCGCGCTCGCGCTCATCGCTCGTTCGCTCCGCTCATCGCTCGCCTCGCTGCTCACTCACTTCAGCCAAGGGGCAGGTCCTCGCGCCCGAACGCCAACGGGAGGACCTCGGTCATCGGCCTGATGCCCTCGGCAGTGTCGACCAGCAGGTCGGGCCCGCCATGCTCCCACAGCAGCTGCCGGCAGCGCCCGCACGGCATCAGCACCTCGCCCCGGAAGTCCACGCACGCGAATGCCACCAGGTTGCCGCCGCCGCTGCCGTGCAGCGCCGAGACCAGGCCGCACTCGGCGCACAGCCCCAGCCCGTACGACGCGTTCTCGACGTTGCAGCCGGTCACGATCCGGCCGTCATCGACAAGCGCCGCGGCCCCCACCGGGAACTGGGAGTACGGCGCGTACGCGTGTCCCATGGCTTCCAGCGCCGCTCGGCGCAGCAGCGGCCAATCGATGTCGGGCATCGTCATCCCTTCTCGTACGGCACGCCGTCGGCGGCCGGCGCCTGGACCCGACCGACGACCCCCGCGACGGCGAAGACGGTCACGAGGTAGGGCGCCATGCTCAAGAACGCCGAGGGGATCGTGACCGGCGTGCCGACGATACCGAGCGTGATCTGCAGCTGGTCGGTGAACCCGAACAGCAGCGCGGCCGCGATCGCGCCGCGCGGGCTCCAGCGCCCGAAGATCACAGCGGCCAGGGCGATGAAGCCCTTGCCGGAGGAGATGTTGGTGTTGAACTGCAGCGAGCCACCGATGGTGAGGAACGCTCCGCCCAAGCCCGCGATGAGACCACCGATGATGACGTTGCGGTAGCGGGTCCGGTTCACCTTGATGCCCACGGTGTCCGCGGCCTTCGGGTGCTCACCGACCGCGCGCGTGCGCAATCCCCACCGGGTACGGAACAGGGCAACGTCGACGGCGACGATCAGCCCGTAGGTGATGTAGACGATGATGTTCACGTTGAACAAGGCCTGACCGATGATCGGGATGTCGGCAAGGAGCGGGATCTCGATCGGCGGGAGCGACGTCAGCCCGTTGTACTGGTCCGGGTTGCTCTGCATGATCGAGTGGTAGCCGAGGTTGGTGAGGCCGAGGGCGAAGGTGTTGAGCACGACGCCGAGGACGACCTGGTTCACCAGGTACCGGATCGCGAAGACGGCCAGCAGCACGGCGATGAGGGCACCGGCGAGCACGGCGGCGATGATGCCGATGCCGACGTTGTGGGCCGACGACGCGAACAGCGCCCCCGCGAACGCCCCGACGAGCAGCTGGCCCTCGATCGCCACGTTGATCACACCCGAGCGTTCGCAGACGATGCCGCACAGCGCACCGAGGATGAACGGGATCGAGGCGATCACCGAGTTGCCGACCAATCCGCTGAGGCTGATCGGGTTCGACGGATCCCCCGTCGCGGCCCAGCACAGGAACGCGAGCACGAACAGGAGCACGGTCACCGAGATGACCCAGCGCATCTGGCGCTTGGAGTAGCCGCGCACGACCTGGCCGACGCCGAGGAGCACGATGACCGCGCCGAACACCATCGCCGCGCCACCCCCGGGGAAGCGCATGGTCGGGATCTGGAACCGGTCGGACCCGAGCTGCGAGATCAGGAAGGCGGCGTCGCCGTTGCGCGCTCCGAGTCCCCACGCGAGGAAGCACACGATCCCGGCGAGGACGATGCCTCCTCCAGTGACGAGTCGGCGGCGCGCCGACGCCCGGACCTCGACGACCTCGTGGGAGACGACGAGCGCTTCGTCCGGAGCTTCGGTGGTTGGCGCGCTCACCCGTTCCATCCCTTCGCCAGCTGGCCGACTCCGCCGCCGCGCGAAGCGCGCAGCCGGAAGATGCCGCGGATCAGCGCCGGCGCGGCGATGAACAGCACGATCACCGGTTCCATGACGGAGACGACGTCGGACGGCGTCGCGGTCTGCGACGCCATGACCACCCCACCGGCCCGGAACGCGCCGAACAGCAAGCCGGCCAGAACCGTCCCCAGCGGCGAGCCGCGCCCGAGCAGCGCGACCGTGATCGCGTCGAAGCCGAAGCCGGCGTCGACGTCCTGCGTCACCACCAGCCGGGTGCCCAGTACCTGCGAGCAGCCCACCAGGCCGGACAGCGCGCCGGAGATGATCATGACCGTGGTGAAGTTGCGCGGGATGTTCATGCCCGCGGTGCGTGCGGCGAACGCGTTCGCGCCCACGGCCCGGATCGTGAAGCCGAGCGTGGAGCGCGACAGCAGCCACCAGCACGCGATCGCGGCCAGGATCGCGATGATCAAGCCCGCATGCAGGTCGCCGAACAGGTGCGGCAACCGCGCCGTGCTCAGGACCGGGCTCGACGTCGCCTCCGTCTGGTGTGGCGCCTGGAAGCCGTTGATACCGAGCAGGTAACCGAGCAGGTACACCGCGACGTAGTTGAGCATGATCGTCGTGATCACCTCGTGGGCGCCCGTCCTGGCCTTGAGCAGGCCGACGATGCCGCCCCAGATGGCGCCACCGAGGGTGCCGGCGGCGAGCGCCGCGAGAAGGTGGATCCCGGCCGGCAGGTGATAGGTGAACCCCACGTACCCCGCGCAGATCGCGCCGATGATCAGCTGGCCCTGGACTCCGATGTTGAACAGGCCGGCCCGGAAGGCAACGGCAACGGAGAGCCCACCGAGGATGAGCGGGGCCGCGTTGACGAGGGTGTCCGAGATCGGCCCGAACACCGCGACGTGACCGTTGGAGTACAGCGAGTCGGTATTGAAGATCGAGCCGCGGAACAACGCCGAGTACCCCGCCGAGATCGCTTTCCAGGCGTTGCTGAACGTGTCGCCGGGCGCGCTGCCGAAGTACCCCAGCGACTTGCGGGTGGGAGCGTCGGCGATCGCGATCAGAATCGCTCCGAACACAAGTGCGCACAGGAACGCGAGCGCGGTGACGACGATCTCGTTGCCGTACAGGTAGGCATCCCGCACGCGGCGTGGCCAACTGCGCGGCCCGCTCGGGGGGCGCGGCTCCTCGTCGCTCTCGATGATCGTCTCGGCTGTCACGGCGCGTCACCCACCTCGAAGTCGCCGGTCGCCGCTGGGCGCGACGGCGTGGCGTGCGCCCTCGCCTCCCCGGCGGTCGATCCGGTCATCAGCAGCCCGATCTCCTCGGCCGACGTACCGCCCGGGACCTCGCCGGCGATCCGGCCGCGGTACATGACCGCGATCCGGTCGGCGAGGCCAAGCACTTCGTCCAACTCCGTCGACACTAGGACCACGGCGGTCCGCTCGTCGCGTTCGCGGACGATCCGGCGGTGCACGAACTCCATCGAGCCGACGTCGAGGCCCCGGGTCGGCTGCGCGACGATCAGCAGCTTGAGCGGACGCGACAACTCACGGGCGAGGACAACCTTCTGTTGATTGCCGCCGGACAGCGTGCTGGCCGCGGCCTGCGGGGTCGGCGGACGCACGTCGAACTCCTCGACCCGGGCCTCGGCATTGCGCGCGATCTCGCCCAGGTTCAGCGAGCCGCGGGCCGCGAACGGCCGCTTGTCGAACACGTCCAGAACGAGGTTCTCGGCGACGGTGAACGAGCCGACCAGACCGTCGTGCAACCGGTCCTCGGGCACGTAGCCGACGCCGATGTCCAGCACCTCGTCGGTGGACAGCGTCGTCACCTGCTGCCCGTCGATCGCAATCGCGCCGCTGGTCGGGATCGTCAGTCCGACCAACGCCTCGACGACCTCGGTCTGGCCGTTGCCCTGCACGCCGGCGATCGCGTAGATCTCGCCGGCCCGGACCGAGAAGGAGATGCTGTCGACGAGGACCACACCGTTGGGATCCACCACCCTCAGGTCCCGGACGTCCAGCACGACATCGCCCGGTTCGGCCGGGTCCTTGTCGACGACGAGTTGCACGGGCCGCCCGACCATCAGCGAGGCCAGTTCACCGGCCGACGCGCTCGGCTCGGCCACGCCCACGACCGCGCCGCGCCGGATCACGGTGATCTTGTCGGCGATGTCCCGGACCTCGTGCAGCTTGTGGCTGATGAACACGATGGACGTGCCCCCGTCACGCAAGGAGCGCATGACGGTGATCAGTTCCTCGGTCTCCTGAGGCGTAAGCACCGCGGTGGGCTCGTCGAGGACGAGCAGCTTCGCGTTGCGACTGAGGGCCTTGAGGATCTCGACCCGCTGCTGCACCCCGACGGGCAGGTCGGCGACCAGCGCGTCGGGCGGGACGTCGAGTCCGTACCGCTTGGAGATCTCGATGACCTGGCGGCGTGCGCGCCGGCGGTTCAGTAACCCGGCCGGGTTGATCTGCTCGTGCCCGAGCATGACGTTCTCGGTCACGGTGAACACCGGGATCAGCATGAAGTGTTGGTGCACCATGCCGATGCCTGCGGCCATGGCGTCGCCCGGCCCCCGGAACACCACCGGCTTGTCGTCGATGAGGATCTCGCCCTCGTCGGGCTGGTACAGCCCGTAGAGCACGTTCATCAGCGTCGACTTGCCGGCGCCGTTCTCGCCGAGCAGTGCGTGCACCTCGCCCGCGCGGACGTCGAAGTCGATGCCGTCGTTCGCCACCAGGCTGCCGAAGCGCTTGGTGATACCGCGAAGCTCGAGCAGCGGTGCGTCTGTCACGGGGCGAGGGTGCCGGGGCGCG
>DATAQD010000111.1:0-10528 GCA_036264855.1 Jatrophihabitans sp. | reverse complement strand
TCCGTCCGTGCCAGATCCAGGTGTGCGGGCCCGCGCCCAGGTTGCCCAGAGCGGCCGACCGCACGACCGTCCCGTGCGCATCGGACACCTCGACACGGACCGCTTCGGCGTCGGGCAGCGAGAACCCGAGTGTCCCGATGTCCTTCGCGCCGTCGCCGTTCGGACTGATCACCAACGGATTGCGCTGGGCGATCGCGGGGTGCAGGGCGACCGTCGTCATGGTCACCGGGGCGGGTTCCGGGCTCGAGCAGCGCCGACCGTTAAGCGAGCACAACTGCACCCGCATCGTGTGGGGCGCATCGCGGAACGCGCTGGCACTGAGCGTGAACGTGTATGGCGCCGACTTGTCGAAGCCCTCGACCGTGTCATCCACCAGCAGGCGCACCGCCCCGCCGCCCGGATGGGTCGCCAGCACGGTGAACCGGCCGGTGACGGTCTCACCTTCGGTCGGCGAAGTGAACTCGGCCGCGGCGTTGTCGAGGACGACCGTGGCCGTCGCGGCCGAGGTGTTGCACTCGTCGTAGGCCGTGCAGTCGACGGCGTACAGCGTGTGGGCCCCGTTCGGGTAACCCCATGATGGGAGTTTGATGTCGGCCTGGCCGTTGACTACCGGCACGGCGGGCAGGAACGGCGCCGAGCCGATCCGCAACGCGACCTTGGGGGCCGTGGACGTGGCGACGACGTGGATGGAGTTGCTGGTGCCTTCTGGGGTGACGTTGGTCGGGACGCTGTTCGGGGGGACGTGCGCGAGTCCGCGGGCAAAGTCGACCAGACCAGCGCCGAGGTGCGCCGCCGCATACCCGTGCGCCGACTCGACGAGCGACGCCCGCAGCCGCGCCAGGCTCATGGTCGGGTTCTGCGCCTTCAGCAGCGCGGCCTCGCCCGCGACGATCGGTGACGCGAACGACGTCCCGTCTCCCGTGCTGTACCCGGTCCGGTTCGGGAAGAACTCCGAGCCGGCCCGCGGGGTGGTCGAGTAGATGCCCACGCCCGGGGCGGCGAGCGTGACCCACGGGCCGAAGTCGGAGAAGCTGGCCCGCGTGTGGGTGGCCGTGTCGATCGCCCCGACGGCGACGACTCCCGGATAGGCCGCCGGATACTGCTTCACCGAGGTCGCGTCGTTGCCGGCGGCGGCGACGACGAGGACACCCTTGCTCTGGGCGTAGGAGACCGCGGACCGCTCGGCGCTGCTGTAGTCGGGGCCGCCGAGGCTGAGATTGATGATGTCGGCGCCGTGGTTGGCCGCCCACTTGATGCCGGCGACCTCGTCGTCGATGGTGATCGACCCGTCGGTCGCCGCGACCTTCACGCCGAGGATGGCGGCGTCGTAGCCTGCACCGGCCACGCCGACTCCGTTGTTGGTCTGCGCGGCCGCGACACCGGCGACGAAGGTTCCGTGCCCGACATCGTCGGTGATCGCCGGGTTGGTGGGGTCCGACGCGTTGTACGTGCCGACGATCTTGTTCTGCAGATCGGGGTGCGTGACGTCGATGCCGCTGTCCACGATCGCGATCTTGATCGTCGGCGAGGAGTGCTGCGTCTGCCAGGCCGCGGGTGCCCGCACCGCGTCCAGGTACGACTGTTGCTTGACCAGGCCGGGGTCGGTCGTCGCCATTGCGGTGAACGTTCGCTGCACGGCTCGTTCGACACTCGTCACGCCCGGCATGGCCTGCAGGCGAGCGATCTCGCTCGACACGTCCCCGCCGCGGACCTGGACGGAGAATGCATGGAGCACGCCGAAGTCGTGCCGGACGCGGGTTGTGGAGCCGGCGAGATCGGCGCGCAGCGCGTGAGTGCCGCCGGACGTGTGCACGATCAGCACGGCCGAGCCGCCGACCGCGGCCGTCAGCCCACTCGTACCGGTCGCCGGCGTCGGACTCGTCGGTGCGGGGTCGGCGGCGGCGGTCGTCATCGCGCCCATGACGGCGAGGGCCACAGCCGTCGCGACGAGGCTGCGACCCCGGGCCGGGCGATCCATCACGGCACTCCAAGCTCGGACGGGGAGGTGATCCGCGAGCTCGGCATGATCGCACTCCCCGCGCGAACTGCCCACCTTGGAGCGGCCCGTGGCACGTTGTCAACACGCCGGCCGCAGGTGTCACTTTCCGCCGCGACCTGCCTGATGTCAAATGCGCGTAAGGTAAATCTCAGTACTCACAGAAAGTGATCGATGATCACCGGGCGTGTCCGTGCGGCCTGGCAAGGTTGGTGGTGTGAATCGGCTCGCGAATTCCACCTCGCCGTACTTGCGCCAGCATGCGGAGAACCCGGTCGACTGGTGGGAGTGGTCGGACGCGGCGTTCGCCGAAGCCCGCACCCGCGACCTGCCCATCGTGCTGTCGGTCGGCTACGCGGCCTGCCACTGGTGCCACGTCATGGCCCACGAGTCCTTCGAGGACGACGCAATCGCGGCGGTGATGAACGAGCACTTCGTGAGCATCAAGGTCGACCGCGAGGAGCGTCCGGACATCGACGCGGTGTACATGGAGGCCACGACCGCGCTCACCGGGCATGGCGGGTGGCCGATGACTTGCCTGTTGGACCACAGCGGGGCGCCGTTCTTCGCCGGCACGTACTTCCCGCGCGAGCAGTTCCTCAGGCTGCTTGAGACCGTCGCGCAGGCGTGGCGCGAGGACCGGGCCGAGGTCTCGGCGGCCGGGGAGCGGATCGTCGACGCGCTCAACCGAGTCCAGGCACCTCTGGACGGGGCCGCGACGCTGCTGAGCGAGGTGGACCTCGATCGCGCGGCCGGTTTGCTCGTCGGCCAGTTCGACCGCGTCCACGGCGGCTTCGGCAGCGCGCCGAAGTTTCCCCCGTCGATGGTCCTGGAGTTTCTGCTGCGCCAGCACGAGCGCACCGGCGACCCGACCTCGTTGGCGATGGCCGAGCAGACCTTCGACGCGATGGCGCGGGGCGGGATGTATGACCAACTGGCCGGCGGGTTCGCCCGCTACTCCGTCGACCGGGCGTGGGTCGTGCCGCATTTCGAGAAGATGCTCTACGACAACGCCCTGCTGCTGCGCGGTTACCTGCACTGGTGGCGGCGGACGGGTGCGCCGCTCGCCGAACGGGTGGCCCGCGAGACTGCCGACTTCCTGCTGCGCGATCTGCGGACTCCGCAGGGCGGCTTCGCGTCAGCGCTGGACGCCGACACCGACGGCGTGGAGGGGCTCACCTACGTGTGGACGCCGGCCCAACTCACCGAGGTGCTCGGGCTGGACGCGAGCGCGGCCGCGGAGTTGTTCGAGGTCACCGACATGGGGACGTTCGAGCACGGGTCGTCGACGCTGCAACTGCGCCACGATCCCGAGGCCGTCGGCAAGTGGGACGACCTGCGGACCCGGCTGTTCGCGGCGCGCACGCTGCGCCCGCAACCCGCACGCGATGACAAGGTCGTCGCGGCTTGGAACGGCTTGGCGATCGCGGCGCTGGCCGAAGCGGCGATGCTTCTGGCCGAACCGCGGTACCTGTCCGCCGCGGTCGAGTGTGCCCAACTGGTGCTCGAGGTGCACGTGGTGGACGGACGGTTGCGCCGTACGTCGCGCGACGGGGCGGTCGGCTCAGCGCGCGGGGTGGCCGAGGACTACGGCGACGTCGCCGAGGGACTGCTGGTGCTGCACCAGGCCACGGTCGACCCCCAATGGCTGGCCGCGGCCGGCCGATTGCTCGACGTCGCGGTGGCCCACTTCGCCGCGGACGGCGGGGGGTTTCACGACACCGCGGATGATGCCGAGCAGCTCGTGAGCCGGCCGCGTGACCCGGCGGACAACGCGACGCCGTCGGGCAACAGCGCCCTCGCTGCGGCTCTGGTGTCCTACGCGGCGCTCACCGGCTCGAACGGCCATCGCCAGAGCGCGGAGGACACCATCCGGACGTTGGGGGAGCTCGGCACCCGCCAGCCGCGCTTCTTCGGCTGGGCGCTGGCAACGGCGCAAGCCTTGGTCGACGGCCCGGTGCAGGTGGCGATCGTCGGCGAGCCGGCCGGCGGTCCGCTCACCGAGCTCGCCTGGCGGCTGCGCCCGCCTGGGGCGGTCGTGCTCAGCGGCAGCCCGGATGCCGCTGGACTGCCCCTGCTGGCCGACCGCCCGCTCGTGCGCGGGCTGCCTGCCGCCTACGTCTGCCGCGGGATGGTCTGCGATCTACCAGTCACCGATGTGGCCGAACTGGAGCAGGCCCTCCGTCGTCATTGAGCTGGACCGCCCGGATAAGACAACCCGCACGCGATGAGCACTCGCGCGAAGATCCCGCCCCGGCAGATTACAAACTCGGGCCCTCGGCCCGGAGCTTGTCGACCTCGGCCATCGCCTCGCGCAGGCCGGCCAGCCATTCGTCGGTGTGCTCCCCGACCAGCCGCACGCACCAGACCAGCGCGTCCGAGCGGGACCGGGCCACCCCGGCGTCCACGAGCGTGTCCAGCACCCGGCGCTCCTCATGCCGCAGCCGGGTCATGACCGGTACGGCCAGGCGGGTGAACAGCGTCTGGGTGTCGCCGATCGACGCACCCCACGCGACCTTGCGCCCGTAGCGCGCCTCCGCCTCGTCGGCGATCTTCATGCGGGCGTCGCGGGTCTCCTCGCGGAAGCGGCCGATCCGCCCCTGCGCCGCCGCCGCGCCCGACTTCTCGTCCGTGCCCTCCGGTGCGGCGAGTTCACCGACCACCACGATCTCCTCGCGGTCGACGGTGACGGTCGGCTCGCCGACGAACCAGTCGTCGGGCAGCCGGCCGATCAGCCAGGCCGGGGCGTCGTCGGCCGGCGGGAGGTCCGCCTGCTGCCACCCGCCCGCTCCGCGGAAGCCCCGCCCACCCCGGTGTCCGTGTCCATGTCCGTGCATGCCGGTCTCCTTACTGTGCAATGGTAATTACATCATTACACCGAATCGAGGAGACACGCCAACGCCTGGCCGAGGCGGGCGGCGAAGGGACGTTCAGCGGGCGAAGACGGCCAGCCAGATGGCCACGTAGTGGCAGATCGCCGCGATCAGCGTGCAGAGGTGGAAGACCTCGTGGAAACCAAACACGCCGGGATACGGGTTCGGCCGCTTCACCGCGTAGACCACGCCGCCCACCGTGTAGACGACGCCGCCGGCCGCGATGAGCACGAACGCCGCGACGCCGGCGTTGGTCAGCAGGTCGGGGAACACGAATACTGCGACCCACCCGAGGGCGATGTAGCAGGGCGCCGAGAGCCAGCGCGGGTGCGCCGGCCAGAGCGTCTGCAGGCCGACGCCGACCAGCGCTCCGGACCACACCGCGATCAGCACCGCGGTCATCGCAACCGGGGGCAACGTCAACACCGCGATCGGCGTGTAGGTGCCAGCGATGAATACGAAGATCATCGAGTGATCGAGGCGCTTCATCAGCACGTGAGCACGAGGGCTCCACGCGCGCCGGTGATAAAGCGCCGACGTGCCGAACAGCATCGTGACCGTGGCGCAGTAGATCGCCGTCACCAGCCCGGCGACCCCGCCGCGCAGTGCCGCCGCGACCGCGACCAGGCTGGCACCGCTCGCGATCGAGATCGCCGCCGCATAGGCGTGCAGCCAGCCCCGTAACCGGGGCTTCAGCTCGGCCGCCGCGGTTGCGAGCGTGGCGGCGGGCCCGGACGGTACCGGGTCGGTCGTCGTCACCAAGCCAAGGTTACGGCACCGTAACTACCCCGACGGCGGGCGCGAGACGATCGTTGGTCACAGCCGGACGGCGCTAAGTTGGTGGCGTGGGAGCGCAGCGGCGCCGAGCGGCGCGAGGCCGGCCGTGAGCGTTCGTGACGCGGTCTACGCCGTGTACGAACGCCGGCTGCGGACCCACCTGGAAGGGCTGCCTGTCCCCCAGCACGTGGCGATCATGATCGATGGCAACCGGCGGTGGGCCCGTGCGGCCGGCTTTGACGACGTCAGTCACGGCCACGTCGTGGGGGCCCGGCACATCGCCAACCTGCTCGACTGGTGCAGCGAGGCGGGCGTCGCGCACGTCACGATCTGGATGTTGTCGACGGACAACCTGCGGCGCCCGGCCGAGGAACTCGAGCCGTTGCTGCGCATCATCGCCGGGGTGGCCGCCGAACTCTCCGCGCCCGGCAGTTCGTGGCGGGTCAAGGCGGTCGGCGCGCTCGATCTGCTTCCCCAGGCAACGGCCCACGCGCTGAAGGCGGCCGAAGAGAAGACGGCCGAGCGGGACGGTCTGACGGTCAATGTCGCGGTGGGTTACGGCGGCCGGCGTGAGATCGCCGATGCGGTCCGCTCGCTGCTGCACGAGCACGCCGCTCGGGGCGGGACGCTTGAGGAACTCGCCGAGGTGATCGACGTTGACCACATCGCCGAGCACCTGTACACGAAGGGCCAGCCTGATCCCGACCTCGTGATCCGCACGTCGGGGGAGCAGCGGCTGGGCGGCTTCCTGCTGTGGCAGTCGGTGCACTCCGAGTTCTACTTCTGCGACGCGCTGTGGCCGGATTTCCGCAAGATCGACTTCCTGCGCGCACTCCGCGACTACGGCACCCGACAGCGCCGGTTCGGGGCGTGAGCGGCCGGTCCAGAGGAGGGTCGGATTTCGGTCCTCTGGTCGGGGGCGAGTGGCTCTTCGACAAGCTCGACGACGTTCGCGTGGTCGATGTGCGGTGGTACCTCGACGGTCGCTCCGGAAGCGACGCCTACGAGTCCGGGCACATCCCGGGCGCGGTGTGGCTCGACGTCGACACCGACCTATCGGAGCCAGCGGCGGCGCCGGACGGGCGGCATCCGCTGGCGACGCCCGAGCGATTCGCCGGCGCCTTGGCTCGCGTGGGTATTGCCGAGGGCACCCCGGTGGTCGCCTATGACGACGCGGGCGGGTCCATCGCGGCTCGGTTGTGGTGGATGCTGCACGTCCTCGGCGAACCGGCTGCGGTGCTGGACGGCGGACTCGCGGCCTGGCCGGGAATCCTGACGACCGAGGTCCCGGGACCACGGCCGGTGCAACGGCTCCCGCGAGCCTGGCCCGAGCACCGCTTCGTGACCGCCGACCAGGTCGAGTCGGCCACCACTTCCGGCGACGCCGCCGTCTTCGACGCCCGCACGAGCGAACGATTCGCGCGCGGTGACGCCGCGATCGACCCACGCCCCGGACACGTCCCCGGCGCGATCAGCGCGCCGTGGGCGGCGAATCTGGACGCTGACGGGCGGTTCCGCGACGTCGACGCGCTACGGGCCCGCTTCGCCGCGGCGGCCGGGCGAACGGCGATCACCTATTGCGGATCGGGCGTCACTGCGTGCCACGATCTGCTCGCCATGGAGCTCGCCGGCCTGCGCGCCACCGCGCTCTACACCGGCTCTTGGTCGCAGTGGGGTGCGGACGACTCGCGCCCCGCGGCCATCGGTCCGCCGGGCGCCGAGATTTAACCTCCGCGTCACGGGGACTCTGGCGCGCCTTACTGATCACCCCAGCTCGCGGACGTAGCGTCCGACACGGCGGTTCGGCCAACCCGGGCCGCTCGGGAGGTCCCGAAACGGTGGCGAGATCCAGCGAGGGGACCGGTTCGTCCCTACCGCTGTGCCGCTGGGACGAACCGTCACCAAGCAGCGCTGCGAGCGCGACTGCGCCCGCGCGCCGACTCCCCGTCAGGAGCGCCACGTGACCGCTGCCCCATCGAGCCCGCAGACGCCGGCCGGCTTGCGCACCTTCGTCCTCGACACGTCCGTCCTGCTCTCCGACCCCGGGGCGCTAGGACGGTTCGCCGAGCACGAGGTCGTCCTGCCGCTCGTCGTGATCAGTGAGCTGGAAGGCAAGCGGAACCATCCGGAACTCGGCTGGTTCGCCCGGCAGACGCTGCGGGTGCTCGACGAGCTGCGCATCACCCACGGTCGTTTGGACGCGCCGGTGCGGATCGGCGACGAGGGCGGCACGCTGCACGTCGAGCTCAACCACTCCGACCTGTCGACGCTGCCAGCCGGATTCCGCGTCGACAGCAACGACTCGCGCATCCTCGCCGTCGCCCTCAATCTCGCCAACGAGCCCGGTCATCCCCGCGACGTCACCCTCGTCACCAAGGACATGCCGTTGCGGGTGAAGGCCGCGTCGGTCGGGTTGAAAGCCGACGAGTACCGCATGCACCCGGTGGCCGACTCCACCGGCTGGACCGGCATGACCGAACTCAGCGTGTCGGCGGGGACGGTCGACGCGCTGTATGACGGCGCGACGATCGAACTCGCCGATGAACCGGACTTCGTCGACGTTGCCGATTCGCCGTGCCACACCGGACTCGTCCTGCACTCGGTCAAGGGGTCGGCGCTGGCGCGGGTAACCCCGGACAAGCAGGTCCGGCTGGTCCGCGGGGATCGCGAGGCGTTCGGGCTGCGTGGACGCTCGGCCGAGCAGCGGATCGCGCTCGACCTGCTGCTGGACCCCGACGTCGGCATCGTCTCCCTCGGTGGCCGCGCCGGCACCGGCAAGTCCGCGCTCGCCCTGTGCGCCGGGCTCGAGGCGGTGCTCGAACGTCGCGCCCACAAGCGCGTGGTCGTCTTCCGCCCGCTCTACGCCGTCGGCGGTCAGGACCTCGGCTACCTGCCGGGCAGCGAGAACGAGAAGATGGCACCCTGGGCGCAGGCCGTCTTCGACACCCTCGGGGCGCTGGTGTCGAGTGACGTGATGGAAGAGGTGATCGACCGCGGGATGCTCGACGTGCTGCCGCTGACCCACATCCGCGGCCGCTCGCTGCACGACTCCTTCGTGATCGTGGACGAGGCGCAATCGCTCGAGCGCAACGTGTTGCTGACGGTGCTCTCGCGGATCGGCTCCGGCTCGCGCGTCGTGCTGACCCACGACGTCGCGCAGCGCGACAACCTCCGGGTGGGCCGGCACGACGGCGTCGCGGCAGTGATCGAGGCGCTGCGGGGACACCCGCTGTTCGCGCACGTCACGCTGACTCGGTCCGAGCGCTCGCCGATCGCCGCGCTGGTCACCGAGATGCTCGAGGACCTGCCGATCTGAATCGTGTCCGGCGCAGCCGGGCGCGGGCACCGCAAATGGCATCAGGCGCCGCACGGAAGCGTCACCACGTCTCGGCGAACGGAATGCGGGCCAGCTCGGTCCACGGTCCGTCGTTGTTGCGCCACACCCGGTAGCCCTCGGCGCGGAACTGGAACGGACGGAACGCGCGTCGCAGGACAGTGACGGTCGCGCGCGCCTCGGCCGCACTGACCTGCTGCTGCACGGTGATGTGCGGACGGAAGCCCTGTCGGTCCTGCGCGGTCAGCTCGGCCCACCACAACTGCTGCAGGACGCGCTGGCGACGGGCGAGCTCGGGGGCGGCGAGCGCGTAGGCCGTCCCGCCGCTGAGCGGCAGCACGCCGGCGACGCCGACGGGAAAGGGCGGGCCGGCATGCTGCACGAGGTCGACGCGCACCCGCTCCTCCAGCTCGCCCCGAAGGCACTGGAAGAGCGTCACGTGCGCCCCGACCTCGCTCCGGTCGGCCGGGAACCAGCGCGCTCGCTCGGCGTCGAAGCGCTCCTGCGCCCCCGCTTCGAGCGCGAGGGTCACGACCAGCGGGTGCACCGCGCGACGGTACCGCCGCCTCGCGTTACTGGGCGACGAGGTTCAGCAGGCCGGCGAGGTTGAGCGCCTCCTGCACCTCGGCGAGGGTCGCGAGCAGCGCCACTGAGCCGACTTGGCGTCCCGCTACATTGACGGGCGGTCGCCTTGTATACGAACATACGTTCGTGATCCTGCATGCCGACCTCGACTCGTTCTACGCGTCGGTCGAGCAGCGCGACGATCCGCGGCTGCGACATCGTCCGGTCATCGTCGGGGCCGGCGTCGTCCTCGCGGCCAGCTACGAGGCCAAGGCGTTCGGGGTGCGCTCGGCCATGGGCGGTCGGCAGGCCCGGGAGCTGTGCCCGCAAGCCATCGTCGTGCCACCGCGCTTCGAGGCCTACGTCGAGGCGAGCCGGGCCGTCTTCGCGATCTTCGAGCGGACGACACCGCTGGTGGAGGGCATCTCGATCGACGAGGCCTTCTTGGACGTCGGCGGCCTGCTGCAGGTCTCCGGCACGCCGGTCGAGATCGCGTTCGGCCTGCGCGCAGCGGTGCGGGACCAGGTCGGCCTGGCGATCACGGTCGGCATTGCCCGCACCAAATTCCTGGCCAAGGTCGCGAGCGGCGTCGCCAAACCGGACGGCCTGCTCCTGGTCCCGGCCGACGGCGAGTTGGCGTTCCTGCACCCGCTGCCCGTCGAGCGACTCTGGGGCGTGGGCCGGGTGACCGCGGCGAAGCTGCACCAGCGCGGGGTCTTCACGGTTGGCGACGTCGCCGACCTCGAGCAGCGCGCGCTGATCTCGATGCTCGGGCCCGGCTCCGGGCACCACCTGCATGCGCTCGCCCACAATCGCGACCCCCGGCCGGTGATCGTCGGGCGCCTGCGGCGCTCGATCGGTGCGCAGCGCGCGCTGGGAAGCCGCCGTCGGCACACACCCGCGGAGGTGGACGCGACCCTCGTCGCGCTCGTCGACCGGGTGTGCCGGCGGCTGCGGGCGGCCCGGCGCGTGTGCCGGACCGTC
>DATAQD010000164.1:0-7606 GCA_036264855.1 Jatrophihabitans sp. | reverse complement strand
GGTGGTGCTGGCGGTGATCGCGGCCTACTTCGGCCGGGCGCTGCTACGCCGCGGGCTGCGCGAGCCGTTCATCGTGCGGCTGATCAATCGGGCGTCCGACCGCGTCGTCGAGTCCGTCAAGAAGCCGATAACGATGGCGGTGCTGGACGAGGTCGCGTCCGTGCTGCAGACCGGCAACTACACGCGCAACATCGCCGCGGCGCTGGAGGAGAACCGGGTCGAGCTGAAGCTGATGGTCGCCGAGAAGCTCCGGGACGATCCGACAGCCGGCCGGTTGTACCTCGTCCCGTTCCACGACCGGATCATCGATCAGGCCACCGAGACCACGCTGCGCGTCATCCTCGAGATCCTCGCCGACCCCCGCACCGACGAACTCGTGTCCGACATGCTGCGCGACAACATCACCCAGATCCGGCAGGCGGTCCGGGAACAGCTCGACTGAACGGCGGTGTCAGGCCGGTGACTTGCCCGATCCGGACGCCGAGTTGGGCACATAACGAATCACGCGCTCGTCGTCGGCGGCCGGCTTGCCGTGGCCGTCCCGGTTGGACGTCGTCAACCACAGCGCGCCGTCCGGGGCGGCGACGACGGTCTTGAGTCGGCCGTAGCGGTTCTTGAGGAACGTCGAGAACTTGCCCACGCTCAACGTCCCGGTCCGCGAAGCGAGTAGCGACCCGGCCAGCAGGGACTTGCCGTCCAATGACGTCACCCAGAGCTGCCCGCGGCGCACGGCGCAGCCGCCGGGGTCACGGGTGGTGGCGGGCAGTTCGGCGGCCGGGCGGCGGACCGTCCCGGCATTAGTGGGCCAACCGAAGAAGTCGCCCCCCGCGAGCAGGTTGACCTCGGCCGCCCGGGTGGCGGTCGTGCGTTCGACCTCGAAGACGGTGTCGCTGCGGGGCACCAGGCACAGGCCGTCAACCTCGTGATGGCCGCTCGTCCAGACCGGTGACGAGGCCGTCGGGTTGCCGGGCGCCGGTTCCCCGATGTCGGTGATGCGCAGGACCTTGCCGGCGAGGCTGGCGGGGTCCGCCGCCCGGGTCGGCACGCCGGCGTCGCCGGTGCCGACGTAGAGGTTGCCGTCGGCTCCGAACGCGATCCGTCCGGTGTTGCCGGTCTTGCCCTTCGGGATGCCCGTCAGCACCGGGGTCACCGGCCCGGTCAGGGTGAAGTCCACGATCCGGTTATCCGTGCGGGTCGTGATGTAGGCGTAGATCAGGTTGTCCTCGTCGTAGGTGGGCGACAACGCGATATCGAGCAGCCCGCCGCCGCCGCTCGCGTCGATGCCGTGCAGCGTGCGCATCGTGCGGACCGGCTGGCCGGCGACTGGCTGCACCCGCACGATGCGGCCCGTGGTCCGCTCGCCCACCAGCGCGGATCCGTCGATCATCATCGTCAGCCCGACCGGAGCCGTCAGATGGGTCGCCACGACCAGCGGGTCGATCTTCTTGGTGGCACTCGACGAGGACGACCCGCGTCCCCCGTTCGAGGCCGTGCCTCCGCCCGGTCCGTTGCCGCCCGGCGCCGAGGGGACCGGGACGATCGGGCTCAGTTGCACGCCGGGACCCTCAACCCGGCTGCCCAGGGCCGGGCTCGGCACCCAGGTCGGGGCGGCCTCCCCGCCCGGCGAACTGCAGCCGGCCACGATGAGCGTGGCCGCACCGGCGAGCAGGGTGGTCCCGGCACGGCGCATTCGCCAAGTCTGCCTCGTCAACCTGTGGGACGCTCCCACACCCGGCTCGGTAGCCTCGGATCGGTGACGATCGTGAGCCTTCCTACGGCGGATGCCGTCGACCACGTCGGCGGATTGCCGGACCACATCGAGGTGCTGGTGTGGGACGGCACCGGCGATGCGCCCGACGGCGCCGAGCGCATCGAATTCTTCGTCGGCCGCTACAACGCGCCGCCTCCACCTGCTCAGGTCTTCGCCGCGTTGCCGGCGCTGAAGGTGATCCAGCTCGTCTCCGCGGGCGTGGAGCCCTGGCTCGACGTCGTACCGGCCGGCGTGCAGCTGTGCAACGGACGCGGCGTGCACGGCGCGTCGACGGCCGAACTCGCGGTGGCCGGCATGCTGACCATGCTGCGCGACCTTGCCCGCTTTCGAGCGGCGCAGACCGAGCATCGCTGGGATCAGGCCGTGACCGAGGGTCTTGCCGGCCGGCGGGTCCTCGTCATCGGGGCGGGCGACATCGGCGCCCGGATCGCCGCGGCGGCCCGGGTCTTCGATGCCGAGACGACGCTCGTGGCGCGCACGGCGCGAGACGGTGCGCGAGCGATCGCCGACCTGCCCGCCCTGCTCTCTGAGCACGAGGTCGTCGCCATCGCGGTGCCGCACACGCCGGCCACGCACCGGCTCGTCGACGCCGAGTTCCTGGCCGCGATGCCCGATGGCGGGCTGTTCGTCAACATCGCGCGCGGCGGCATCGTCGACACCGACGCGTTGCTGGCCGAGCTCAGCGCGGGCCGGTTGCGGGCGTTCCTGGACGTCACCGACCCGGAGCCGCTGCCCTCGGACCATCCCCTGTGGGACGCGCCCAACCTGGTGCTGACCCCGCACGTCGGCGGCGGCACGACCGGGTGGGAAGGTCGCGCCTACCGGTTGGTCCGCGATCAAGTGCTGCGCTTCGACGCCGGCGAGCCGCTGACCAACGCGGTGACCGCCGGCTACTAACCCCGGCGCCGGCGAGTCGGCGGCGCCTTGCGGACCGGCTCGGGCATATCCGGCAGCCGCCCGCCGCTGGCCCGGGAGACCTCGGCGAGGTTGTTGACGGTCACGCACGGCAGCCGCACCGCCCCGTCATCCAGCACCGCGTACACGGATTGGCCGGACAGGGACAGCCCCCGCACGTCCGCCCAGGGCAGCCGACGGCGGCCAAACATCGCCCGCACGATCACCGCCTCCCCGTCCACGATCGTGGCGGTGCGGGCAATGAACACCGCGGCGAGCACCGGGACGAGCAGCGCCAGCGTGCGCAGCCCGACCGCCGTCGTCCAGCTCGCGTCCAGGGCCTTGTCGCCGAAGCTCAGCGGCAGCACGCAGAACAGCAGGAACAGCACCGCGGTGTACGCGAGGGCCGGCAGCCGGAAGATTCGGGCCTTCGGCATCGGTGCGGACACGTCGAAACCGTACCCGTAGGGTTTAGCCGTGAGCGACGAGCAGCCACCGCGTAAGACGCATCGCAAGCCCCACAGCGGCATCGTGACCGACGGCCTCGAACGGGCCGCGGCCCGCGGCATGCTCCGCGCGGTAGGCATGGGCGACGACGACTGGCGCAAGCCGCAGATCGGCGTCGCGTCCTCGTGGAACGAGATCACGCCGTGCAACCTGTCCCTGGCCCGGCTCGCCAAGAAGGCGAAGATCGGAGTCAGAGGCGCCGACGGCTTCCCGCTGGAGTTCGGCACGATCTCGGTGTCGGACGGGATCTCGATGGGCCACTCCGGCATGCACTACTCACTGGTCTCCCGCGAGGTGATCGCCGACTCCGTCGAGACCGTCTTCCGTGCCGAGCAACTGGACGGCGGCGTGCTGCTCGCCGGCTGTGACAAGTCGCTGCCGGGAATGCTCATGGCGGCCGCGCGGCTCGACGTGGCTGCGGTGTTCCTCTACGCGGGCTCGACGCTGCCGGGACGGGTCGGCGACCGCACGGTCACGATCATCGACGCCTTCGAGGCGATCGGCGCATGCCTGGCCGGCAAGATCACCCGCGACGAGGTGACCGAGATCGAGAAGGCAATCTGCCCGGGCGAGGGCGCGTGCGGAGGCATGTACACCGCGAACACGATGGCCTGCGCCGCCGAGGCCATGGGCATGTCCCTGCCGGGCAGCGCCTCGCCGCCGGCGCCCGACTCGCGCCGCGACAACTACGCCGAGCGCTCCGGTGAGGCGGCGGTGCACCTCGTCGATGCGGGCATCACCGCGCGCACGATCATCACCAAGCAGGCGCTCGAGAACGCGATCACCGTCGTCATGGCGCTCGGCGGTTCGACGAACGCGGTACTGCACCTGATGGCGATCGCGCACGAGGCCAAGGTCGACCTCAGCCTCGATGACTTCAACCGGATCGGGGACCAGGTTCCGCACCTGGCCGACGTGAAGCCGTTCGGCTCCTACGTCATGACCGACGTCGACCAGATCGGCGGCGTGCCGGTCGTGATGAAGGCGCTGCTCGATGCCGGGCTCCTACACGGCGACGCCCTGACCGTCACTGGCCGCACGGTGGCCGAGAACCTTCGCGATATCGCGCCACCCGACCCAGACGGCAAGATCATCCATCACTTGGCCGATCCGATCCACCGGACCGGGGGACTGGCGATCCTGCGCGGCTCGCTCGCACCCGACGGCGCGGTCGTCAAGAGCGCCGGTTTCGACGCCGAGGTGTTCGAGGGCACCGCGCGGGTGTTCGACCGCGAGCAGGCGGCCATGGACGCGCTCGCCGCCGGACGGCTGCAGGCGAACGACGTCGTCGTCATCCGCTGGGAGGGTCCCAAGGGCGGGCCGGGCATGCGCGAGATGCTGCAGATCACCGGCGCGATCAAAGGCGCCGGACTCGGCAAGGACGTCCTGCTCCTCACCGATGGACGCTTCTCCGGGGGCACGACCGGCCTGTGCATCGGGCACATCGCCCCGGAAGCCGCCGTAGGCGGGCCGATCGCCTTCGTCCAGGACGGGGACCGCGTCCGGCTCGAGATGGCGACACGCACCCTCGACCTGCTCGTCGAGGACGATGAGCTCGAGCGCCGTCGGAGAGAGTGGAAGCCGGCCGAGGCCCAGTTCGACTTCGGCGTCCTGCGCAAGTACGCCAAGCTGGTCGGATCAGCAGCGAACGGGGCCGTCTGTGATTGACGGCCCCGTCCCCTGCACTCGCTAGGTGCCGCCGGGCTGTTAGTGGTGACCGTAATCGGTCGTCAGCCAGGCCTTGTGATGCACCTTGTCCAGGTAAACGTCCACGCCGACGTTCCTGAAGTGCGGGTTCAGGATGTTGCGGCGATGCGAGTCATTCGGGGCGACCTCGTTGTACATCAGCTTCTCGAGGGTGACGACGCCTCGGGTGGTCATCGTGGAGTTCCACCCGATGTTCTCGCCGGCCCACGACCAGCTGTAGCCGGCGTTGGTCATCCGGGTACCGAAGTACGGCTCCCCGGGCAACTGGTGCGACATGGTGTTGTAGCGGGCCATCGTCACGTTGTGCCTGCGGGCCGAGAGGATCAGGTTGTAGTTCATGTACACCGGCGCAAGGCCATGCAGCTTGCGCTCGGCGTTGATGACCGTCTTGACCGCGTTAGCGACGGAAACCTCGAACGAGGTGCGGGGCGGCACCGTCATCGCCACGGCCGGGGTCACGGCGACCGCGAGCGGGGCAACCAGGCCGAGCATCACGGCGACGATCGTCGCGATGCGCCGCACCGGGTGGCGGCGGGCGGCGGCGACCGAGCCCTCGAGACGGCGGGTGGGGAGTACGCGCAACACAGGCGTGGAAGTCATGGGGGACCATCCGGGTTTCGTCGCGGATCCAACTGGAGTCCCCCGCGTAGTGCACTTCAGTCTTGCACCGCCTGGTGAAGCCCCCATCGGCGGGTGGCCCGATCGCGCTGAGCCGCTACCTGCAGTTAACCGACCCAACGCGGATTTCACAAGAGGGAGCACAAAGTTTTTTCGTCCGGGACCAATGTCCCTGGACTCGGCCTGCCGACTGGGGGAGGTCCCCGGCACGAATGCCGCGAATACCGTCATATGCCCAAGGGATCGCCGACGACGCCCGGGCGACGCGCCGACTCCCGGGCCGGTTTCGCAGCGATTGCCCCGTCTCACTGGCCGGGACGGCCGTCCCGCCCAGTTGAACCGCGTCGCGCGGCGCGTGTAGTGTCTGCCTCGTGCGTCGACTCGTACTCGTTATCGAGCGCGCTGCGTAGGTTCTTCGACCATCGCGGCGCGCTAGCCCTTCGTGCATTGGCACGAGGGGTTTTTTGTTGGGATTTTGATCCCCGGCGCCGACGCATGGACGACCGTCACGACCGGAAAGAGGGAGCATGACCGAGGTGACAATCACCGGCGCCCAGGCACTGGTCCGGGCGCTCGAAGAGGTCGGCGCCGACGTCGTTTTCGGCATCCCGGGCGGCGCGATCCTGCCGGCGTACGACCCGCTCTACGACTCCACGAAGGTCCGGCACATCCTCGTCCGCCACGAGCAGGGCGCCGGGCACGCCGCCGAGGGGTACGCGCAGGCCTCCGGCAAGGTGGGCGTCTGCATGGCGACCTCCGGACCTGGAGCCACCAACCTCGTCACCCCGATCGCGGACGCCTACATGGACTCGGTGCCGATCGTCGCGATCACCGGCCAGGTCGGACGCCCGTTCATCGGCACGGACGCGTTCCAGGAAGCCGACATCTCCGGGATCACGTTGCCGATCACCAAGCACAACTTCCTCGTCCAGTCCGCCGACGCGATCCCGCAAGCTATCGCCGAGGCATTCCACCTGGCCGCCACCGGGCGCCCGGGGCCGGTGCTCGTGGACCTGCCCAAGGACGTCCTGCAAGAGAGCACGACGTTCAGCTGGCCGCCGCGGCTGGACCTGCCCGGCTACCGCCCGGTCACGCGCCCGCACGGCAAGCAGATCCGCGAGGCGGCCCGGATGATCGCGGCCGCCCGGCGGCCCGTCCTGTACATCGGCGGGGGCGTGCTCAAGGCCCGGGCCACCGCCGAGCTGCGCCGGCTCGCCGAGTTGAGCGGCATCCCGCTCGTGACGACGCTGATGGCCCGGGGCGCGTTCCCGGACAGCCACCGCCAGCACCTGGGGATGCCGGGCATGCACGGGTCGGTCTCCGCGGTCACGGCACTGCAGAAGGCCGACCTGCTGATCGCTTTGGGCACCCGCTTCGACGATCGGGTGACGGGTCGGCTCTCGACGTTCGCCCCGCACGCCGCCGTCATCCACGCCGACATCGACCCGGCCGAGATCGGCAAGAACCGGGTGGCCGACGTGCCGATCGTGGGCGACGTCCGCGAGGTCCTGTTGGAGCTGATCCCGGCCCTCGAGGCCGAAGCCGGCAACCGCGCCGACCTCACGGGTTGGTGGCGCCAGATCGATCAGTGGCGGGACACCTACCCGCTCGGCTTCGAAGAGCCCTCCGACGGCACGCTCGCGCCGCAGTACGTCATCGAGCGGTTGGGCAAGATCGCCGGCCCGGACACGATCTTCGCGGCGGGCGTGGGACAGCACCAGATGTGGGCCGCGCAGTTCATCAGCTACGAGAAGCCCTACACGTGGTTGAATTCCGGCGGCGCCGGGACGATGGGCTATGCCGTGCCGGCCGCGATGGGCGCGAAGGTCGGCTGCCCCGACGCCCTGGTCTGGGCCATCGACGGGGACGGCTGCTTCCAGATGACGAACCAGGAACTCGCCACCTGCGCCATCGAGGGCATCCCGATCAAGGTGGCGGTGATCAACAACGGCAATCTCGGCATGGTCCGGCAGTGGCAGACGCTGTTCTACAACCAGCGCTACTCGAACACCACGCTGCACGCCGGCCCCGGGGTCCCGGTGGCCGACGGCGCGGAGCCGCGGCGGGTGCCGGACTTCGTGAAGCTGGCCGAGGCGTACGGCTGCGTCG
>DATAQD010000002.1:0-6235 GCA_036264855.1 Jatrophihabitans sp. | reverse complement strand
GCTCTGGCACGATCTCCCGCCGCTGATCAAGCAGGCTGTGTTCGCCCGCGTGCGTGCGCAACTGCCGGCGATCGTGAAGAGCCTGACCGACGAGATCGGCGAGAACGTCGACCAGCTCATCGACGCGAAGCTGATGGTGATCAGGTACTTCTCGAAGAACCCGGAACTGCTCAACGAACTGTTCCTGATCATGGGCCGCAAAGAGCTGACGTTCATGCAGAACTTCGGGTTCTACTTCGGCCTGCCGATGGGCTTCGTCCTGTTCGGCATCCTGCAGGTCCTCCCCGAGTGGTACGTGCTGCCCGTCGGCGGCGTGATCATCGGCTGGGTCGTCAACTACCTGGGCATCACGCTGATCTTCGAGCCGGTGTTCCCGAGGAAGTGGGTGCCGTGGCACCAGGGGCTGCTCATCAAGCGGCAGGCCGAGGTCACCAAGCTGTACTCGCAGATGGTCGCCGACAAGGTGATCACCCTGCAGAACATCGGCAACGAGCTGATGACCGGGCCGCGCAGTGACCGCACCCTGCAGCTGCTCGAGGATTCGCTGCGCCCCGCGGTCGACAACGCGGTCGGGCCGGCCCGGGCCGCGGTGAGGGTGGCGATCGGTACGAAGGAGTACGACCAGATCCGTTCGTCCGTGGCTGCGGAGGCCAGCGGTTTCGCTCCGATCGCGTTCAACGACGCCGAGTTCAGCCGGCGCCAGTCGAGCAAGATCTACACGTTCATCTCCGGGCAAATGAGCCAGATGGGCCCCGACGACTTCGTCGAAATGCTGCGCTCGGCGATCAAGCAGGACGAGTGGCTACTGTTTGTCCACGGTGGTGCGCTCGGGCTGTTCGCCGGGTTCCTTCATCTCGCGATCTTCGGAGTCTGATCAATGCCCGACAACCACGTGCCCGGCTCCGGCGATGCCACCGGACACGCGCCGCGGCGGCCGAGCCCGGGCAGCGCCGGCCGGTCCGGCCCGGCGACGGCTGTCGCGCGGCGGCCGAGCCCTTCGATCGTGCGCGCCGGGCCGGGACTCGCGCGGGTCGTCGCGGTGTCGGCCTGGAACCTCATGAGCTGGTCTGTGGGTGCCACGGTCGCGGGCGCGAACTACGTCGCGCGCCGCGCCGTCGACGGCGAGTCGGCGCCGGTGATCCTGCATGACGCGGCGTCGGAGTTGCGCAACTTTGCCTGGCGGGCGTTGGGCCTGCCGGCGGAGATGATCTCGTCCACCACCTCGGCGGAACGGTCCGCGGCGCGCGGCGCGTCGGCCCAGGACCTGCAGCGGCGCGGGACGGAACTGCTGCGCCGGTCCAACGACGTCCACGTTGTCGAAGACACCCACCCGGCCTTCGCCCGGATCCTGACCGAGATCACTCCGGACGAGGCGCGCATCCTGCGGTTCGTCTATCTCGAGGGGCCGCAGCCGGCGATCGACATCCGCACGTTCCGGCCGCTCGGGATCGGTTCGGAGCTGGTCGCCGCCGGGATGAGCATGATTGCCGAGCACGCCGGCCTGCGTAACCTCGACCGGATCGATCCCTACCTGACGAATCTCGGGCGGCTCGGCCTCATCGACTTCTCCAAGGAGCAGGTCAGCAACCCGACCCGCTACCAGGTCATCGAGGCGCAGCCGAAGGTCATCGCCGCGCTGAAGCGGGCGGGACGCGCACCGAAGCTCATCCAGCGCAGCATTCGGCTGACCTCCTTCGGCGCGGAGTTCGTGCGGACCTGCCTACCGCTCAACGGCCGGGTCGTGGCGCAGCGCGAGGGTCCGGCCGGCCCGGCCGGTGCGGTCACGACCTGAGCGCCCGGCTCACTCGCGGATGAGCGATGCGGTCAGCCGGGATCGACCCCGCGGTCGGTGTCGCCGGGCGCCAGCTCGACACGATCGCTCACCCCGTCGAGCCAACCAGCCGGTCCGATCAGCGCATCGTGCGGTCGTAGAGCTGACCGTCGGCCATATCGGCCGACTCGATGACATGCAGCACGGCGTTGATCAGCGCCAGGTGGGTGAACGCCTGGGGGAAGTTGCCCAGATGCGCCCCGCTGTGGACGTCGATCTCCTCCGCGTACAGCTCCAGGGGTCCGGCCAGTGACAGCAGCCGCGCGCAGAGGCCCCGGGCCTCGGTGTAGTCGCCGATCTCGCACAGCGCCGACACCAGCCAGAACGAGCAGATCGTGAACGACCCTTCCTCGCCGCTGAAGCCGTCGTCGGTCTCGTCGACCCGGTAGCGGAGCACCATTCCGTGCTCGGTCAGCTCCTCGGCGATCGCGCGCACGGTGCTGACGATCCGGGGATCGTCCGGGGGCAGGAACCGGACCAGGGGGGCGAGCAGCAGCGACGCGTCCAGGGCCTTGCTGCCGTAGTACTGGGTCAACACGCCCCGGTCGTCGAGCCCGTGCTCGAGGATGTCGGCCTTGATCTCCTCGGCGGCCATCTCCCACTCGGACGCGGCCGCGTCCTGTCCGATGACGGCGGCGAGCTGCGCTCCGCGGTCGACCGCGACCCAGCACATGATCTTGGACGAGGTGAAATGCTGCTCTTGCCCGCGCACCTCCCAGATCCCGGCGTCGGGCTCGCGCCAGTGCTTGAGCGCGGCCTTGACCTGCTTGGCGAGGATCGGCCAGATCCGGCCGTCGACGTGGTCGGCCGCCTTGCTGTGCAGGTACACCGAGTCGAGCAGGGCACCCCACACGTCATGCTGGTTCTGCTTGCTGGCCGCGTTGCCGATCCGCACCGGACGAGAGTCGGCGTACCCGGGCAGGTGGTCGAGTTCGTACTCGGCGAGATCGCGCTCGCCACCGATCCCGTACATGATCTGCAGGTCGTCGTCCTGCTCGGCGAGGTCGGCGATGAAGGAGAAGAAGTCCACCGCCTCCCAGTCGTAGCCCAACGAGTACATCCCCCAGAGGGCAAAGGTCGCGTCCCGGATCCAGCTGTAGCGGTAGTCGTAGTTGCGACTGCCGCCGATCGTCTCCGGCAACGACGTGCTCGCGGCCGCGCAGATGGCGCCCGTCGGGGCGTAGGTCAGCCCCTTGAGGGTCAAGGCGCTGCGCTGCAGGTAGCTGCGCCACGGGTGATCGGGGAACGTTCCGCGCGCCAGCCAGTGTTGCCAGTGGTGGGCCGTCCACACCTGACGCCGGTACGCGGCGTCGTAGGTGAGCGGGGGTTCCTTGCTGCCCCACGACAGCGCGACGTAGCGGGTGTCGCCCTCCTTGAGCAGCGTGCGCACGCTCGCGCGGCTGCCCTCGAATCCGAGCCGCATGTCGGTCGTCAGGGTCAGGACTGTTTGCGCGTTGTCGGCCGTGCCGCGGGCCTGGTGATAGACCTTGTCGGTGTACTCCCAGTGCACGGTGGCGCGACCGTAGTCGAGGGCGGGCTCGCACTCGATGATCGTCTGGACCTCGCCCTTGACGCAGCGGATCGTGCGCAGCAGGACGTGTTCGGCCTCGTAGTCAGTGGGCGTGCGCTTCTGCGTTCGGGACAGCTCCGCCTCGTGCCGCCATGGGCCAAGCAGGAGCGCGTCGCGGACGATGATCCAGCCGGTGTCGGTGCCCCAGCTCGTCTCGAGCACCATGGTTCCCGGCAGGTACCGGCGGGCCACCGGAACCGTGACGTCGGTCGGGGCGACCCGGAAGCTGCCGGCATGCCGGCCGAGGATCGCGCCGAAGATGCTGGGCGAGTCCATTCGCGGCAGGCACATCCAGTCGATCGATCCACCCGGAGCCACGAGCGCGGTGGTCTCGCCGTCGGACAAGAACCCGTAGTCGCCGATCGGCACGACCCGCCCGCCGATGCCCTTGTTGGGTGTCACCCCGCCCGTGGTCTCCATCAGCTCGCCTCCATGAGCGCAGGATGCTCGCGTTCCGCGCCGACCTCAAGCCGTTCCGGGGCCCAGCGCCGGCTGATCGCCCGGGCGAGCGCACGCTCGGCCAGCGCGCAGACGACCAGCACGGCCACGGCGACGATCCCATCGGCCCAGAAATGGTTGGCGGTGGCCACGACGACGACCACGGTGAGGACGGCGTGCGCCGGGCCGAGCCAGCGCCACGGCCCGCGTCCGATGGTCACCGTCGCCCAACCGATCAGCACGGCCCAGGCGACGTGGACGGACGGCATCGCCGAGAGCTGGTCCGCGCCCAAGCCGAGGCTGTAGACCGACTCGTGCAGCTTCGCCGCGGTGTCGACGTAGCCGGGCAGCAACCGGGGTGGGGCCACCGGAATCAATTGGATGAGCAGGCAGATCAGCGTGGTGAGGGCGAGCACCCGGCGGACCTCGCGATAGCGGTCGCGATGCCGGACGAACAGCCAGATGAGGAACACGAACAGCCCGCCGAAGTGCATCGTCGCGTAGTAGATGTTCGACGCGTGCTCGACGATCGTGTTGCCGGTCAGCGCGGCCTGCACGCTGGCCTCCGAGGGCAGGTGCACGGCGCGTTCCATGCGCTCGAGCCAGTTGGCCCGATCGAAGGCGCCTTGGGTGCCGAGGACGGACAGCGTGGCGGCCAACTGCCAGAGCGAGTAGAGCCCGGCGATGATGGTGGCCTCGCGCGCGAACGGGGCCAGCGAGCGCAGCCGGGGTCGTGGGGCGACGGTGACCGCGCCGGCGACGATCGCGAGCCCCCCGGTGAGGACGGCGGCCTGCTGCCAGGTCAGCGCGATGTCTTGCACGGGCCAACTATGCCGGTCGGCGCCGCCCGGCGCAGCGACTTGCTGATAACGGAATGAACCTCGTCGGTCCTGACCTTTACAGTCCGGACGGTTAGGACAACTCGGGAACGGGGTTCGATGACGCGGCGCAACTGGGCCTTGTTCGCGGCGTTGTGCGTGATCTGGGGCGTGCCCTACCTGCTGATCCGGGTGGCGGTGCGCGACTTCGCTCCCGGCACGCTCGTGTTCGCCCGCACCGCGATCGGTGGCCTCGTCCTGTTGCCGTTCGCGCTGGCCGCCGGTGGTTACGGCCGGGTCCTGCGGCGCTGGCGGCCGCTGCTCCTGTTCACCGTCATCGAAGTGGCCATCCCGTGGTTGCTGCTGTCCGACGCCGAGAAGGTGCTCTCCAGCTCCCTGTCCGGGCTCCTGGTCGCGGCCGTGCCGCTCGTCGGGGTCCTGGTCGCCCGGGTGGTCGGCTCGGACGACCGGGGCGGTGGCCTGCTGCGCTACGCCGGGCTGCTGCTGGGTCTGGTCGGTGTCGTCGTGCTGCTCGGCCTCGACGTCGGTCAGGTGCGGGCCGGGGCGCTGGTCGAGATCGCGGTGGTCGTCGTCGGCTACGCGGTGGGGCCGGTGATCATGGCGCACCGACTGGCCGACCTTCCGCGCATTCCCGTCGTGTCCGCGTCGTTGCTGCTCACCGCCGCCGGCTACCTGCCGTACGCGTTGCTGCGCTGGCCGGCCTCGATCAGCGCGACGGCCGCATGGTCGGTCGTCGGGCTGGGTGTCGTCTGCACCGCGCTCGCATTCGTGGTCTTCTTCGCGCTGATCGCCGGCATCGGCCCGGCCCGCTCGACGGTGATCACCTACGTCAATCCGGCGGTGGCGGTGCTCCTCGGCGTGCTGCTCCTCAACGAGCGACTCACGTTGGGCATCGCGTTCGGCTTCCCGCTGATCCTGATCGGGTCAGTACTGGCGGCCCGGCACGAGCGCGCCCCGGCCGACGGCGCCGTGCCCGAAGCCGTCCTGGCCGTCACGGTCTGCGACGACGATCCGCCCGGCATTGATCAGGAGAGCGCGGATCCGGCCGACGCGGCTCAGTCGACGCGAACGTCGCCGGACGGGGTCGCGAACACCGCGGCCACGAGTCCGGTGTCGCCGTCGAAGGGCGACAGCCAGTCGACGGCGACCCCGTCGAGTGGCTGGCGCGCCGACGTCCCGAGGTAGGCGTCGACCGTCGGTTCGTCACCGGCGATCTCGAGGCGGGCCAACGCGATCGGTGATCCGCCGGCCGCGGGGTGGTACTGCTCCGGGGTCTCCCACTGGACGAAGAACGGCAACTGCGGATCCTCGGTCACGTCGTTGATGCCGATCTGGCGCCACAGCAGGTCGAAGCCGTCCGGGCGGCGACGGTGCCCCCTCGCGGCCGGGCGCTGCAGCCGTTCCTCGACGGGCCCGATGTCCTCGACGCGAACCGCCCAGGCGAGCCAGCCGCCGCCCGCCTGGCTGCGGGCCGACACGGCGCGGCCGAACGGCGCGCGGTCGGCGGCCGGGTGATCGAGCGGCGCCACGACCTCGAGGTAGCAGCCGGCGGCGAGC
>DATAQD010000220.1:0-3797 GCA_036264855.1 Jatrophihabitans sp. | reverse complement strand
CACCGAGCGTCAGTCCGGAGCGGTCTTCCTCGGCGTCGACGACCACCGTCTGGCCGTCGCGGATCTCCCCGGACAGCAACGCCTTGGCCAACGCATCCCCGATCGCGGTCTGGACGAGCCGGCGCAGCGGCCGCGCTCCGTACAGCGGGTCGAAGCCGTTGAGCGCCAGCCATTCGCGCGCGCCGTCGGTGACTTCGAGCGTGAGCCGGCGGGCCGCCAGCCGGGTGCCCAACGCCGCGAGCTGGATGTCGACGATCCGGGTGAGGTCTTCGGTGGTGAGCGCGTCGAAGATGACGATGTCGTCGAGCCGGTTCAGGAACTCCGGCTTGAAGTGCTCGCGCACGAACCCCATCACCGCGTCGCGCTTGGCCCGATCCGGCAGATCGGTGATCAGCGCGGCCGAGCCGAGATTGGACGTCAGGATCAGCAGGGTGTTGCGGAAGTCGACCGTGCGCCCCTGCCCGTCGGTCAGCCGGCCGTCGTCGAGCACGGCGAGCAGCACGTCGAACACGTCGGGGTGCGCCTTCTCGACCTCGTCGAGCAGCACCACGCTGTACGGGCGGCGCCGCACGGCCTCGGTCAGCTGGCCGCCCTCTTCGTAACCGACGTAGCCCGGGGGCGCGCCGACCAGTCGAGCCACCGAGTGCTTCTCGGAGTACTCGCTCATGTCGATGCGCACCATCGCGCGCTCGTCGTCGAACAGGAAGTTCGCGAGCGCCTTCGCAAGTTCGGTCTTGCCGACGCCGGTCGGGCCGAGGAACAGGAACGAGCCGGTCGGACGGTCGGGGTCCGAGATGCCGGCCCGAGCTCGTCGCACCGCGTCGGAGACGGACTGGATGGCGCGCTTCTGGCCGATGACGCGCCGGCCGAGCTCGTCCTCCATCCGCAGCAGCTTGGCGGTCTCGCCCTCGAGCATGCGCCCGGCCGGGATGCCGGTCCATTGGGAGACGACCTCGGCGATGTCGTCCGCGGTCACCTGCTCCTTGACGAGGACGTCTTCGTCGGGCACCACCGACTCGGCCTCGCTCGCGGCGGCCAGTTCCTTCTGCAGCCGGGGCAGTTCGCCGTACAGCAGGCGGGAGGCGGTCTCGAAGTCGCCGTCGCGCTGCGCGCGGTCGATCTGGCCCTGCAGGTCGTCGATCTGCTCCTTGAGGTCGCCGACCCGGTTGAGGCCGGACTTCTCCCGCTCCCAGCGGGCGTTGAGCGCCTCCAGCCTCTCGGTCAGATCGCCCTTCTCGGCGCGGAGCTTCGCGAGCCGTTCGACGGACGCGGCGTCGGTCTCCTTGGCGAGCGCCATCTCTTCCATCTTCAGCCGGTCCACCGCCCGGCGCAGCTCGTCGATCTCGACCGGGCTGGAGTCGATCTCCATGCGCAGCCGCGAGGCGGCCTCGTCCACGAGGTCGATGGCCTTGTCCGGCAGGAAGCGCGACGTGATGTAGCGATCGGACAGCGCGGCCGCCGCGACCAGGGCGCCGTCGCTGATGTCGACGTGGTGGTGCGCCTCGTACTTGCTGTTGAGCCCGCGCAGGATCGCGATGGTGTCCTCGACGGACGGTTCGGCGACCAGGACCTGCTGGAAGCGCCGTTCGAGCGCGGGGTCCTTCTCGATGTGCTCGCGGTACTCGTCCAGCGTGGTCGCGCCGACCATGCGCAGCTCGCCGCGGGCCAGCATCGGCTTGAGCATGTTGCCGGCGTCCATCGCGCCCTCGCCGGTGGCACCGGCGCCGACGACGGTGTGCAGTTCGTCGATGAAGGTGACGATCTGGCCGCCGGAGTCCTTGATCTCGTTGAGGACGGCCTTGAGCCGTTCCTCGAACTCGCCGCGGAACTTCGACCCGGCGATCATCGCGCCGAGGTCGAGGGCGATCACTCTCTTGTTCTTCAACGACTCCGGGACGTCACCGTGGACGATGCGCTGGGCCAGGCCCTCGACGACGGCGGTCTTGCCGACACCGGGCTCGCCGATGAGTACCGGGTTGTTCTTGGTGCGGCGCGAGAGCACCTGGACCACGCGCCGGATCTCCTTGTCCCGCCCGATGACCGGGTCGATCGTGCCTTCCCGGGCGGCCGCGGTGAGGTCGTTGCCATACTTCTCCAGGGCCTGGAACGTGCCCTCGGGATCGGCGGTCGTCACGCGCTGCGAGCCGCGGACGGACTGCAACGCGTCGGACAACGCACTCGGGGTGGCGCCGTGCTGCTTGAGGACGTCCGCGACCTCGCCCGGCTGGTCGGCCAGGGCGAGCAGCAGGTGCTCGGCCGAGACGAACTCGTCCGAGCGGTCGCGGGCCTCGCGCTGCGCGGCGCCCAGCACGGCCAGCATCGTGCGCGACGCGGCCGGCGCCGACACCGACGCACCCGAGGCGGACGGCAGCCGGTCGAGAAGGCGTCCCAGGTCCGCGCGCGCGGCTTGCGGGTCCGCACCCACCGCCTGCAGTAGCGGACGGGTCAGGGTTTCCTTGTCGTCCAGCAGCGCAACGGCCAGGTGCACAGGTTCCACCGCGGGATTGCCCCGCTCCCTAGCGTCGGAAGCGGCGCGGTCCACCGCCTGCGTGCTGCGGGTCGTCATGTCCATGCGAGTAGTTCACCCCATCGGGAGTAGTCGTGTCACTTACGCCGAAGCGTTCCTAGGCGAAACGTCCCAAGAATTGAGCCTGTTCCGCTCAAGTTGAAACTGGGCGGACCCGCCCGGCCGGGCCGGCCGGTCCCGAACCGGCGGACAAGTAGCCTCCCTTGCGTGAAAGGGATCGTCTTGGCCGGTGGCGCGGGCACGCGGTTGCACCCCATCACCCGCGCGGTCAGCAAGCAGCTGCTGCCGGTGTACGACAAGCCGATGATCTACTACCCGATCTCGGTGCTCATGCTGGCCGGCGTCCGCGACATCCTGCTGATCACCACCCCGCTCGAGCAGCCGCAGTTCACCCGGCTGCTCGGCGACGGCGGCCGATGGGGACTGAACATCACCTACGCCATCCAGCCGTCGCCCGACGGTCTCGCGCAGGCGTTCCTGATCGGGGCCGAGCACGTCGCCGGATCCTCCGCGGCCCTGGTGCTCGGGGACAACATCTTCTTCGGCCAGGGGTTGAGTGGGCAGCTGTCCGCCGCGGTCTCCGACGTCGAGCGCGCGGGCGGGTGCAGCCTGTTCGGCTACCGGGTTCGCGATCCCGAGCGGTACGGCGTCGCGGTGCTGGACAGCCGGGGCCGCTTGGTGGACATCGAGGAGAAGCCGGACAAGCCGCGGTCGAGCCTCGCGGTCACCGGGCTGTACCTCTACGACGAGCGCGTGGTCGAGTACGCCCGCAGCCTCGCCCCGTCCGCGCGGGGCGAGCTCGAGATAACCGATCTGAACCGCCGGTATCTCGACGCCGGCACCGCCCGCCTCATCGATCTCGGGCGAGGCGCCGCCTGGCTCGACACCGGCACGCAGGACTCGCTGATGGAGGCCGGCCAGTTCGTGCAGGTGCTGCAGCACCGCCAGGGCGTCACCATCGCCTGCCTCGAGGAGATCGCGATGCAGCGCGGGTGGATCTCGCCAGCAGCGGCCCTCGAGCTCGCCGACGAGATGGGCACGTCAAGCTACGGCGGGTACCTGCGGCAAGCCGTCGCCGACTTCGTCGAGACGGGCTGACGCGTGGCCGCCCAGATCGACCCGATGACCGTGACCGAGACCGCCATCGGCGGGCTGTGGCACATCGCGACCAAAGAGGTCACCGACGAGCGCGGCACGGTCCGCGAGCTCTTCCGGACCACCGGATTCGCCGAACTCGGCGTGCCCGTCCGCAATCCTTGGTTGCAGGTGA
>DATAQD010000188.1:0-8642 GCA_036264855.1 Jatrophihabitans sp. | reverse complement strand
CGGCGCGTTATTTCGGCGGCCTCCGCAGCCGGCACAAGCGTCGCCCCGGCGTCGTCGTCCGCTCCGAAGCGCTCGGCGGACCTTCCGCAGCATCGCTGGTGCCGGGGCGGCGATTGGTTTGCTGCTCGGCGGCCTGCTGACCGAGTACCTGAGCTGGTCGTGGTGCCTGTTCGTCAACGTCCCGATCGCCGTCGTCGCGGTCGCCGAGCCACTCCTGTCGTTGCGGGTGGTGCTAGACCGACGCCGGGGCGGCGCCTACCTGGCCATCGCGCTCGCCGGGATCGGCATGTTCGCGGTCTTGCTGTTCCTCACCTACTACCTGCAGCAGACGCTTGGCATCTCGCCACTGAAAACGGGCGTCGCGTTCCTGCCGCTGGTCGGCGGCATCGTCACCTCCTCGGCCAACCTGGTGCCGCGCTGGCTGCCCCGGGTGGGGCCACGGCCCCTCGTCGTCACCGGCCAGCTGCTCGCCGCCGTCGGCCTGCTGCTCCTGTGGCGACTCCAGGTCGGCAGCAGCTACGCCGGGCACGTGCTGCCGCCGCGATCGTCATGGGCCTGGGGTTGGGCCTGATCTTCGGTTCGTGCTTCAACACCGAACACCATCGCCGCCACCGCGACCTCCTCCTACCTGGCGTCCCGGCAGGCATCTCCCGCGGCGGTCGATGCGGCGGCCGTGGCCGGTGACGCGCGGGCGTTCCTCATCGCCGCCTGCATCTTCAAGGTGGCGGGCGTGGCCAGCCTGGTCATCCCGCCCGGCGGGCCGAACCCCGTGCGGTGACGAGCGCGTCGTCGCTGCGGCCGTGTCCGGCGGCGGCGGTGTCCTGGTGACCCACAACGTACGGACTTCCCGGCCGCGGGTTCCGGGGGAGTTTGCGAACCCCGCCGCGGTTCAGCTGGACCACCCTCAACTACAACTTTAGACTGGTTCCGCTGAACCGCGGCGCAGACCAACGGGTGGCTGACGGTCCAGGCTGTCCGCAGCCGAGCAGCCGGCCGGCACCGAGAGTTGGTTACCGGTCCGAGGCCGGCGCGATGATCCGAGCCAGCATCTCCTGAGCGATGTTGCCGCCGCTGACCACGGCGACGACCTTGCCGTCGAGGGCCAACCGGTCGGCATGATTGACGTACGCCGCGAACGCCGCCGCCCCAGAGGGCTCGGCCACCAAGCGGGCGTCGGCCGCCAACCGCCGCACGCCATCCCGCATCTGGTCCTCGCTCACCGTGACGATGTCGTCGACATACTCCTGGATCTGCCGCCATGGGATCTCGCCGACCGAGGTCGTGCGAAGCCCATCGGCGATCGTGCGGTACGTCTGCTCGGGCGTCCATGAGACGCGGCGGCCGGTCCGGAACGACTCGGCGGCGTCGGCGGCCAGCTCCGGCTCGACGCCGATCACGCGCGTGCTCGGCGAGACGGCCTTAATCGCGGTCGACACCCCGCCGATCAGCCCACCGCCGCTGATCGGGACGAGAACGGCCTCGACGTCGGGCAGGTCGGCGACGATCTCCAGCCCGGCGGTCCCCTGACCCGCGACGACGGCGGCATCGTCGTACGGCGGAACCATCACGTAGCCGTGTTCGGCGGCTAACTCGAAAGCCCGGGTGTCCCGATCGGCCGGCGCGACGATCACGACCTCGGCGCCGAGGCGGCGGACCGCATCGATCTTGATCACGGGCGCGGCGTCCGGCATGACGATGACCGCACGCAGGCCGAGCTCGCGCGCCACCCACGCGACCGCCCGCGCGTGATTGCCACTCGAGTGGGTCACGACGCCGTGGGCCCGTGCTTCGTCGAGGCGCAGCAGGATCGCGTTGTTCGCGCCCCGTAGCTTGAACGCACCGGTCGGCTGCAGCGACTCGGGTTTGAGCCACAGCGGGCGTCCGGGCTGCGCCGCCGGGAAGGGCAGCAACGGCGTTCGGACGACGCGACCGGCGATCCGCTCCGCCGCCGCGCGCACGTCGTCGATGGTCACCATCGGTTGCTGTTGCGCGTCCGTCATGGCGCTACCCGCGGGATCGAGGGGCCCCGACCGCGACGGTAGACCATTACCGTTCGTCGAAAGGTGATCACCGGTGTGCCTTCCTGGTTGAAGCCGGTCGTGCGGACGGTGACGATGCCCACGTTCGGTCGGCTCTGCGATTCGCGGGTCTCGATCACTTCGGAGGTCGAGTAAACCGTGTCGCCCTCGAACAGCGGGTTGGGCAATCGCACCTCGTCCCAGCCGAGATTCGCCATGACGTTCTGCGAGACGTCGCTGACGCTCTGCCCGGTCACCAGCGCGATGGTGAAGGCCGAGTTCACCAACGCACGGCCGAAGCCGGTCTGCGCGGCGTAGTGCTGATCGAAATGCAGGGGTGCGGTGTTCTGCGTCAGCAGCGTGAACCACGCATTGTCGGTCTGCGCAACGGTACGTCCGAGCGCGTGCTCGTATACATCGCCGACCTCGAAATCCTCGAAGAACCGGCCGCGCCAGCCGGGTTTCACACTCATGGTTGCTCCGTTCGACGTGCGTTTCGGCCGCGCGCCAGCGCCACCGTGCGCCGGCTCATTCGCACCACAGCCTCGTCGACCATGCGGCCGTCGGACCCCACGAGGACGCCGCGGCCGTTCGCGATCGTGGCCTCGTACGCCGCAATCATCCGGCTGGCCTCCTCGACGTCGCTCGGCGTCGGCGTGAACACCTCGTGGACGACCGGAACCTGCCGGGGATGGATTACGGCGCGCCCGACGAAGCCGAGGCGCTGCAGCCGCTGGGTCGTCGCGCGCAGGAGGTCGAGGTCGACGAAGTCGGGTGACACGCCACCGATGGGCGGCTCGAGCCGAGACGCCGCGGAGGCTGCGACGATCCGCGACCGCGCGTACAGCAGCTCGTGCTCGTCCGGTCCGACCATGACGCCGAGGTCCGCGGCGAGGTCGAGCTCGCCCAGTTGGAGCGCGGCCACTCTCGGGTGCGCGGCAATCTCGTCGATCGTCTGGAGGGCCTTGGCCGTCTCGATGAGCGGCATCACCCGCACCGGGAGTTCGGCCCGATCCGCCGCCTCGTCGAGCACCTCGACCACGCGCGCGACGTCGGCCACGGCCGCCACCTTGGGAATGACGATTCCGTCGAGCCGCCCGCTCGTCAGGCGGGCGAGCTGGTGGGCGGCGTCCGCGACCGAGGTGATTCGGACCCACCGCTCGGTGTCCGGCGCGCCGGTCGCAAGCCAAGCTGCGACCGCCTCGACCGCCGCCCGCCGCTGCGCAGGCGCGATCGAGTCCTCCAGGTCGGCGATGACGGCATCCGCGCCGCGCGAGGTGGAACGCACAAGCCGGTCCTGCGCGTCGCCGGGAACGTAGAGATAGCTGCGCGCGGTCACTCGGCGACCTTGCCGAACGCGCCGCCGAGAGCGAGTTCGTCGATGCGGCGGTCGTTGTAGCCCAGTAGCTGATGGAGCACGTGGTTGGCGTCCTCGTGCCGGGCCGGCGCTCGTCGGTACGACGGCTCGCCGCGTCCGACGCGGACCGGGCTGCGCACCTGACGCACCGGCCCGAACCGCGGGTGCGTCGTCTCGACGACCATCCCGCGCGCGACCGTCTGCGCGTCGGCCAACGCCTCCCGAACCGAGTTCACCGGGCCGCACGGCACGCCGGCCCCCCGGAGCGTGTCGAGCCACGCGCCGACGGTACGGGTGAGGAAGACAGCGTCGAGGATCGTCAGCAGCTCATCGGCGTTGCGCCGCCGGGCCGCGAAGCCCGCGAACCGGCTGTCGTTCGCGAGGTCGGGGCTTCCGATCGCCATCGCCAGCCGCGCCCAGAACTTCTCCTTCGGGCAGGCAACCACGAGCCAGCCGTCCGCGGCCTGGAACGCCTGGAACGGGACGAGTGACGGGTGGGCCGAGTGGTGCGTCCGAGCCGGTTCGAACTCGCCGTTGAGCGACCAGATCGCCGGGTAGGTCAGCATCGCGATCGCGGTGTCGAACAGGCTTACATCGCAGTCCAGGCCGACACCGTCACGCCGCGCGGCATGCACACCGGCGAGGATCGAGATGGCGGCGACGAGCCCGCCCGAGTAATCGACCAGCGAGAGCCCGGACTTGGTGGGCGGCCCGGACGGCTCACCAGTGATGTCCATCCAGCCGGCGATCCCCTGAAGGACATAGTCGTACCCGGGCTCGTGCTCCCGCGGACCGGTCATCCCGAAGCCGGTGAGCGCGCAGCACACGATGCGCTGGTTGAGATGGTTCAGATCCTCATAGGTGATGCCGATCTTCGCTGGGACGTCGCCGCGCAGGTTGGAGTACACGACGTCGCTGACGCGCACGAGGTCCTCGAACACGGCCCGGCCGTCGGTGGTCGTCAGGTCGAGGCTCAGGCTGCGCTTGTTCCGGTTGAACGCCTCGAAGAACAGGCTGTCCTCGTCCTGCTGATACGGCGGCACGTAGCGGCCGACGTCGCCGCCCGTCGCCGGATCCTCGATTTTGATCACCTCGGCGCCGAGGTCGGCGAGGTGCACGCTGCCGAACGGTCCGGCGCCGTACTGCTCGATCGCGATGATGCGAACGTCTTCCAGCGGTTTCACGCTATGTCACCTTCTGCGAAATCCGCACGAGCCGTCAGACGACGCCCTGTTCCGGCGGCACTGCGACGTCGGTCATCGGTCACCAATCGGAGGCCGTCCGGGGGCCACCGGTTGCCGAGCCGACCGCGGCCCGGCCCCGGGCCCCGACCAGGGCGGCCACGCGGGCCATCTCGTTGCCGACGATCATCATTCCTTCGTCGACACCCATCCCCGGCTTGGCGAGTATCTGCGCCGCCCCGCAGGCCATTGCGATGTGCGCGCTGACCTGGGCTGACCTGTCCGTCTCGTTGCACGTGCCGCCGCAGTAGGCCGCGAGGCCGGCCCGGCGGACGTGCAGCAGTGCCTCGATCGTGTTGTTGATGCCGCCGAGATCCGGAGTCTTGACGTGGATGACGTCCGCCGCGTGCGCCGCCACGAATAGCTCGATGTCCTCGAGGGTGTTGCACCACTCGTCGACCACGATCTGGATCCGGCTGCCGCGCGCCTCGAGCGCGCGGCGCAGCGCCCCAGAGATCGCGATCTGCCCATCGCGTCCACCGGCGTCGATCACATGCTCGACGCGCAGCCGGAACGGCGCGGCGAGGGATTCCAGCTCCATGAGATAGCCGGCGACCCGCGCCACATCGGCGCCAAACGCCAGCCCGATCGTGCCGTAGACGTCGAGATGGAGCACGGGCGCGTAGTCGTCGCGCACGCGGAGCGTCAGAATCCGGTCCCGCACCCACTCGATGTACTGCCGCAGGATCTCGCCGTCGGACCCCAACTTCGAGTCCACCTGGTTTACCAGCCCGTGCGGAAGGACGTCGGCTTCCTTGAGCACCATCTTGTCGACGTTGTCGTAACGGTCGTCGCCGCTCTGGACGAACATCGGCACCGGCTCGATTGCGATGCCCGTCCGGTACTCATCGCGGACGACCTCGGCCATCGTGAGGCCGTGCGTGCGCGCCACTGCATCCAACACGGCCTGAGTGAGCCCGTATCGGACGGCCGTAGGCAGCGGTTGGCCATCGACCAGGAGCCCTTCCACCGTCGCCGCCATCGAGCGGAAGTCGCCGATGGTGGCGCCGCGCAGCATCGGCGCCACGTGCCGGTCGATGAGCTCGACCGCGGTCGCCGCGTCGAACAGGGCCTCCCGGCCGCCGACGCCCGCGTACTGAACGCAAGCGCAGTCGCCGTACGCGACCTGCCCGTCCTCGAGCAGCAGCATCACCGACACCGCCTCGCCGGGCTGGCGGATCGCTCGGAATCCGGGGGTCACCGGCGCTCCCAGGTAGCGGAAGCCCTCCGGCTGCGCCCCGGCCCGGATCGCCGCCTGATCATCGGCGTAGAACCCGGTGCGCACCGGGATGGCCAGAATTTCAACGATCAACATGCACGCCCGCCGTTACTCTGCGATGTCACGGGTCAACAGCACCGTGTTGATGAAGGTGCGGTACAGGCGGATCGGATCATCGTCGGTGATCGATACCGTTGTTGTCCCGACCTGCTCCACTCCGGTTATCCAGGTCGCCATCTCGGCCAGATCGGCGTTGCGGAACGTGGTGGTCAGCGTCGCCGGAAGCGTGATCTGGGGCGGAGCGGCGGCGGACAGCTCGCGCACGGACGCCTCCGCCTGTGTTCGGATCAGCTGCCCGGCCGCGGCCGGATGCAGGCTGTCGGCCGCGAACCGGCTGACGGCCGTCTTGACCACAGCCGCGTGCACCCCGGGGTTGATCTTGGCCGCTTCGGCCGCGGTCACGTCATCGCCGGTGATCAGGACGACCGGCACCCCGTGGCCGAGCGCGACCAGCGAATTGATGCCGGACTCGCCGACCACCGTCGCGTTGAGCGACACCTCGGCGATCGCTCGTGGGTTGTAGGTGTGCGAGAGCGGCGCGGCGCTCGACATCGAGCCGTGGTACGAAACGAAGAAGATCGCATCGAACGACGAGTCGAGGCCCTGCATCATGTACAGCGGCTTGTGCCGTCCGGACAGGTAACGGGCGTTACCGGCGAGGCCGCTCGGGCGCAGGTTCTGCATCTTCGAGTGCGAGTCGTTGACCAGGAACTCCTCAGCACCCGCGGCGAGCGCGCCATCGATAGCGGCGTTGACCTCGTCCTGCAGCAGCGTCCGGTAGTACTCGTACTCGGGCTCGCCGAGCAGGCACTGACCCCAGTCGACGACGCCGGCCGTGCCCTCCATGTCGGAGGAGATGAAGATCTTCACACGACCTTCCTCGGCCGCAGCTCGGGCTCAGCGCTGTCCGCGGTCATGACCGCGTAGACCGATCCGGCTTGCCCGGCCGCGGCCCCGTGCCGACCGTCGGGCGTCAGGGCCAGCACCCGGAGCTCGGAGCGGAACTCGTCGGGGAGGCCGGCGACGTCGGCGAGCATGGCCGCACACGCCGCCTCGGGAGTTTCGCCACGGGCGAGGAGCTCGACGACCGCGCGGGCGCCGGTGCCCCGCATGCTGAGCTCACCGCGGCCGGTGCAGGCGGCCGCGCCGTAGCGCAGGTCGCAGTAATTGCCCGCGCCGGGCACGGCCGAGTCGCCGACCCGTCCCGGGTATTTGTAGGGATATCCGCTGGTGGAGACGCCGGCGACGAGCTCGCCCGAGCGGTCCAGCGCGAGGACGTTGATCGTGCCCCACGGACCCTCGTGCGGCGCCAGCCGGCGCACGAGCTCGAGGGCCGCCTGGCGGTAGGCGGTGTCACCCGGCGTCGCGTCCGTGTTCTCGCCCTCGACCGCATCCTCGGTCTCGAGCAGAGCTTCGCGCCACAGCTTGCGCGCCTCGTCGGTGAGTAGCTCGGCCGGCGTGAAGCCGCACTCGGCGGCGAAAAGCCCGGCACCCTCGCCGACCAGCAGCGCGTGCTGGGGCAGCCGCTCCAGCACCGCGCGGGCAACCGAGATCGGGTTCGGGTAGCCGCGCAGGGCGGCGACCGCCGCGAATGCCCGGGTCGACCCGATCATGATCGAGGCGTCCAGCTCCACGTCGCCACAGGCGTTCGGGAGGCCGCCGGTACCCACGTAGTGGTCCTCGAGGTTGTCCTCGCAGTGCCGCAACGCGATCTCGACCGCGTCGAGTGCGGAACCTCCGTCCCGCAGTACGGCCATGCCGGCGGGCAGGCCGACCTCGCTGCGTTCACTACCGATGATGACCGGATGCGTCACCTGGGCTCGTCCTTCCTGTCGTCGTCGACGTGCCAGCAGGCCGCCGATCGGATTGGGTCGCCGGCGATGGGTAGCAATCCGGGCTCGTCCCGGCAGACCGGCATCGCCACCGGGCAGCGTGGGCGGTATCGGCAGCCCTGTTCGCCGTCGACGGCGTGCGCCGAGAACGGGGACTGGTCGGCGTCCGGCTCGCCGTCGACGACGGCGAGCGGATCGGCGGTGCCGAGGGACCCGGGAGTGCCGAGCGGATCGACGGAGCCGAGCGGATCGACGGTGCCGACCGGGTGGGGTTCGGCATCGGTGAGCATCCGCGGCACCGACTTCAGCAGCAATTCCGTGTAGGGGTGGCGCGGGTCGTTGAAGATCCGCTCGGTGGGGCCGGTTTCGACGATCCGGCCCCGGTACATCACCGCGATCCGGTCGCTGACCTGCCGCACGACCGCGATGTTGTGCGACACGAACACCATCGACAGCCCGAGTTCTTCGCGCAGATCCGTGAGCAGATTAATGATCGTCGCCTGCACGGAGACGTCGAGGGCAGAGACCGGCTCGTCCGCGATGAGCACCCGAGGTTGCAGGGCCAGCGCACGGGCGATGCCGATGCGCTGCCGCTGACCGCCGCTGAACTGGCGCGGCGTCCGGCGCAGGGCGTCGTGGGGTAGGCCCACCAGATCCATCAGCTCGCGACTGCGCGCGGTGACCTGGTCGCGCGGGACGATTTGGTGGTAGCGCAGTAGCTCGCCCAGCGTCTGGCCGACGGTCATCCGGGGGTTCAGCGAGCTATACGGGTCCTGGAACACCATCTGCACGGTCCGCCGCTGGGCCCGGCTGGGCAGGCCGCGCACCGGTTCGCCCGCGTACCGGATCTCTCCGGCGTCGGGCCGGTACAGCCCCATGATGCAGCGGCTGAGCGTTGATTTGCCGCAGCCGGAC
>DATAQD010000170.1:0-25278 GCA_036264855.1 Jatrophihabitans sp. | reverse complement strand
CGTACCTAGCGTTCGCGGCAACAGAGAGGAGTCGCCCGGTGCCCGAGCGACTTGTGGTGATAGGCGGCGGGGCGGCCGGCATGTCGGCCGCCTCGGCCGCGCGACGGATCGATCCCGGCCTCGAAATCGTGGTGATGGAAGCGGGCGGGTACGCCGCATACGGCATGTGCGGCCTCCCGTACCTGGCCGGCGGAGCGGTTGCCGCTCCCGAGGCCCTGCTCGCGTACGAACCGAGCTTCTTCCGCGAGCGGCGCCGGATCGACCTTCGGCTGAACACCCGGGTTACCCGCCTGGATCCCGAACGGCAGGTCATCCACTACCAGTCCAACGGCAGGGATCACCGACTCGGCTATCGCCGGCTCATCGTGGCCGCGGGCGGCGTCCCGACCGTGCCGCCGGTCCCCGGACTCGACGACAACCACGTGTTCACGGTGCGCACGCTCGAGGGCGCGATCGGCCTGCGCAGCCTGCTCGACGCCGGTCACATCGGGCGGGCGCTGGTGGTGGGGGCGGGCTACATCGGGCTCGAGATGGCCGACGCGCTCGCGGCCCGCGGCGTAAGCGTGACGCTCGTCGAGGCGTTGCCGGTCGTCATGCCCACCCTCGACCCGCCGATCGCCGCGCTCGTCGAAGAGGAGGTGCGCCGCCAAGGAGTGGATCTGCGTCTCGGCGCGCGCCTGCACGCGGTGCGTCGGACCGCGCAGGGCCTGGAGGCACTGGTCGACGGTGACGTGGTGCGGGTCGACGCGGTGATCATCGCCGCGGGCGTGCGTCCAGAGACGAGCGTCGCCGCCGCGGCCGGCGCGGCTACGACCGCCGGCGGCGCCCTTCTGGTCGATGACCGCATGCGCACCTCCCTACCCGCCGTCCTGGCGGCGGGCGACTGCATCGCCCCTGCGCACCTGGTGCTGCGCCGACCCGCGTTTGTGCCTCTCGGACCGGCCGCCAACAAGACCGGCCGCGTGGCCGGCACCGTCGCCGCGGGCGAAGACGCTCGGTTCGGGGGTGTGGTGGGCACCGCGGTCGCGAAGGTGTTCGACCTGGCCGTCGCCCGAACCGGACTGACGCTGGCCGAGGCCGAAGCTGAGGGTCTGGCTGCCGTCGCCAGCGATGCGGTCGGCCGATCCCGCGCGAAGTACTACCCGGGCGCCGAGCCGGTGAGCGTCCGGCTCGTCCACGAGCGGGGCGGACGGCTGCTCGGCGCCCAGCTGGTGGGGGTGGGCGACGGCGTCGCCAAGCGCATCGACCCGGTCGCCGTCGCCCTGCAGGCCGGGTTCGATGTCGACGATCTGCTCGGCATGGACCTGTCCTACGCCCCGCCGTACGCGCCGGTGTACGAACCTGTCCTGCTCGCGGCGCAGGCCGCGGCCGCGGCGATGGCGGCGCTCACCACGACGGTGGGCTCGTAGGCGATGACTGAGGAGAGGACGACTGGCATGACAGGAAATCTCGAGGGCAAGGTCACCCTGATCACGGGCGCCGGATCCGGGATCGGTCAAGCGGCCGCGGCCCTGTTCGCCGCCGAGGGCGCGGCCGTCGCCGTACTCGACGTACGGCGCGACGCCGCGGAGGACACCGCGGCGAAGATCAGCGCCGAAGGCGGCCGGTCGATCGCGGTCGCGGCCAACGTCGCGGCAGCGGACGAAGTCGACGCGGCCGTGGCCGGCATCGTCGCGGCGTTCGGGCGCATCGATGTGCTGTACAACAACGCCGGCGTGGACAGCCGCGGTTCGGTGGCCGACGCGACCGAGGACGACTGGGATCTCTGTTTCGCGGTGAACGCGAAGGGCACATTCATGCTGTCGCGCGCGGTAATCCCGCACCTCATCGCGGCCGGCGGCGGATCGATCATCAACCAGGGCTCGGTCGCGGCGCTGGTCGGAATTCCGAACTTTGCCGCCTACTGCGCGGCCAAAGGCGCGGTTGTCGCCCTGACCCGCTCGATGGCCGTCGACCTCGCGCCGAAGCGGATCCGGGTCAACGCGATCTGCCCCGGCACGGTGTACACGCCGCTGATGGAACCGATGCTGCGGGCCCGGGGCGACGGCGACCTCGAGGCCGGCCTCGCCAAGACCCTCCTCAAGTACCCGATCGGCCGGCTCGGGACGCCCGAGGAGATCGCCAGCGTCGCCCTGTTCCTGGCCGGCGATGGCGCCTCATTCCTCACCGGCTCGATCGTGACCGCTGACGGGGGCATGACGGCCCAATAGCAGGGAGCACGCCGATGACCTTCCACCTCGATCCGGACAAGCTCGTCGACCTAGATCGGGCGGTAGCCGCCGTCTCCGACGGGGCGCTCGTCGCGCTGGGCGGAGGCCTGTCAGCGCGGTTGCCGATGGCGCTCGTGCGCGAGTTGATCCGTCAGGGTCGCCGCGGGTTGCACGTCGTCGGTTCCGCCCACGGCATCGACGTCGACCTGCTCATCGCCGCGGGGGGGATCGCGATCTGCGAGGAGAGCTACGTCGGCTTCGAGCAGGACCTCGGGCTCGCCCCCGCGTATCGACGAGCGGCCGAAACCGGCACGGTCGAGGTTCGCGAGAGTTGCTGCGCCACGATCCTCACCCAGCTGCGCGCGGCCGAAGCCGGCGTCCCGTTCCTGCCGGTCCGCGGTGTGAAGGGTTCGGACATCCGCGCGCTGCATCCGGAGTACGCCGAGGTGACCTGCCCGTTCACTGGCGAGACCCTGGTCGCTGTCCCTCCGCTGCGGCCCGACGTCGCGCTGCTCCACGCTCCGGTCGGCGACCGGCGCGGCAATCTCCACCTCGACCAGCCGTACGTCCTCGACGAGCGGTTTGCGGCCGCCGCCCGCGACGTCATCGCCACCGTCGAACGCATCGCGTCCTCAGAGGAGGTCGCCGCCGCCGGCATCACGATTCCTGCGCACCTGGTGAGCGCGGTGGCCGAGGTCCCGTACGGGGCTCACCCGACATCGTGCTATCCGGTGTACGCCTATGACCGTTCGCATCTGGCGGAGTACCTCCGCTGCGCCGCGGCCGGCGGCGAGCAGCTGCGGGGCTACCTCGACCGGTACGTCGCCGGCGCGCCCACCGAGGACGCCTACCGCAAGTTGATCGGTGAGCATCGGCTGGCGGCCCTCGAACGCTGGTCCGACTCGAACGAGGCCTGGCAGGAGCTGTTCGGATGAGCGAGCGAGACGGTGGATCGCGCACGTTCACGATCGACGAGTGGTTCGTGGTGCTGCTGGCCCGGACGATCCGTGATCGCGAGGTGGTCTTCCACGGCTTCGGCAGTCCGTGCGCCCAGGTCGCGATGCACGTGGCCCGGCGCACCCACGCCCGCGACATGCTGCTGGTCGAAGGCGCCACCTATGCCGTCAACCCGGATCCCCCGTTCATCCCGCCGACCGGCAACGACCTGTCGCTTCAGCGCGGCGCGACCTACCGGATGCGGTTCGAGGAGTTCTTCGACGCCGCCCTCCGGGGCGACGTCGACCGGATGTTCCTTTCCGGCGGGCAGATCGACCCGTACGGCAACACCAACGTCACCGCCATCGGATCCGTCGACCAGCCGAAGGTCAAGCTCGGCGGCGGCGGCGGCGGCTGCAACCTGTCGGCGACGATCGGCCATCTGTCGCTGTGGACGACCCGGCACCGCTCGGGTCGGACGCTCGTCCAGGACTGTGACTTCATCACCGACATGGGGCACCGCACGCGCGAGGGCACCCGCGCCGAATTGGCCTTCGCCGGCGGCGGGCCGGAGTGGCTGGTCACCGAGCTTGGGGTATTCGACTACGACGACGACGGGCACGCCCGGCTGCGTCAGGTCTTTCCGGATGTGAGCGTTCAGCAGATCGAGGCGGCGACCGGATTCCCGCTGCGCGTCGCCGCGGAGGTGCGTCCCGCGGCCCCGCCGAGCGCATCGGAAATCGCCGCGCTGCGCGCGGTGGATCCGCTCGGGGTGCGTCGCTCGGAGTTCGCCGAGCGGGAACTGCGCCGAACGTTTGCCTACGGCGACCGAACCGGGTGTGTGTGCTGACAGCGCGACCAGCCGGTCTGGCCGCGGTGTTCGAGCCGCGGCGGATCGCGCTCGTCGGGGCGTCCGACCGGCCGGGCAAGGTCGGGGAGCTGCTCTGGCGAAACCTCGCCGCCTTTCCGGGTGAGGTCGTGCCGGTGACCGCGGCGGCCGAGACGGTCGCCGGACTTGCGGCCTATCCCAGGCTGACGGCGGTGCCGGGCGATGTGGATCTCGCGGTGGTCGTCGTCCCGGCGGGCGCGGTGGCCGCGGTGGTGCGCGACGCCGCGGTCAAGCGCGTGCCGGCCGTGGTCGTCATCAGCGCCGGGTTTGCCGAGACCGGCCCCGAGGGGCTACGCCTGCAGGACGAGGTGATGGCCGCGGCGCGCGCCGGCGGCGTGCGGGTCGTCGGGCCCAACTGCTTCGGCATCCAGGACTGCGACCTTCCGCTCAACGCCTCGTTGGCGATGGGGCCGCCAGCCGGCGGAGGAGGGATCAGCCTGGTTACCCAGTCAGGCGCATACGGAATGGCCATCCACGCCCTGGCCGTCGACGAGGGCGTGGGCTTCGCGAAGGTCTGCGCTACCGGCAACCAGGCCGACGTCGGCGACGCGGAAGTGCTCGCCTATCTCGGCGAGGACGCCGCGAGCCGAACCCTGTGCTTTTTCCTCGAGTCGCTCCCGCAGGGCCGGGCATTCTTCGACGCCGCATGCCGGATCACCTCCCGCAAGCCGGTGATCGTGGCCAAGACCGGGAGATCGCCGGCCGGCATCCGCGCCGCCTATTCGCACACCGCCGGGCTCGCTGGTGACGAACGCGTCTGGCGGGCGGCTCTGGGCCGAGCCGGCGTCCTCCTGGCCCGTTCGGGGTTGGAGATGATGGACGCGGCGCGGGCGCTCGACGCCCAACCCCCGCCGGCGGGGGCCCGGGTCGCCATCGTGACCAACTCGGGCGGGATCGGGGTCGAGCTGGCCGATCTGCTCGCCGACGAAGGTTTGGACGTCCCGGAACTCTCGGCCGCCCTGCAGGCCGAGCTGCGGGCCCGGCTGCCGGCGTTGGCGAGCCCGCGCAACCCGGTCGACATCACGCCGGTTTGGGCCCGATTCGCCGAGCTCTATCCGGCCGTCATCGAACTCCTGGCCCGCTCGGGTGAGGTCGACTCGGTCGTGCCGGTCCTGCTCCACCGGTCGGCGGCCGACGAGGGGGTCGCCGCCGGACTGCGTGATGCCGTGGGTCGGCTGCGCCGGGCCGGCGTCCCGGTACCGGTCTACGTGTGCTGGGTGGCCGCGCGCGCGTCGCGCAACAATGCCGATCTGCTCGAGCGGGCCGGGGTGCCGTGCTTCGAGTGGCCCGAGCGCACTGCCCGAGCGGTCGGCCATGCGACGCGATACGGCGCGGCACGGGACCGGGTGCGACCGCCGCTGCCCATCCCGGCGCGGCCGGCCGATCCGCCGCCGGTGGAGCCCGGCTGGCTGGCCACCGACGCCGCGGCCCGGATGCTGGCCGCCGCGGGAATCCCGACCCTGCCGAGCCGGACCTGCGCCAGCGTGGCCGAGGCCGAGAATGCCGCGGCCCACTTGGGGTATCCGGTCGTCGCCAAGGTCCAACACCCCAGCCTGCTGCACAAGAGCGATGCCGGCGGCGTGCGCGTCGGACTCAGCGACCCGTCGGCCGTGCGCGCGGCGGCCGCCGAGTTGCTCGCCCTCGCGCCCGGAGCCCGGGTGCTGGTCCAGCCGCGGGCGGCCGGCACCGAGCTGCTCATCGGCGGCATTCGCGATCGGCAATTCGGCCCCTTCGTCCTGGTGGGGCTCGGTGGCGTACTGGCCGACGCCATCGACGACGTGGCGCTCAGCCCGGCGCCGCTCGATCCCGACGATGCCCGCCGGCTGCTCGACGGCCTGCGCGGTCGCGAGGTCCTGGCCGGCCGCCATGGTTTCGATCAGATCGATCTCGATGCGCTGTGCCGCGTGATTTGCGGCGTCGGCGACCTCGTCGCCGCGGAACCCGAGATCGCGGAATTGGATCTGAATCCGGTATTCGCCTGCAGCGCGGGATCGGTGGCCGCGGATTGGCGAATTCGGATCGCAAAACCGCCCTCGCAGGACAGCCGGCCGCCGTCGATTTCACCCTCCTGCACTCAAGAAAACATCCAAGGCGCCGACGTAGCGTTCCAGCCGAACTAGTCCGCGCGAATAGCGGCCAAGGCGGCCGCGAAGGAAAGGGGTTACCCAATGCGAGTCGGATCCCAGGACGTCTTGCTTCCCACGACCATGGTGGGCAACTACCCGAACCCGCGCTGGTACGACGGGCACGCCTACGCCGTGTATCCGAAGGGCGACTTCGTCTATGACGCGATCAGCCGCGAGGCCTTCGAGGACGCCGTCGGGGCCATCGTGCACGACCAGGAAGCCGCCGGGATGGACGTGATCAGCGACGGCAAGGTGTACGGCGGCGACTCGCCGTACGGTCAGATCCTCTATCACTACGTCGAGCGAATGAGCGGCTACAAATTGTCCGGGCCGCCGATCGGCCTGCCGATCTATTCGACGCTCTACGCGCCCACCTGCGTCGGTGAAGTACGGCGCGAGCACCCCTTCCACACGGCCACCCTGCGAGCGGTCCGCAAGGTGACCAACAAGCCCGTGAAGATCTCCTACACGGGCATCCAGGTGCTCGCCGCGGCGACCAACAACGAGTATTACAAGGAGACCAAGGAACTCGCGCTCGCGATCGCCCAGGCGTTCAACGAGGACTTCAAGGAGCTCGCCGACAACGGTTGCGACATCATCCAGCTCGACGAATTCGTCTGGCCGTACGGCATGGGTGACTGGGAGATCGAGGTCCTCAACAAGTCGACGGAGGGCGTCGGCTGCCAGTTCTGGGTGCACACCTGTTGGGGCAACTACTCAGGCACGCCCGGATATTTCCCGGACGAGGAGGAGCGCGAGTTCGGCGCCTGGGTGCTCGATCACCGGCCGACCTCGGCGCCGGCGCCGCAGCGGGCCCAGCCGATCTTCCCGGAGGTCCTGGGTGCGCACATCGACGCCCTGAACTACGAGGTCGGCCGCACTGGACCCGATGACCTCAAGCCCCTGCTCGACCACGAATGGTCCAAGGACTTCGTCGCCGGAATCATCGACGTCAAGAGCACCGTCACCGAGACGGCCGACGAGGTCGCCGACCGGATCCGCCAGGTGCTGGAGTTCGTGCCGGCCGAGCGAGTGGGCCTGTCCACGGACTGCGGGCTCATCAACCTGCCTCGGATGATCGCGGCCGGCAAGCTGCGGGCCCTCGCGGACGGCGCGGCGATCGTGCGGGCCGAGCTGGCGGAACGCTCCACGCGGTAGTCGCCCGGCGCCGGCCGCACTGGACTGATCCGAACTTCGGTGCGCCCGCGTGAAGCCTGCCCGCGGGCGCGCCGAGCTAGGTGAGGACGTCCAGTGCCCGCCAGGCGCGCGTGGCCAGATGCAGGTGAAGGTGCGTGTCGGGATCCGCCAGGTCGTAGCCGCTGATCTCGCGAATCCGTTTGAGGCGGTACTTCAAGGTGCTGCGGTGAATGGTGAGGGCTTCGGCGGTCTGTTCCTGGTTGCCGCCACATTCGAGGAACGCCGACAGGGTGGGCACGAGTTCGCTGCGGTGGAGCTGGTCGTAGCGAAGCACGCGGCCGAGCCAACGGGTGATCAGGTCCTCGAGGTCGGCCGGATTCGCGGTGGGTCCGAACAGCCGGAATATGCCGAGATCGTCGAAGCACAACGTCCGGCTCCCCGGCCGCAGCAGGCGCAGGGCGAACTGGGCCTCGCGATAGGACTTCGGGAAGCCGGCCGCCTGCTGGCAGCGCCCGCCGGCCGCCACGCGACACGATCCAGTGCCGAGCCCGCGTTCGATCGCGGCGCGGAGCCGCTCCCAATCGACGTCGGTGTGGGCCAGCAGCACGACGGCATCGGCCCGGTTCACCAGCAGGGAACCGATCTGGAGTTCCGCACCGGCGTGGCGGACGGCGCGGAAGAGCCGGTCGGATCCCTGGCCGGAATCGGCGTCGACGAGCACCACGCGATGCGGGCGGTCCAAGTCGTAGCAGAGCCCTTGGGCGCGGACCAGGACACTGTCGCCGTCGGTGCCGGCCAGGAGATCCTCGACGATGTCGCGGCGCAGCCGGAGCTCGGTCTCGGCCACGTTCTGCAGGTGCGCGAACTCGATGGCCAGCACCGTCGCGCCGTACTCGAGCGCGAGCAGGTCCTCCTTGCCCGCCCGGCCCTCCGGGTCGATCACGACCATAACCGCGAGGATGTCGTCCCTGGCCCGGGCAAGGGCGACCCATTGATCACCATGCCGGATGGATCGGCGTTGCGCGAGAGCGTCGGCCAGCACCCGCTCCCGCTTGCGCGCCGACAGTCCCAAACCGATTACGCCCGGCGCCGTCCCCGCCGACGAACAGCGGTCGCCGTTGCGGTACTCCACGATGACCGGGAGCTGGATCAGGTCGTGCACCACCCGAGTGATGCCTTCCACGCCGACCCCGGAGGCCGCCGCATCGGTGAGCCGCTGGTGAATCTCCATGCCCTGCCGCAGGGCCGACACCGTGTGCGCAAGCTTGCGGTTGAGGCCGGCCAGTTCCCGGGCGTTGGCCCGTTCCTTGGCGTGCAGCTGGGAGTTGGTGACGGCGAGACCGGTCTGCTGGGCGAGCAGGCGAAGTTGGAACTGCTCGTGGGTGCTCGGCTCGCGAGTGCAGCTGGTGATGACGAACCCGGCGTTGCCGCGCAGACTGCGCATCGGATAGGCCCATGCCCATCCTCCGGTCCGCAGGTCGACCGGGCCGCCCATCGCGCTCATGGTGGCGACCTGGTCCTCGATGTGGGCGCGGGTCGCGCGGCCCACGCAGCGGTCGGCGGTACGCCGCCATCCGCCCTCGGCGAGCAAAATTCCTTCGACGTGACACGGGGTCAGCGTCGAGACGGCCTCGCCGGCGAGGGTCAGGACCGCATCAGCATCGCCCGCCTCCGTCATCAGCATGGACAGCGCAAGGAGCGCCCGCAGGTCGGAAAGCTCGGCACGGTCCTTCGGCGCGGTGGATCCGGGGGTCGGGCCGCCGAGAGCGGTCATGACATGGCGAGCCGGCGGGCGGCCAGGAACTGGTCCGGCTCGACGTAGTACGGGTTGTCCAACACGGCGCCGCCCAGCAGCACCAGCGGGTGTGTTCGCAGGACGTCAATCAGCAGGGCGCCGCCGAAGCGGTCCAGGTCGTAAAGGCACACGATCACCTGCGGGTGCTGGGTGACGAAACGGTTCAGCTCGGACTCGTAGAGCAGGAACTCGTCCAGGTCCGGCTTGTCGGTCAGCGCGTTCGGCATCTCGCCGATGACGCGCACGAAGCCGAACCGCGGATCGCCGAGGGCGAGTTCCACGCCTTCGCGCCAGTAGGCCAACATCTCGTTCATGTCGAAATGACCGGCGAGTAGGTAGGTCTGTTCGGGGGTCAACACGTCGACCGCGCCCGAACCGATCGCCTCGCCCGCCGCCGACCCGAGCGCTCCGACGATCTCCGGGGCGCCGACCGCCTCGACGACGCAGATCACCTTGTCGCGGGCGGCAATGCCCTCCCGCATATACGACATCAGGATCTGATCACGCTCGGTCTGTCCGCGGTAGAAGGCGCACACATGATCGCCTGGACTGAGGTTGACGCCGGGAACGCCGAGAACGACCGAATCGTGCATGAGCCACCGCCCTACCGCGAGCACACCGTTCGCGAATCCTGTCGATAGCAGCGCGAACCAGTGTGCCGCGCGCGCCGCCGATTCGTCCAGGCCGGGGCAAGGTCAGGTAGGGATTGGTCCACCACGGCCAGGGCCGCTGAGGCGGACGCGGTAACGACGGCTTCGACCGCAAAGCTCAACCCGGGCTCACGGTTGAGCCATCCCAGATGGCGACGGCGCACGCGAGGACTCCTACCGTCCACTCAGTGGCGACATCCAGATCCGTCAAGTTGCCCGCCAGGGTGACGGTGCAGTGCCCGGCGTGCGGCAACATCCGCACCACGTTGGCGCTGCACGACAACGCCCTGTCTCGGGCCCGGCGCTGCCCCGAGTGCGCGACGAAGGGCGAGGTCGTCTCAGTGCAGCCGCTGCAAGGGGCGGGCTGCTCCTGCAATTCCTGACTGCCGTCCCGCACGGGCTCGCCGCGTGCGATCCGCGAGCAGTGCGGCCCGCGAGACGTCACAGGGCCGTCCACCCTCCGTCGACAGTCAGGGCATGTCCGGTCAGGTAGCCGAGCTGAGCCGACGCCAGGACCGCGATCGCCTCGGCGATCTCCTCGGGCTGGGCGACGCGGCCCATCGGGATGTTCGCCTCGACCTTCTGCCGAAGATCCGGCACGTCCAGCCGCCACTGCGTCATCGGCGTCTGGACGAATCCGGGGCACACGGCGTTGGAGCGGATCCCGGCGTGGGCGTAGTCGACCGCGAGCGACTTGGCGAACATCAGGGCCGCGCCCTTCGACGCGGTGTAGGCGCAGCGGGCTGGAAAGGCGACCTGGCCCGCCACCGAGGCCACCGTGATCACATGCCCGTGGCCCTGGGCCAGCATGACCGGCAGCGCCGCGCGGGAGCAGAGGAACGGGCCACGGGCGTTGACCGCCTGCACCCGGTCCCACTCCTCGATCGGGGTCTCGTGACAGATCGTGGCGGCCCGGGAACCGGTGATTCCCGCGTTGTTGACGAGCACGTCGATGCGGCGCAACGTCTGCCGAATCGCGGCAAAGGCGCGGTCCACGTCGTCGGGCCGCGCGACGTCCGCGGCGTAGCCCATACCGTCCGGGCCGGCCGCCGCCTTGGCGGCGTCGAGATCGACGTCGAGGACGGCAAGTACGAACCCGTCCTCGGCCAGCCGCATGCAGGTGGCCAACCCGATCCCGGACCCGCCGCCGGTGACGACGGCGACCCGCTCGTCGCCACTCACAGGTTCGCCAGCTGCTTTCGGCCGGCTCGCAGCCGGGACAGTTGGACGAAGTGCTCGGGGTTGAGGAACAACTCGTTCATCCATCCCAGCTCGTCGATCGTCAGGCCTTCGGGACGGTGGATGAGGTAGTCCAGGTACTGGAAGGCGTCCTTGGCGCCGTAGCCGACATGGTGCGCGCCAAGCACCTTGCGCGACGTGCCGTCCACGACCAGCTTCTGGAACCCGCTGAGCTCGGGCTTGCGGAACGCGAAGAGCATCGTGCCCTCGGCGCACGGCAGCGGCAGGTTGGGAGTGTCTAGCCCCTCCACGTACGGCGGCATCTGGATGATGATCACCTCGTCGCACGTGGCCCGGGCCTCGGCCTCGGTGAGGCCCACCCAGGTGACCTCGTACGTGGTGTGCAAGAAGTCCGGGTACTCGCTGAAGTCGAACTCCAGGTCCTCGCCCATGATGTTGCGGGCCGCGGTCACCCCCGACTTGCGGGCCTTGAACATCTCCATCGGGCCATCGATCATGTCGCCGATCGCGTACACGCCGGGCACGTTCGTCTGCATCCGCTTGTTTACGACCACCCGCCCGGTGGGTCCCACCTCGACCCCGAGCGCCTGCTGGGCCTGCGTGACGCTGGGCCGCTCACCGGTGCCGAGGAAGACGAAGTCAGCTGCCAGATCGACGTATTCGCCGGTCTCGAGCCGCACGGTGACGCTGCTGACCCGGCCGTCGGTGCCGTTCACGGACAGCGGGTACGCGCCTTCGAGGATCGTCATGCCGCGTTTGCGCATGCCCTCGACGACGTAGCGCCGCAGGTCCTCATCGACGTGGTGCAGCGCTTTCGTGCGCATCAGTTGCGAGCGCGACACGATCGTCGTCTCGCAACCGGTGGCGTTGAAGAACGCGCCGTACTCCATCGCGACCTTGCTGCCGCCGATGATGACGCACCGGGTCGGTTCGTAGTCCAGTTCCTCGACGAGCGAGACGAAGTCGTAGACGCCGTTGAGCTCGAGGCCGGGGATGTCGGGGTTGACGGGGCGGGCACCCATTCCGAGCACGAGGTTCCTGGTCTTGAACGTGCGGCCGACCGCCTGCACGGTGTTCCGGTCGACGATGCTGGCCCGGGCGTTGAGGATGTACTCGACCTCGAGTTGTTCCTTGGTCTGCCAGTTCATGAACGCGTGCGCGCTGCCGCGGCCGGCAAGGAACACCTTGACCATTTCCAGGATGCTCGCGCGGGACGCGTCGAACTTCGGGTAGAACATCTCGTCCGAGAACCACTGCATCTTGTCCAGTTCTTCGGCCGCCTCCGAGAACAGGTGGTGCGGCACACAGGCCTGGTGCGGGCACGAGCCGCCCAGGAATGGCCACGCGTCGATGATCAGCGGGCGGCCGCCCATGGCCTTGAGGTAGGCCGCACCGAACCGGCCACCCGCGCCGCCACCGACGAATACGGCGTCATAGACGGCGCTTTCCCCGGGCGCATCCGGCTCAAGGTTGAGCAGCGGCTCGGAATCAGGGTCGGCGAGAGACTGCTCGATGATCTCATTCCATTCGCCGAGGTTGAAGTGCCGGTCCCGGATGTCCACGTGTCACCGTCCGTCTCGGTTGTCGATACGAGACCCGACATTAGGAGCGGCCCAGGACGATCGGCTTCGGCCGGAGAGGGCGACCGTTGCGCCGATCGTCACCCCTGGAGGACTAGGCCGAGTTCCCAGCCGACCAGGCCTACGCTCGATGCATGGCGCGTCTGCTGGTGATCGAGGACGACGCACTGATCGGCCGAGCCGTGTGCACGGCGCTGTCAGGCAACGGACACGACCCGATGTGGGCGACGTCGGGCGGCGACGCGCTACGGGCCGTGACCGGTGAGGAATTCGAGCTCGTGTTGCTCGACCTCGGTCTACCCGACATGGACGGTCTAGATGCGTGCCGACGAATTCGTTCGGCGCAGCCCGCGTGCGTGATCGTGATCCTGACAGCCCGCGATGAAGAGATCGACGTCGTGGTCGGGTTGGAAGCGGGCGCCGACGACTACCTCACCAAGCCGTTCCGGCTCGCCGAGTTGACCGCGCGCGTGAACGCGCACCTCCGCCGCCGGACGACGATGCACACCGGTCCGGCGGTGCGGCGGGTCGGTGTGCTCGAGATCGACACCGCCGCGCGTCGGGTGCGGCTCGGTGGCCGCGAGGTCGACCTGCGCGCGAAGGAGTTCGATCTACTCGCTCGCCTCGCGTTGGATACCGGGACCGCAGTCAGCCGCTCATCTTTGATGGCCGACGTGTGGGATGAGCACTGGTTCGGTTCGACCAAGACCCTCGACGTCCACCTGTCGGCGCTGCGCCGCAAACTTGCCGACGCGGCGCGGGCGAGCGGTACGCCCGGGCCGCAGATCGTCACGTTGCGCGGGCGAGGGTTCCGCATCGACGCGCCGACTACAGATCCCGCAGGACGCTGATCGGAGGTCGGCGGGCGGAGCGAGTCGCCGCAGCAGCTGCGGCGACGAAGGCGGCCACGGTGATCGCGCCCAGCCCGCCGAGGTAGGTCCAGGGCACCGCGACCACCGACGGGGGCGGATCGAAGACACCGGTCAGCACCTTGACCAGCATCCGGGACAGCAGCGCACCGAGCACTGCCCCGGCGGCTATTCCCAGCACGGCGAGAACGACGGCTTCGCTGGCAATCATCCTGCGCAGGTGCCGTCTCCTGGCGCCGAGCGCGGAGGCGATGGCGAACGTGCGGCGCCGTTCGGCCAAGCCGAGGGCCAGGACGAGGCCGCCTGCGGCGGCTGCGAGCATGAGCGCGAAGGTCAGCTCGACGCGGGTGAGCCCGGCGAGGTCGACCGAGGTGAGGCTGGACCCGACCTTGCCGCGGACGTTGGCGATGTCGGTGACGACGGACGAGGGCCCGAGCAGCGACTGGATGCGGTTCGCGACGGCCGTGGTCCGCTGGCCGCCGGTGTCGACGAGAAAGGCGCCGACCGCGTCGGTGCCGGTCTGCCGCGCGACGTAGTTCGCGTTGGTGACGAAAAAGCTGTCCTTGGGTGCCGTCGGGAACTCGGAGACGATGCCGACGTAGTGGAAGGCCACGGTGTGCGGCGCCCGAGTGCGGGCGTCGACCAGACGCAGCCGGATCAGGTCGCCGAGGTGGAGCTGGTAGTCCTTCACGGTCTCGGCTGACACGAGGATCGAGTCCGGTTTCACCGCCAGGATGTGCATCAGCCCGGCGGCGGTGCCTCCTTGGAAGTAGGCGTCCTGCAGGGCGGTGACCTTGCGGATCTGGTCGGGCCGCACGCCGTAGAGATCCTGGAGGTCGGCGCCGATGTAGGCGAAGCGATGTTGCACGGGTTCGACGGCGCGCACACCCGGCACGCCGGCCAGCCGGGCCGCTTGCTCTGGGTGCACCGTGGTGCCGGCCGGGATGGTGACCGTGACATCGGCGCCGTTGGTCAGTTGGGCGTCGGCCTCGGCCTGCTGGCGGTAGGTGGCGTTGAACGTGGCCGTCGATGCGGCGAAGGACAGGGCCAGCGTGAGCAACACGATGGCCCGGGTCAGCGGCCGCCGCTGCCGGGAGATGCCGCCGGCGATCGGTCCGGCGAGCCGCCCGGCCAACGGGCGCAACAGCCGACGCAGTACGGGTCGTCCTCGGCCGAGCAGCAGGTCGCTGAGCCGCCACGCGAGCAGGCCGGCGCCGATCCAGAGCAGGGCCGGGCCGAGGAACGCCCAATAGGACACGGAGATGGCCGGAACACCCTCGGGGGCAAGGACCAGTTGGTAGCCGTTGCGGCTGGTGGCGGCGTACACGAGGTAGGCGATGACGAGCAGGGCCGCGTCGAGCCCGGCGCGGGCCCACCACGGATAGTGGCCGAGCCCGATGGTGGCCCGGCCGGCGCTGACGGTCTGCCCCCGTAGGTCGCGTCGGGCCGGCACCAGTACGGCGGCCGCAGCAATTCCCAAACCGCTGAGGGCGGCGGCGGCGGCCCAGCCGAGGGCGGTCGTCGTCGTCGTGCCGAAGCGGGCCGTGCCGAATGCGACCTGGCCGACGACGGCCGCGGTGGCGAGGCCGAGCGCCGCGCCAACGCCACCGATCACGGCCGCCTCGGCGCCGGCAAGGCGAAGCAGCTGCCGGGCCGACGCGCCGCGCGCCCGCAGCAGCGCCTGTTCGGCTCGCCGTCGGGTGGCCCCGGCCGAGGCGATCGTCGCGGTCAACAGGGCAGCGACAATCGCCCCCGGCAGGCCGAGGAACAGGAAGAGAACCTGCGCGTAGGCGGCGTCGCCCCGAGCGGCATCCAACGACGCGCCCAGGTTGTCACCGACGAGAACATTGCCGGAGGACCGCGCCTCGAGATTGTGGGCCGCTGCGGTGACTGCTGCGTATGCCGCGGCCGGGTCGGCTGGCAGCCGGTGATCGCGGCGCACGTGCAGCTGCGTCCTGACGAGATCGGGTCGCGCGGCGGCGAGCGGGTCGAAGATCGTGTGCCATTGACTCGACGGGAGCAGCACGACGTTGTCCGGCGGTGCCGTGGGCTGCAGTCCCGCCGGCGCGCCGACTGTCTGGAACAAGGAGTTGACCTGCGGGAGGTCGACAACACCGGACACGGTGACGTGGGCAGGCGGCAACCCGGCCCGGCCGATCGCGATCGTGTCGCCGGGCGCTGCGTGCAAGTTGGAGGCCGTCTGCTGGAACAACAGCACGCCCGAGGCGGCACCGGCGAGGGATCTGATCTCTTGCGGGAAAGCCCCGCGGTATCCGGTCGGGATGCCGAGCACCTGGCCCGAACCGGTGGTTTGCGTGCTGCCGCCGATGGTGGCCGTCAGTCCGCTGGTGGTGCCGTAGCCCACGGGCTGGACGGCCCGCACGCCTGGGGTACTGCGCACCAGCCGTTCGGTCGCGGCGGCGTCGGCGGCGGGTTGGAGCTGCACCTGCCAGTCGACGCTCACCCCGCGGGCGGCGCGGGCAGTCATGGTCGCCTTGGAGTGGGCGAGGAACGACCCCAGCGATGCAAGCAGGGCCACCGCGATCGCGATGCCGGCGGCCGCCGCGGCGAGCCGCGCCGGGCGCCGCCGCACCAGTCCCCCCAGCCAGGTCCTGATCATGCCGACGCTCCGTCCGCGGGGTCGAGGTCGATGCGGCCGTCGCGCATCGCCCATCGGGTGTCGAGGCGTTGCGCGATGAGCGGGTCGTGGGTGGAGACGACGAGGGCGGCGCCGAGTTCGCGGCTGGCGTGCAGAAGGACATCCAGCACCAGCTGCGCGGCGGCGTGGTCGAGTTGGCCGGTCGGCTCGTCGGCCAGAATCAGCCGGGGCCGGGCGGCGAGCACGCGCGCGACGGCGACCCGCTGCGCCTGCCCGCCTGAGAGCTGTTCGGGCAGCTTGTCGGCTAGGTCGGCGATGCCGAGCTGGGACAGAGCGTGGGCGGCGCGGTGCGTGGCCTCGCGCTCGTCGACATCGGCCAGCAGCAGCGGCAGGGCCACGTTCTCGGCGACATCGAGGGCCGGCAACAGACTGGGGCCCTGGAACACCACCCCGATCCGTCCTGGGTGTGCCTGCGGATGGTCATTGAGCGCTGGCCAGCTGATGGTGCCGGCACTCGGGGTCTCGAGCGCCGCCATCATGTGCAGCATGGTCGACTTGCCCGAGCCGGACGGGCCGGTGAGAGCGATGCGGCTGCCCGGCGCGACGGTGCAGCTGACCCCGTAGACGGCGACCACCGCGGCCGATCCCGCCCCGAAGGTACGGGCGATGTTGTCGCAGACCACGGCCGGACGCTCGGTGAGCGTGGCCAGGCCAGCGTCGTCCCCACTCGTTCGGGCGGTCATGGTTCGAGCCGCCCATCGGCGATCCGCACCACGCGATCGGCCGCGGCCGCCACGGCCGGGCTGTGGCTGGCCACCACCACCCCCACGCCGGCGTCGGCGCGTGCCCTGATCAGACCGAGCACGCCCCGCTCGGTCGCGAGGTCGAGCTCGCCCGTCGGTTCGTCGGCCAGCAGCACCGCAGGACGGTTGGCGAGCGCAACCGCCAAGCCTGCCCGGGCCAGCTCACCGCCGGACAGCTGTCCGGGGTAGGCGTGGGAACGACCGCCGATACCGAGCGAGCCGAGCAGGGACGTGACCGGTTCGGGGCGGCCGGTGCGGGCGAGCCGTTGGGCCAGCGTGACGTTCTGGCTCACCGTCAGGTGTGACAGCAGGTTTGCGCTCTGGAACAGCAAGCCGATATGGCGGCCGCGCAGCCGGGCCCGCACCGGCTCCGGCTGATGGCTCAGGCGGCCCGCACCCAGGCGCACCGTGCCCCCGTCGGGTTCGTCGGTGCCGGCCAGGCAAGAGAGCAACGTGGACTTGCCCGATCCGGACGGTCCCACGATCGCGACGAACTCGCCGCTTTCGATCCGCAGGCTCACGCCCTGCAGGGCGAGGGTCTCCTCATCGCCGGCCCGGAAGAATCGGTACAACGAACGCGCCTCGATCGCGGCTGGAGGCTCGTCGACGATCGCGGTCATGCCGACCACTGGAACGAGTCGGTGATAGCGCGCCACGGGTCGACGTTGTCCGAGCCGAGCGACGCCGACAGCGTGATGACGACCTCGCAGCCATGGCGCCAGAACTCGTACCGCTCGACGTCTTGCACAATCACCTTGCCGGTGACCGGGTTCGACGGCGAATCGGCGCGATACGTGATCTTGACCGCTGCGCCGGCCCGGCGGTGGACCGTGCTCACCGATCCGGGCACGAATCCGCCCGCCCGGGCCTGAATCGCGCGCACCTCGCTCGTGCGGGCCGAGGCGACCGTGGGCGCCGTCCCGACGGTCAGCCTCTCGATCCGGATGCTGTTGTACTTGTCGGTGAACAGCGTCGCCTGGCCGGCGTGGGTCATCGCCCAGCCTTCGGGCACCCGGATCGTGTAACCCGCTCCGGCCGGGGCGAAGGCGACGTACGCCTGATTGTCAGGGATGTCCCCGGGCGGGGCCGACTCCGTGGCGTTCGGGTTCGGTCCGGGGGTGGTGGTGTTCGTCGCGGCCGCGGAAGCGCGCCCGTTGCTCCGAGATCCGGCGCTGGTCGACGCGCTCCCGCACGCGGCCAGCGCGACGGCGGTAGCCAGGCCAACGGAGGCCAGTCGAATTCGGCGCGTCGTGCTGTTCATGGCGGTCCCTTTCGGCGGCAGGTCGGACGCTGTCGACGTTAGGGAGGGCCGGGATAACGCAGCCTTCGGTGATGGTTAACGCTGCGCAAGAAATCTCCCCGTGGGTCGCGCCAACCGGCACACTCGGGAGCCAAACGACCAGGAGTGTGATCGGTGCGCCGCAGAATCGTCGGTCTCACCGTCCTCGCGGCGGTGCTCGCCACGTGCCTGTTCGGCGTACCCCTGGCTGTCGTCGCCGGGCACTACTTCGTCAGCGATGAGAAGCGGGAGCTTGAGCGAGCGGCGGACACCACCGCGCTGGCCGTGTCGGGCGACCTGCGCAAAGCCGCACACCCGGGCGCCCTGCCGGCCCAGGAGCCGGGCCTCCAGGTCAGCGTCTTCACGTCGGCGGGCGATCGGGTCGCCGGGCCGGAGCCGGCCGGGGCGACGAAGCTGATCGCCCGGACGCAACGCGGGGCGGTGGCCAGCGGTGACCTCGGCCACCGGATGGCGGTCGCCGTACCCGTATCCGACGGCGACACGATCGTCGGCGCCGTGTTGGTGAGCGTTGATCGCGGCCAGGTCTACTGGCGCGTCGCGCGGTCGTGGCTCGGCATGCTCGCACTGGCGGCGGGGGCGGTGCTCGTGACCTGGCTGCTCGCCCGCCGCCAAGCGCGTCGCCTGGCCACACCGCTCGAGCAACTCGCCGCGACCGCCGAGCGCCTTGGCGACGGCGACTTCAACCTGCGGGCGACTGCTTCGGGCGTTGCCGAGATCGACTCGGTGAGCGCCTCGCTGGATCGCACCGCCGCGCGGCTGGGCGATCTGGTCGAGCGCGAGCGGGCCTTTTCCACGGACGCATCGCATCAGCTGCGAACGCCGCTGACGGGTCTTCAGCTCGGCCTGGAGGCTGCGCTTGCGACCCCGTCGACCGATCTTCGGGCCGCGCTCAGCGACGCCCTGGACACCGCGCGCCACCTCGAGCGGACGGTTTCGGACCTACTTGCGCTCGCGCGTGACCAGCCGCGTGCGGGTGCCCCGCTCGATCTCGATGCCCTCCTCGACGACCTGCGAGCCCGATGGAACGGACCGCTCGCCGCCGCCAACCGGCCGTTGCGCGTCGCACGCGGATCGGGCACGCAGCGCACCGGCATGTCGCGGTCCGCGCTCAACCAGGTACTCGACGTCCTGCTCGAGAATGCCCTTCGCCATGGCTGCGGGGCCGTGTCGGTGACCGCTCGCGACGCCGAGGGCGCGGTGGCCATCGACGTTTCCGACGAGGGGTCGACGATCGCCGGGGACTCCCGAGAGCTGTTCCGTCGACGATCACTCGACGCCCAGGGCACCGGCATCGGTCTCGCTCTGGCCCGGCGGTTGACCGAGGCTGAAGGCGGCCGGCTCGTGCTCTCGGCCCGCCAGCCGACCCGCTTCACCGTGCTCGCGCCGCCCCATCGTGACCCGCCTTCCACGACCATAGACGGCTGACGCCGACCGGCCACGGCTGGTCGGTCCGGTCAGCGGCCGCCGGCGAGACTACGGTCGCGTTGCTCGGACCCGAGACTTCCGTACGGGTAGTCACGGGCGCCGGGGTCGCTGGCCTCCAGCAGGGCCGCGACCTCTTTGGGATCGAGGTGCAGCGCGGCGGAGGCGAGGTTGTGCTCGAGCTGCTCGAGGGTCCGGGCGCCGAGGATCGTCGACGTGACCGCGGGTCGGTCAGTCACCCAGGCGAGGGCGACCTGCGCCATCGACACTCCCCGCTGTTCGGCAATCGTCTGCAGGGTGCCGATGACATCCCAGGTCAGGCTGGCGCCGTTTCGTCGGTCGTAGCCCTCCATACCGCGGTCGGGGTTCTCGCCCAGCCGCGTCGCCCCGCTCGGGCGCTGGTCACGCTTGTACTTGCCCGACAACCACCCGCCGCCCAGGGGTGACCACGGCAGCAGGCCGAGGCCGGTGTCAATCGCCGCGGGCACGATCTCCCATTCGATCTCGCGAACCAGCAGGTTGTACTGGGGTTGCAGCGTCACGGGCGGCGCGATGTTCATCGCCCGCGCGAGATGCACCGCCTTGGTCAGCTGCCAGCCGGTGAAGTTGGACAATCCGTAATAGCGGATCTTGCCGGCGTGGATGAAGCCGTCGAACGCGCGCAGGGTTTCTTCGAGCGGGGTGTGCGGATCGAAGGCATGGGCTTGGTACAGGTCGATGGTCGGCACGCCCAGCCGGCGCAGCGACGCGTCGAGCGCGCGACTCAGATGCCGGGCCGACAATCCCGCGCCGTTCGGCGAGTCGTCCGTGGGAAAGCGGCCCTTGGTGGCCAGCACGACCGCATCAGTGACGTCGGCGGGACGCGCGGCCAGCCACCGGCCGATGATCTGCTCCGAGTGACCGCCTGCGTACACGTCCGCCGTATCGACCAACGTCCCGCCGGCTTCGATGAATCGATCCAGCTGGGCGTGGGCGCCGGGCTCGTCGGTCTCCGTCCCGAAGGTCATCGTGCCCAGCGCGAGCGACGACACTGCACATCCGCTGTTGCCCAGATTTCGATAGTCCATGCCCCTCACCTAACTACAGCGCCGGCCGAAGTCGTCAGTCAGGCACCGCGCGAAGGGCGAAGCTCGGCCATCTCGTTCCACCCGGTGCCGGGCGCCTCGACGCTGATGATCTCGGGCGTGCGGGAGATGGCTTCTCCCAGCGTGGCCATGGCGTGCTTGAAGTGCTCGGAATTGACGTGCGCCGAGCCCGCGTCCGCGTCCGCGAAGGCCTCGACCAGAACGAACTGAGTCGGGTCGTCGACGCTTCTGGACCACTCGAAGAAGATGTTGCCCGCCTCCGCGCGGGTGGCGGCCGTGAAATCCGCGACCAGCGACAGCCACTCGTCGCTTCGCTCGGGACGTACCGGGAACTTGACGACAATGAAGATCATCTGCTGGTCCTAGCGGGAGAGCGGAAGGTGGATCCCGTAATTTCGCAACTTGCGGTAGATCGTCGCGCGGGAGATGCCGAGCGTCGCCGCGGCCTTCGTCGGATTCTCTTCGCAACTGAGCAGCGCATTCACGATCGCGTCGCGTTCCAACGCTTCGATCGTCGAGAGCGTGCGCCGAGTCGCCGAGCGGCACTCCGGCGGAAGGTCGTCTTGCTCGATGATCCCGGCGCGGCGATGCTTGACCACCTGATTGAGCACGGCCCGCAACTGGGCCACGTTTCCGGGCCAGTTCAGCCGCGCCAGTTGAGCCATGGCCTGCGGCGAGCACACCAGTTGATCGCCGTGGGTGAGTTGCGCCAGCAAATGGGGCACCAGGAGCGCGAGGTCCTCGATGTGATGCCGCAGGGCCGGCACCTCGACGGTGCGCGGGAACAGTGGGCGCAGCGGCGCCGGGGCCGGTCCGCTCAGCGTCATCGCGACCCGCGGCCGCACGCTGGGATCCAGGTCGCCGGCCTGCTCGATCAGCGCGTTCGCGATCGCCGTCGCGTCCTGGTCACCCAAGCGGTCAGCGTGCGCGAGGACGACGATCGCGTTGGGCAGGGCGAGATCCTCGGCCAGGACGGTGAGCCAGTCGTCGAGGCCCTCCGAGTCCGGCGGATCGACGACCCGGAACCGGACCGAAGGGTGGTGCCGTCGATGCACGGCCCGCAACAGCGCGAGCTTGCCGACGCCGGGTTCGCCTTCCACGGCGAGCCATTCACCGGCTTGGTAGCAGGAGTCGACCTGCTGGCCGGCGCGGGTCCAGCACGGCGCCGCGCCGACCAGGCCGGGGAGCTCGACGGTCGAGTGTTCGCGGGGCGACAGGATCGTGCCGGGGTTGTGGGAGCTGCGCCTCTGGTGCCCGAGCCGGATCCGGAAAACCCCTCCGGCCGGGCCCGTTTCGCAATGCGCCGGGGTGCAGCGCAGGTGCGCTGATCGTCCGCTCGGCAGCTCGACCGTGCGCGCCGTGGTCCGATCATCGGCGCGCATCGTATCCATGGCGTAGCCGATGAGCGCCTCTTGTTCGGCGGCGTCGAGCAACTGTCGCAGTTGATCGTTACTCATCACGACGTCGTTGTTCAGTGCGAGCACGGGGCCGGGGGAGTGCTGACAGGCCTTCATGTACTCCTGGAACAAGGCGAATTCGCGCAGGCCGGTCTGGGCGAGGAGTTCCTCCTCGATCTGCCTGGCCGTCGCGAAGGCCAATGCGGTCAGCATCGCGCCCGGGGCCTGGCTCCAGGTCGTCAGGTCCAGGATCCCGACGGTCTTGCCGCGCGTGGGATGACGGATCGGCGCGCCCGCGCACGCGAACAGCCCGAGCTCGTGGGAATAGTGCTCACGCCCGTCCACCAGGGTGACGCCGCCACTGCTCACGGCCGTACCGATCCCGTTCGTGCCGGCGAACTGCTCGGCATAACTGAAGCCCGGGGCCAGCTTGACGCCGTCCAGGCGAGCGCCGAGATCCGAACTCGAACTGCGGCGGTCGAGGACGAGGCCGGTGTGGTCGGTGAGGATGATGCTGATCGATTCGCCCTGCAACTGGACGCCCAGCGTGTCCAGGATCGGCGCCGCGCTTCGACACAGCGGCGCCTCCAGGTCGGGATCCCGCACGTACGGGACAGCGATCCGATCGAAGTCGACCTTGCTCTCCCGGGAACGGACCCACGAGGCGAGGATCATCCGGCGGACCTGGGCGTCCGGTTCGCCGTCGCGGGAGAGGAACCGCTCGCGCGCCTGCGCAACTTCACGATCGGCCTGCGACGTTGCCGTCTCACGCATTTCTTGGCCTCCACACGCGGGCTTTTCCGCCGTTGGCTGTGCCGTCGCAAATCAGCCTACGACGTCCGCCTGTGGTGCAGATCTCACATTGAGACGACGCGGCAGGTGACGGGGGCTTGGAATACGAGTGCACGTCGGGCGACCGGCCGAGAGATCACGGGAGCCGACGGCAGACACGTCAGCCCCGGAACACACGTTGCCGGCGGCTTACCAGTGGAACCGCCCCGAGGAGGAACACACGGTGAGCAGACAGAGCCTCAGCAAGGCCCACGAGAAGATCACCGAGCTGTCGTGGGAGCCGACGTTCGCCACCCCGGCGAAGAAGTTCGGGACCGACTACAAGTTCGACAAGTCGCCGAAGAAAGACCCGCTCAAGCAGATCCTGCGCTCCTACTTCCCGATGGAGGAGGAGAAGGACAACCGGGTGTTCGGTGCGATGGACGGCGCGATCCGCGGGAACATGTTCCGCCAGGTTCAACAGCGCTGGATGGAATGGCAGAAGCTTTTCCTGTCGATCATCCCGTTCCCGGAGATCTCGGCCGCGCGGGCGATGCCGCTGGCCATCGACGCGGTCCCGAACCCGCAGATCCACAACGGGCTGGCCGTTCAAATGATCGACGAGGTCCGGCACTCGACGATTCAGATGAACCTCAAGCGGTTGTATATGAACCACTACATCGACCCGGCCGGCTTCGACATCACCGAGAAGGCATTCGCCAACAGCTACTGCGGCACCATCGGCCGGCAGTTCGGTGAAGGCTTCATCACCGGCGATGCGATCACGGCCGCGAACGTGTACCTCACCCTCGTGGCCGAGACCGCGTTCACGAACACGCTGTTCGTGGCGATGCCGTCTGAGGCCGCCGCCAACGGCGACTACCTGCTGCCGACGGTGTTCCACTCGGTTCAGTCGGACGAGTCGCGGCACATCAGCAACGGTTACTCGATCCTGCTGATGGCGCTGGCCGATGAGGACAACCGGCAGCTCCTGGAGCGCGACCTGCGCTACGCATGGTGGAACAACCACTGCGTCGTCGACGCCGCGATCGGCACGTTCATCGAGTACGGCACGAAGGACCGCCGCAAGGACCGCGACTCCTACGCCGAGATGTGGCGCCGCTGGATCTACGACGACTACTACCGCAGCTACCTCATCCCGTTGGAGAAGTACGGCCTGGTCATTCCGCACGACCTCGTCGAGAAGGCCTGGGACCGGATCTATAACCAGCACTACGTCCACAGGGTCGCGCAGTTCTTCGCCACCGGGTGGCCTGTCAACTACTGGCGCATCGACGCGATGACCGACGCCGACTTCGAGTGGTTCGAGCACAAGTACCCGGGCTGGTACGACCAGTTCGGGAAGTGGTGGGAGGCCTACAACCGGCTCGCCTACCCCGGCAAGAACAAGCCGATCGCGTTCGAAGACGTCGGGTACGAGTACCCCGCCCGATGCTGGACGTGCATGGTTCCGTGCCTGATCCGCGAGGACCTCGTCGTGGACAAGGTCGACGGCGAGTACCGGACGTATTGCTCGGAGACCTGTCACTGGACCGACGCCGTCGCGTTCCGGCCCGAGTACGAGGGCCGCGACACCCCGAGCATGGGTCGGCTCACCGGCAAGCGCGAGTGGGAAACCCTCTACGACGGCTGGGACCTGGCCGACATCGTCAGCGACCTCGGCTACGTCCGCGACGACGGAAAGACGGTCACCGGTCAGCCCCATCTGCACCTGGATGACCCGAAGAAGCTGTGGACGACCGACGACTTGCGCGGCATCGAGTTCCGCAGCCCGAAGGTCCTGCTCAACGAGATGACCGACGCCGAACGGGCGGCCTGGGCCGCGGCGTACCGCGCGAACCCCAACCGCACGCCGGCCGGCGTCTGACCGCTCGTCTGCCCGCGGGGACAGGTGGGGTGGCCGGACCGCACCGCCACCCCACCACCCCTGCTCCACCACCGCCGCGCCATCGTCCAGAAGGGAACCGGAGAGATGAACGAAATGCACAATGTGCGCTTCGAGCCGGTCGGCATCGACATCGAAGTGTCCGAGGACGAAACCGTCCTGGACGCCGCGTTCCGGCAGGGCGTGATGCTCATGCACGGATGCAAGGAAGGCCAGTGCTCGTCCTGCAAATCGTTCCTGCTCGACGGTGACATCCAGATGGACCGCTATTCGACGTTCGCGCTGGCTGACTACGAGAGCGACGAGGGCTACCTGCTGCTGTGCCGGGCGCACGCGTACTCCGATCTCGAGGTCGAGCTGATCAACTTCGACGAGGAGATGATCCATTCGGGTCTGCCCGTGGTCACGGTCGCCGCCACCGTCGAGTCGCTGACCGAGCTCAGCCACGACATCACCCGGCTGGTGCTCAAGCTGATCGAACCCGGGGCGCTGCGGTTCTACCCCGGCCAGTACGTCGACGTCCACATTCCGGGCCACGACACCCATCGGTCGTTCTCGATGGCGGCGCCCCAGACGGCCGACGGGCAACTCGAGTTCATCATC
>DATAQD010000070.1:0-12469 GCA_036264855.1 Jatrophihabitans sp. | reverse complement strand
GAGTGGACGGAGCCATCCCGCGGCATTCTCTTGGCGCTGATCCCCGCGCTGGCCGCAGACCTGATCGGTGACCCAGCGCTCGCGGCCCAATTCAGAGAGCAGATCCTCCGTCCTCGCCGATCGCGCGTCATCGCCATCCTTCGCAACGCGGTCGACCGAGGCGAGCTGCCAGCGAATGTCGACATCGACCTGTTGATGGACGTGTATGTCGGCGCGGTCCTCTACCGGGTCGTGGTCAGCGGTAAACCCGTCGATGAGACTCTGGCCCAGCAGCTCGTCAGCCTGCTGCTCGACGGCAAGCAACCCGTCATGCCCGGCGCCGACTGAGTCCTTCGTGCACCGGGCCGTCGATCAAGCGGTCCTGGCCTGTACTCGCGTCCGTACGACGGGGTTGTCCCCCACACTCGGGGCTAGCCTCAAGCCATGGGACATCGAGAGGATGAGCCGACCGAATCGCCTGCCACCTGGGAGAACGTCGTGGTTGGCAAGGCCAAGGAGGTCGTTGGGCGCGCCCTCGGCGACAAGGCGCTGGTCCAAGAGGGCGAAGACCAGGAAGCAGCGGCTCACGAGGTCCGCGACGAATCGCGAGAGCAGCAGGGCTGACGGCTCGACGCGATCGGTCTCGCCGCTCATCGCAGGAATCAGCGCACGGCCGCCGTACGCCTCTTAGGAAAGACCCCGCTGAGCCCACCTGCTCTCCCTCAGCTCCGAGCCGCGAGCATTCCCTCACGCGCCGGAGGAGGGCAGCGATGACAACTCCGCGAACTGGGGATAAGACCGCCGTCAGGGCGTGGCGCCCGGACACGGCTGATCGAGTCGCCGCTTCCCGTGTCCCGCTGCAGCCGCGATGGGCAGCGCTGGCTCGGCGACGCGCTGTCATCGTCGCGTCGGCGCCGCGGACGACGTGTGGCATCGCTACGTTGCTGGGTCTCGTCTGCTTCGTGGACGTCGCATGGCCGCATCACTGGCGCGTCTTGTCGGCCTTCGACCCGCTGCCGTCCGGGCCCGGGCGCGCAACGACCGAGGTCGTAGTTGCGATGTGTGCACTCGGCCTGCTTCGCGTGGCCGCGGGGCTTCGCCGGCGCAAACGCACGGCGTGGGTGATCGCCGTAGCGGCGTGCGTCCTGATCGCCGTCGTCGATCTCGTGCGCGTCGAGAACCGCCCGGTCGAGGGCGTACTCACGATCATCCTGCTTGCCATCCTGCTCCTGGCCCGGGGCGAGTTCCAGGCAAGACCTGACCCGCACAACCGGCGCGTCGCGATCCGGCGCGGTAGCACGCTGTCAGCGGTTGCGCTTGGCTACGGTTTCGTGTTGATCAACCTTTCTGGCCACGTGCCGGGCTCCCCGACGCCGCTGGCCCGGGCGCGAGAAGTGTTGCTGTCATTCGTGGGGCTCGGCGGAACGCTACGCATGGCCGACGGCGACTTTGCCGACGCCTTCCATGCCAGCCTGCTGGCGATGGGGCTGCTGACGGCGGCCTCCACGGCGGTGCTCCTGCTGCGCACGTCTGAGCCGCTGCCGCATCTGTCCCGGGCCGACGAGGAACGGCTGCGCGACCTGCTCGCCCGCTCCGGCGAACGCGACTCACTGGGATACTTCGCGCTGCGCCGCGACAAGAGCGTCATATGGTCGCCGTCTGGTAAGGCGGCGATCACGTATCGGGTCGTTGCCGGGGTGGCGTTGGTCAGCGGCGACCCGATCGGTGATCCCGAGGCGTGGCCCGGAGCGATCGAGGCATACCGGCAGCTGGTAGCCAGGTACGGCTGGACCCAGGCCGTCATGGGCTGCAGCGAACTCGGCGCAACCGTCATACGCCGGGAGCTCGGCCTCTGCGTGCTGGGCCTCGGGGACGAGGCTGTGCTCGCCACCACGTGCTTCTCGCTGGAGGGGCGAGCCATGCGTGCGGTACGGCAACCGCATGCGCGCGTTGCCCGCGCCGGGTACGTGGCGAGCGCGCGCCGCGTCCGCGAGATCGGGCCCGCGGAGCTGGCCGAGCTGCGGGCCGCCGCCGATGCCTGGCGGACGGATCGCGTCGAGCGCGGCTTCTCGATGGCGCTGTCCCGTCTGGGAGATCCGGCGGACGGCGACTGCCTCGTCGTCACCGCCCGCCAGGACGGTGAGCTGCGCGGGTTATTGCACTTCGCGCCCTGGAGCCGGCGCAAGGTCTCCCTCGACCTCATGCGCCGCGACCCGTCATCGGACAACGGTCTCAACGAGTTCATGATCGCCGAACTGATGTCCGCGGCACCTGGCCTGGGTATCGACGAGGTGTCGCTGAACTTCGCTGTCTTCCGCGAGGCTCTCGAACGCGGCAGTCGAGTCGGCGCCGGCCCGATCAGCCGCCTGTGGCGGCGGTTCCTGCTGGTCGCGTCGCGCTGGTGGCAGATCGACAGCCTCTACCGCTTCAACGGGAAGTTCCACCCCGAGTGGCGACCACGCTACTTTTGCTATTCGTCGGCGCGAGACGTCCCGCGCATCGCCTGTGCCGCCATGGAAGCTGAGTCGTTCATCGCGTGGCCGGCCTTCCTGCGTCATCTGGTCGGACGTCCTTGACTGATGCGCGTCCTCATCGCTTCGACCATCGCAATGCTGGTACTCGCGTCGTCCGGATGCGCTCCCGGCGGGCCCGGCGCAGCCCCGACATCGCCGAGCGCGCGACCCAGCCCGAGCGCCGGGTCGACCTCGTCGGCGCGCGCGCCCAGGCCTGGGCGCAGCGTGTTGCGGCCGGACACCACGCCCACCGCCTCGACGCCGTCGGCCAGTGGGCAGGCCTACCCGACCGTCGGTGCGATCTTTCCCCACGGCACCTCCGGACCGCACACCTGTACGGCCAGCGTCGTCGCAAGCTCGACGAACGACACGATCATTACCGCGGCCCATTGCGTGGTCGGCACCGCGGTCGGCATGGCGTTCGTCCCCGGATACGACGACGGGCGAGCGCCCTACGGGACCTGGCAGGTCACCGGTGCGTACGTCTCCGACGCGTGGCAGCGCCAGCGCTCCCCGGCCGCCGACTACGCGGTGCTGACTGTCGCACCACGAGACGTCGGGGCCCGGCGCGTCCAGATCGCCGACCTCACCGGCAGCGAGACGCTCGGGCCCGCGGCCGCCCCGCGCATGACGGTCACCGTCGTCGCGTACAACCGGGCACCCGCCGAAAACTCGGTCGTATGCAACGCGCGGGTGTTCCTGCATGACGGCACCCTGTCCTTCGCCTGTCACGGCTTCGTGGGGGGCAGCAGCGGCGCCCCGTGGCTGACCGCAAACCCGGGCTCCAACGTGTGGACCCTGCGCGGGGTCATCGGTGGGCTGTACCAGGGCGGATGTGAGGAGTACCGCTCGCACAGCTCCGTCTTCACGGACGCCGTCAAGGCGTTACTGGTGCGGGCCGAGGGGCGTGAGCATCCCGATTCGGTCGCGGCCGGCGGCGCCAGCGGATGCTGAGAAAGCGGGCATTCTCTCAATCGATCTTCTTACGGTCAGTGGAGTAGCAGCGTTCGAGCGAGGAGACTCTGGTGACCCTGACCGGCTCTGCTCTGCTGCTGACTGCGGTGTTCCTGACGCTGGCACTGTTCATCGGCGCGATCGTCGGCCTGCCGTTGATACGTGGCCGGCGCTGGGTCACGTTCGCGGGCCGAGCCCTCGTCCTTGTCGTTCTCAACGCCTTCGTGCTGCTCACCGCGGGCATCGTTTTCAACGACAACTACGGGTTCTATTCGGACTGGACCGACCTTCACAACTCGCTGTTCGGCAGTGGCGCCGTCTCGTCGATCAGCCTGCATGCGGGTGGATCCGCCGGAGGGGCGGCGGGCGGCGGCAGGGCCACCGGTTCGCTCGGGACCGGCCAGGCGGGCAGGGTCCTCGCCTACCAGGTCACGGGTCGGCGCAGCGGGCTCCGCGGACAAGTGCTGGTCACCCTCCCGCCCGGCTACCACTCCCCCGCGAACGCAACCCGTCGCTACCCCGTCATCGAGACCTTTCCCGGGTACCCCGCCACCCCGGCGCAATGGTTCGTCAACATGAACCTCGGCGGCTTTCTGCGCGATGCCGAGCAGGTGGATGAGATCGGGCCCGTCATCACGATCTCCCCGGAGACGGAATTCCCCGGCGGCATCGACAACGAGTGCGTGAACGGTCTGCGCGGGGAGCCGAAGGTCGAGACCTGGCTGACCCGGGACGTGCCGTCGTGGGCGGAACGCATGTACCGAGTGCACGCGGGCCGGGCGTCCTGGGCGACCCTCGGCATGTCGGCCGGTGCCTGGTGCGCGGCGATGGCGCCGATGCTGCATCCGGCGCAATACGCCGCCGGCATTGTGATGGGCGGCTATTTCCAACCCGAATTCTCGAACAACTACCGGCCGTTCGGGCCGGACTCCCCGCAGGCGGGCCGCTACGACCTCATCGCGCTCGCGCATCGTGACCCGCCGCCGGTCGCACTGTGGATCGAAACCTCGCGCGGCGACCCCGTCTCGTACCCGTCGTCGACCCAGCTGCTCGCCGCCGCTCGCGCGCCGCTCTCTATCCAGGCCGTGGAGCTGAAACATGCCGGGCATCGCTTCGGCGTATGGGGCGCGCTGCTGCCGAGGGCCTTGACGTGGCTCGGCGCGCACATCCCAGGGTTCCACCCTGATGATCACGCGATCGAGCGAGCGTCGAAGCTTGGCCCCACAGCCCTGGGGCGCGGCTAGGCCATCTCGGGCACGCGGAGGTGGGCCAAAGCGAGGTCGAACTCGACGACGTCAACGATCTCGGCGCCGATGCGATCAGCGGTCGAGGTCCTGAGTTGGTGGGCCTGGTCCCGGCTGGACTCCATCGCCGGGCGGCTGTCCCATGCCGTCGCGGACACGGCCCGGCCGCTCGCCCGGTCGATGAACAGGCTGGCGCTGCAGAAGCCGTCCATCTGTTCAGCCTGAGGTAGCACATTGGTCCTGAACATGTCGATCGCCCGCTCGACCGCGTCCGCCGGGGTTTGCAGCCAGGTGCAGCGCACGCACGCTCCGTCCGCGGCTGGGTGTTGCCGATGCAGGACCGCGATCTCCCACTCCTCGACCCGGTCGACGGAACCGCCGAAGCGCTCGCTCGCGTCGCTGCGAATCGGGCCGATGCCGGCCGCGCTGGCCCGCATCGCCGGTTCTGACTCCCAGGCGCTGGTGGCGATGCAGGTCCCTGACTCACGATTGACGAGCAGCGAAAGCCCAACACAGCCCTCGATCTGCAACAGGGCCGGCAAGGTCTGCTCCCGCAGATACGTGATGCCGTCATCGATCGCCGGTGTCTGCGCGGTGATCGTGGTGGAGCGCGCGTACATCATGCAAGCCTCCTGAGCGCTCAGGTGGCGCCACCGGCGGCGCCACCGGTTCGCTCCCAGCTTCCTCCCTGCCGACCCGCCTGACAATGGTCCCCGCCGCCGGCGATCTGCAAGTCGGCGCAGCGGGCGGTTCGGTGGCAGTCGTCAGGAGCGGGCCGCGCGGTAGCCGATGACGGCGGCCAGGCCGAGTGCGCTGCGGGGCTGGTAGGGGCCGCGCCAGAGGCCGCCGTGCACGGCGGCGTGGGCCTCGTCCTGCCAGGGGTGCTCGTGCGCGGGACCGCCGGCGGTGTGCAGGTCGGCGACGAGCAACGCCGCCATGAGCGTGTTCGCGGTTGCCGGCTCAAAGATCTCAATGGCGAAGCGGTGCGCGCCCGCGTAGGCGGCGGCCAGCGCGCGGTTCTTGAGGACCGAGCGGGTTCGGGTCGGCGGCGCGACGTTCATCGACACGGTGCTGCCCGCAGCGCGGGCAACCGTCGACCGCCAGCGTTGCACTCTTTTGGCCAGCGCATAGTTGGGACCCTGCTGCGGGACGAGGGCGTCGTGAATGCCGGGATACGCACCGGACACGTACTGGCGACGTAGCAACCGTCCCGCGGACATGGCTCGCAACGGCGGCCCGATGACCTTCGCCAGACGCGACCGGCCGCCATACGCGCGCAGCGCGTGCGCCACCACCTCCGGTGCCACCGCGAAGATGTCAGTCGGCGTGGCGAGGAAGGCAAGCGCGAGGTCAGGAAGGGTGTCGAGCAGGGACGCGGTCATGGCATCGACAGCTGCCGACAGCCGCAAGTTGGTCACCCCGTCGGCGTACACGTAGTTGCCGAGGACGACCCGCCCGTCGAGGTTGCGGATCCACTCGGCGGCGGCACCGATGTCGGTCAACAGGTCAAGCCCGGCGTGCTGGGCTGCGGTGGCGGAGTCAGCAGTGCCGGCCCGGTCGGCAGCAACCGGCACGAGCAAGGTGCCGGCCCGGTCGTGATCCGCCGCCAGTACCCGCCGCCACACCTCGGGCCTCGGTAGATCGACGGCGGCCACGCGGGCTCCCCACCGCAGCAATGCCGGCAGCGGCCCCATCTCGGCCGCGGCGCCAAGCACGACAACTGTGTGGCCCTCGAGCGCCAGCCACTCGGGGTGCGCCATAACCGTGCGGACCCCGTCGGCGGCTGATGGCTCCAAGACGCCCGCCTCGGTCCAGGAATCGAGCTGCCGCGCCAGCGTGCCTCCGGTCAACCAGGCGCCGCGCAACGGCAAGCTGAACTCGGCATCCGGCGCGCCGGTGCCGCGGAGCTCCACCGTCGACAGCGAAGATCCGCTCTGGTCCCAGAGCATCGCGTCCAGGGGCTCCTCGCGGCCGTCCGCCGCCTGGTACCGCATCCGCCCGTGTACCGCCCGCAGACCGTCGGCGGCAACGTCCACCGCGGCTTGTCGGGAGGCCAAGCCGGCCTCGAGGAGACGGCGGAAATGCGGGACGTACCCCGTGCGCCAGCTGCTCTCGCGCTCGGCTCGCGCCGCCCCGACCGGATCGACACGGCGCAGAGCGTCGGCGACAACCGCGCGGCCGAGAACCGAGCTGCTTCGCCGACCGCCAGCATCGGTGGGGACGACCACCCCAAGCTCATCGCCGGTCATCGTCGCCTCCGATCGGCCATCCGATCACCGCACTAGCCGCAGCGCGCTCCACCTCGACCCAGCAGGGTTGAGCCCGCTCGCCCGACCACCGGCTTGGGCCCAGCGTAAGGCCGCATCCTCGCACTGGCCGCGGTCCTGGTTGCGGGGGCTGTCGATCTCGTCGGTTGCGCCTGCCGATCCCGGGACGGGCCTTCCGGTCATCCGGGAGTGTTCATCGACGGTGCCGGCTCAGGGCGGGTCGTAGTTCGGCGCCGGTCGCGACTAGTGACCGGGGTCTGCGGCCGGGCCGCGCGCCCGGTTGGCGCCCTCGTCGGCTCCGGCCCGGCGCCGGTAATCGTCGACGAAGTCAAGCAGCGCCGCGCCGCGAGGTCGCCGACCCGGACGGATGTCGCAGGTCGAGGCCTTGGACTCCTGAATGTGGACATTGGGGTCCAGCACAACCGAGATCAATTCGTTTGCGGCGTCGCCGGTGACCAGCCCGTTCGGGCCCCAGTGGTAGGGCAGGCCGATCTGGTGCACCGTCCGGCCCTGGACGGTGAGCGGCGCCATCCGGTCGGTCACCAGGACTCGGGCCTCGATCGCCGTCCGGGCGGTGACGATCGTCGCCCAGCCCAGGTGGTCCAGCCCCCGTTCCCGGGCCAGTTCCGGGCTGATCTCGCAGAACATCTCAGGCTGCAGTTCGGACAGGTACGGCAACCACCGGCTCATCCCGCCGGCGGTGTGGTGCTCAGTGAGCCGGTACGTCGTGAACACGAACGGGAACACGTCGCTGCCGGGCGCACCGCCCGCCGGGTGGTACCGGTTGTCCTTGCGCGGGAACTGCTCGCGGACCGGACTGGCCCGTTGGCTGTAGAGCGCGTTGTCGAACGGCGATTCGTGCGGCTCGTAGTGCGTCGGAAGCGGACCGTCGCGGAGCCCGGTGGGCGCGAACAGCCACGCCTTGCCGTCGGCCTGCATGATGAACGGATCGGTGCCCGCGAGCGCGGCCTGGGCCGTGGCCCCGTCCGGCGGCTGGTAGTCCGGGCGCTTGTTCGCCTCGAAGTCGGGCACGTCGTGCCCGGTCCACTTGCCGGCGGCCTCGTCCCACCAGACGTAGGCCTTGCGCTCGCTCCACGGACGTCCGTCCGGGTCGGCAGATGCGCGGTTGTAGAGGATGCGGCGGTTGGCCGGCCACGCCCACGCCCACTCGGCGGCGACCCAGTCCTGTTCACGGCCGGGCTTGCGCCGCGCGGCCTGGTTGACGCCATCGGCATACACGCCGCAGTAGATCCAGCAGCCGGAGGAGGTGCTCCCGTCGTCCTTCAACTCCGTGTAGGCCGACAACGGGCTGCCGTCGGACTTCGTCCCGCTGATCTCGGCGAGCACGGCCTCGGCGCTCGGGTCTTCGAGTGGCCCGGCGGTCGGGTAATCCCAGGTCAGGTCGAGCAGCGGGCGATCGCGGGGGTCGGTGGAGCCGGCTAGCTTCTGCCGGATGATGCGGCCGAGGTGGAAGTAGAACCACAAATCGCTGCGGGCGTCACCCGCCGGTTCCACGGCCTGGTGGTGCCACTGCAGCAGCCGCTGCGTATTGGTGAAGCTGCCGCTCTTCTCGGTGTGGGCCGCGGCCGGCAGGAAGAACACCTCGGTGCCGATATCCTCGGTGCGCAGCTCGCCAGTCTCGATCTCCGGCCCGTCCTTCCAGGATGTCGCGCTCTCGATCAGGAAGAGGTCGCGGACCACCAGCCAGTCGAGGTTGGCCAGGCCGAGCCGCTGCTGCTTGGAGTTGATGGACCCCACCGCTGGGTTTTCACCGACCAGGAAGTACCCGCCGCCGCCCTCGTCGATCTGACGCATGACGGTCGCGTAGGTGCCGTGGTCCCCCGTCAGGCGGGGCAAATACCCGAAGCAGTAGTCGCTCTCGGCCGAGGCCGCGTCGCCCCAGTACGCCTTGAGCAGGCTCACCGCGTACGCGCGCATGTTGCCCCAGAAGCCCTTCACGCCCTCGTCCCCACCGACGAAGTCATCCAGGGTCTCGTGCTCATGGGCGTGCGGCATCGGGATGTAGCCAGGCAGCAGGTTGAACAGCGTGGGGATGTCGGTCGAGCCCTGGATCGAGGCATGCCCGCGGAGGGCGAGGATCCCGCCGCCGGGCCGCCCGATGTTTCCCAGCAGCGCCTGCAGAACCGCGGCGGTCCGGATGTACTGCGCCCCGACCGTGTGCTGCGTCCAGCCGACGGCATAGGCGAACGCGCTGGTGCGTTCGCGCCCGGAGTTGGCGACCAGCGCGTCGGCGACCTGCCCGAAGAGCTCGGGCGGGATCCCGCACACGTCGGCCACGACTTCAGGGGTGTAGCGCGCGTAGTGCCGTTTCAGCTGCTGGTAGACGCAGCGCGGATGCTGCAATGTGGGATCGCGTTCCGGCTGGCCGTGGAAAGTCGGCCCCCCGCTGCCGTGCGACTCACCGCGGCCGGACTCCTTGCTGGCCGCGCCGGAGTTGGCCTGCGGGTCGTCGGCCGATCCGGACGTGACTGCGGTGCCTTCGTATTGCCAGCTGGTCGGGTCGTATTGGCCCGACTCCGGGTCGAACCCGGAGAACAGGCCGTCGAGATCTTCGGTGTCGCGGAAATCCTCGCGCAGGATCGATGCGGCGTTCGTGTACGCGACGACGTAGTCCCGGAAGTCGTGACCACCAGTGAGCACATGGTTGACCAAGCCGCCCAGGAACGCGATGTCGCTCCCGGCGCGTATCGGCACGTGCAGGTCGGCGACGGCCGAGGTTCGGGTGAAGCGCGGATCGACGTGGATGATCGTCGCGCCGCGCGCCTTGGCCTCCATCACCCACTGGAACCCGACCGGGTGACACTCGGCCATGTTGGAACCCTGGACGATGATGCAGTCGGCGTTCTGCAGGTCCTGTTGAAAGTTGGTCGCTCCGCCACGACCGAAGGAGGTTCCCAGACCGGGAACGGTGGAGGAGTGTCAAATACGGGCCTGGTTCTCGATCTGGATGGCACCCATCGCCGTGTACAGCTTCTTCATGAGGTAGTTCTCCTCGTTGTCGAGGGTCGCTCCTCCGAGGCTGGCGATGCCCATCGTGCGATTGACGCGTTTGCCGTCGACCTCCTCCTGCCAGAAGTCGCGGCGTGACTTGATCACCCGGTCGGCGATCATGTCCATCGCGGTGTCTAGGTCGAGGTCTTCCCAGTCCGTGCCGTGTGGGCGCCGGTACCGGACGGAGTATTCCCGTCCCGGGCCGGTGGTCAGCTGCTTGCTCGCGGAGCCCTTGGGGCACAGCCGGCCCCGACTGATCGGCGACGCCGGGTCACCCTCGATCTGGACGACCTTCTCGTCCTTCACGAACACCTTCTGGCCGCAACCGACCGCGCAGTACGGGCAAACACTGTCGACGACCCGGTCCGCGGTCGCCGTGCGGGCTCGGGCGGCGGCGGTGTGCGGCGAGCGGACCGCCGCGCCGCGGCCCAGCCGGTCGGTGCTGGTGGCCTGCCGGACAACCGGCCACTGCAGGAAGCTGTGCTTCATCCGGGCTCCTTACGCGCAGCCGGCCAGCCCGGGCTGGACTTGCCCGACCACCGCGCGGATGTCATCTCTTCGACCCTTGCACAGGGTGACAATTGCGTCCAGGGTGGGAACAAGCCATCAAAACAAACCCCACGTAGCAGGACCACGGCCCGAAGAGCCGGTCCCCGCTCGTACCGAGATGAGCCGCATGGATATGAAGTTCTCGGGGCCCGAGCACGATGTCGCAGCCGATGCGGGCTGGTCCGGCGACGAGCCGCGCAAGGGGTTCTTCACGGACACCTCGATCTGTATCGGGTGCAAGGCGTGCGAGGTGGCCTGCAAGGAGTGGAACGATGTGCCCGACGACGGGTTCAACCTGCTCGGGTCGTCCTTCGACAACACCGGGGCGCTCGGAGCCAGCACCTGGCGCCACGTCGCGTTCATCGAGCAACCACGCCGGCTGAGCGGTCAGGACGCCGGCCTGGCCCAACTGCCCACCGGGCCCGCGGGCACGAACGAGGTGAACCGCGCCGCCGATGACGCGCAGACCGGTAACCGCAACCTGCTCGGCACTGACACGACGCAGGTCTCGATCGGGATGCCGAGCGCGACCTTGCCCGGCGCCGAGGACCCGGAGGGCAAGCGAACCGAGTTCCGGTGGCTGATGGAATCCGACGTCTGCAAACACTGCACCCACGCCGCGTGCCTGGACGTCTGCCCCACCGGCTCGCTGTTCCGCACCGAGTTCGGAACCGTCGTCGTGCAGGACGACATCTGCAACGGCTGCGGGTACTGCGTCCCGGCCTGCCCGTTCGGTGTGATCGACCGGCGCATCGGCGACAAGCACACCAAGAACGCGGGCTTGGCCCAGAAGTGCACGCTGTGTTACGACCGGCTCGGTGAGGGCTTGACCCCGGCCTGTGCCCAGGCCTGCCCCACCCAGTCGATCCAGTTCGGTGACGTGGACGAGTTGCGCGAGCGCGCCGCCGCCCGGCGCGACACCCTGCACGAAGCGGGGGTCACCGAAGCCCGGCTGTACGGCGCCGACCCCGACGACGGCATCGGCGGCGCCGGTGCGATGTTCCTGCTGCTCGACGAGCCGGAGGTGTACGGCCTCCCGCCGGACCCCGTGGTGACCACCCGCGACCTGCCCACGATGTGGCGTAAGGCCGCGCTGGCCGCGCTCGCGCTGGGTGCCGCGGCGGTCGGTTCATTCCTCGGCGGGCGCCGGTGAGCACGCAGTCGTCCCACGGGGGCGCGGGCCGGCAGGTGCAAGCCGGCCCGGGCCGCGGATGGCCCGCGAGGCGCCGCCGCGGGGGTGAGCGCGCGATGGTGCCCGACGTGGAGTTCACCAGCTACTACGGCCGCCCGGTGCTGAAGGCGGCGCCGTGGACGGCCGACATCCCGGCGTACCTGTTCCTCGGCGGCCTGTCCGGCGGTTCGGCGCTGCTGGCCGCTGGGGCCGACCTCACCGACCGCCCGGCATTGCGGCGGACCGCACGGCTGGGCGCCGCGGGAAGCATCGGCGCGAGCCTCGCCCTGCTGGTCCACGACCTGGGCAAGCCGTCGCGATTCGTCAACATGCTGCGGGTGGCGAAGGTGACCTCGCCGATGTCGGTCGGCACCTGGATCCTCAGCGGGTACGGCCCGCTGGCGGGGGTGACGGCCGCGGCGGAGTTGCGTCACCTGCTGCCGCGCCGGCTGAACCCGCTCGCCGGGCTGCTCGGCGTCGTCGGGCGCCCGGCCGGGCTTGCGGCGGCAACCCTCGCGCCCGCCGTGGCGTCCTACACCGCCGTGCTGATGGCGGACACCGCGACCCCGGCATGGCACGAGGCGCACCGGGAGCTGCCCTTCGTGTTCGTCGGCTCGGCGGCCGGCGCCGCCGGCGGGCTCGGCCTGCTCGGCACGCCGGTCGCCGAGGCCGGCCCGGCGCGCCGGCTCGCGCTGGCCGGCGCCGTCACCGAACTGGTCGCGGAACGAAAGATGGAGGCGAGCATGGGGCTGGCCGCCGAAACCCTGCACCAGGGCGGCG
>DATAQD010000140.1:0-6053 GCA_036264855.1 Jatrophihabitans sp. | reverse complement strand
GGCCTGCCTGCTCACCGGCGCGGCGCTCGACTCGGCCAACCGGTTGTTGGCCGGACTGGGCGTGGACGGGGAGCGGATGCGGGCGAATCTCGACGCCCGCGGCGGCTACGTTCTCTCCGAACCGGTTCTGCGGGCCGTGGCCGACCGCGGGGGCAAACACGCGGCGCACACCTGGGTGTACGAGGCGACGATGGCCGGGCTGGACGAGGGGGTCGAGCTGCGGACCGCGCTGCTCGCCGATCCACGCATCGCCGGCCAGCTCGGCGCCGACCAGATCGATCGGTGTCTCGACCCGCACGCGGCCCTCGGCGCCGCCGCCCGCCTTGTGGACCGGGTGATCACCCCGGGCAGCAGGTCCTGATGAACGAACTGGATTCCCTGCCGCGGGTGCCGCTGGTCGCCGCACCCACCCCCCTTCAGCCCGTACCGCGCCTGTCCGCCGCGCTCGGTCGCGAAGTGTGGCTCAAACGCGAGGACCTGACCGGCCTCGGATTCGGCGGAAACAAGCTGCGCGGGCTCGAATACATTCTGGGCGAGGCCACCGCGCGCGGATGCGACTGTCTGGTGACCGGCGGCGGAGCCCAGTCGAACTGGGCCATGCTCGCGGCGCTGACGTCGCGTCGGTGCGGCCTGGACCCGTACCTGGTCTTCTACGGCTCGCCCGCGGCATCGACGGGCAACCTGATGCTCGACGAGCTGATCGGGGCCGACGTTCGGTTCACCGGCGAGCTGGACCGGGCCTCGGTCGACGCCGCGATCGAGAAGCGCGCCGCCGAGCTGACCGTGGCCGGACGCAAGCCCTATGTCGTCCCCCGGGGCGGAGCAACCGCACTGGGCGCCGCCGGTTACGTGCGCGCCGGTGTGGAACTGGCCGACCAGTTCGCGGCCCGCGGCTTGACCCCGTCCCGGGTGTGGCTGGCCACCGGATCGTGCGGCACGCAGGCCGGTCTGTTCGCCGCGGCGCGGTGGCTGGACAGCTCCTACGACGTGGTCGGCGTGGCCGTGAGCCGCCCACGGGGCGAATGCATCGTGCGGATCCGGGCCCTCGCTGACGATGCGAGCTCGGTGCTGGGGCTGCCGCCCACCAAGGACCGGCCGGTCACCGTGCTCGACGGATACCTGGGTCCCGGCTACGGGCTGCCGTCCGGGCCGGGCGCCGTGGCGGCCCAGTTGGTCGCCCGCACCGAAGGTGTCTTCCTCGATCCCGTCTTCGGCGCGAAGGCGATGGCCGCGTTGATGGACGCGGCGTGCACGGCGCAGCTCGATGGCCCCGTCGTGTTCCTCGTCGGCGGTGGTGCACCGACCCTGTTCGCCGGGTCGGAGAGGTCGATGTGAACCGGCCGGTCCCCCAGGGCTACCTCGGCGCGGACGCCCGCATCGATCAGGGGCCGGCGCCCGAGCTGATCGAAGCGGGGTACGAGCTGGAGCTCACGGACGCGCCCCTGCTGCACGCCGGGCTCGGACGGGCCGACCTGGCCCATGTGCTCGAACTGCTCGACCAGCAGGTGATCCCGCCCGAGCCCGCCCGGGCACTGTTGCGCACCCTGCTGGAGCTTCTCGACGTGCCGGCCGAGGACTTCCCGTACGACCCGGTCTACGGCGACGCGTACAACAGCCGGGAACGGGAACTGGACCGCCGGCTCGGCGCCGTGGCCGGGTGGTTGCACACCGGTCGTACGCGCCGGGAAGCGGGACGCATCGCCTTCCGGCTGGCCCTGCGGAGCCGAATCCTGGACCTGCACGGCGCGACGAGTCGATTCGTCGGCGCGATCGCCTCGCAGGCGTTGGCCCACGCCGGCTCCATTTGGGCGGACACGACCTACCTGCAGCCGGCACAACCGTCCACGTTCGGTCACTACCTGGGTGGCTTCGGTGAGGAGGCCGCCCGCCACCTGGACCGCTTGGAGCAGGCGTACGAGTGGGCCGACCGGGCGCCCGCCGGAGTCGGAGGGGTCGGCGGCAGCCGGGTGCCGCTGGACCGGGCGCGGCTCGCCGCCCGGTTGGGGTTCGGCTCGGCCGGCGCGCACACCCGTGACGTCATGTGGGCGGTTGACGGCCTGTCCGACGCGGTGGTGGCGGCCGCCCAGGCGGCGACGACCGTCGACCGGCTGGCCGAGGATCTGGAGATCTTCGCCAGTCCCAGCTTCGGCTACGTCACGGTCGACGCCTCGCTGTGCCGGGCCTCGGTGTTGATGCCACAGAAGCGCAACCCCTACGCGCTGGCCGTGATCCGCGCGGGAACGGGAACCCTGATCGGCCGCGCGACCGGGATGCTCGTGACCCAACGAACGCCATCGGCTCGCACCGACAACTGGTTGCACGCGTACGGCGAGGTAGCCGGTGCGCTCGACCTCGCGCGACGCGTCGTCGCGCTCGGGGCCGAGCTGGTCCGCACGCTGCACGTCGATCCGAACGTGCTCGCCGCGGCCGCCGGGAACAACTTCACCGGCGCCGCCGACCTGGCCGAAGAGCTCGTGCTCGGCCACGAGCTCGACTACCGGTCCGCCTACCGCGTCGTCGGGATGGCCGTGGCGCGCGCTGTCGACGAGGGCCGGACCTCGCTGACCGGCGACGACGTCGCCCACGCGGCACGTTCGCTGCTCGGCCGGCCGATCAGGCTCGGGGCTACGGCCTTACGGTCCTTGCTCGATTCCGCCCAGATCGTGGCGGGGCGCACCGCGATGGGTGGGAGCGGTCCAGACCAGGTGCGCGAACACGCCGACACCTTGAACCGCCGGGTCACCGAGGCCGGGGCGTGGCGCGCGCAACGGCACAACGACGCGGCGCGGGCCGAACAGCGACTTCTGGCGAGCGCGCAAGCGGTCGCGGGGGGCGATAGTGACCGGCCCGCGGCGGGACGAGCGGGTGTCCCGGCTGGTCAAGGTGCCGCCGAAGTTTGGCCCGGCGAGGTCGAGCCGCCTGACAGCCCGAGTCGGCATGGTGATGCCCATGAGTGAAACGTCCCCGCCCCAGGCCGCAGCCGTCCGCGAAGTCACAGACGTGATCGCGCGGGCCCGGGCAGCGCAGGCCGCGATTGCCAACCTGACGCAGGACCAGGTCGACGAACTGTGCACGGCGGTGGCCTGGGCCGTCGCGCGCCCGGAACGGGCCGAAGCCCTGGCCAAGCTCGCGGTGGACGAGGGCGGCTTCGGCAACTACGACGACAAGGTCACGAAGATCAACAAGCGGGTGCTCGGCGTGCTGGCGGACATGCGCACGGTGCGGACGGTCGGAGTTGTCGAGGCGGATCCCGCCCGCGGACTGGTCAAGATCGCCAAGCCGGTCGGCGTCGTTGCCGCGCTCATCCCGACGACCGGCCCGGATGCGACCCCACCGGTCAAGGCCCTGCTGGCGCTCAAGGGTCGCAACGCGATCGTCGTGGCTCCGCACCCGCGCACGAAGGACACCACCGCGGCGGTCGTCGACCACATGCGCGAGGCGTGCGTGCAGGTGGGCGCACCGGCCGACCTGGTGCAGATGCTCGCCGAGCCCTCGATCGCCAAGACGCAGGAGCTCATGCGCCAGGCGGATCTTGTGGTCGCCACCGGCGGGGCCGCGATGGTCCGGGCCGCGTACAGCTCGGGGACGCCGGCGTACGGGGTGGGCGTCGGCAACGCGGTGCATGTGGTGGACGAAAGCGCAGACCTCGACGACGCCGCGAACGCCATCGTGGCCGCGAAGACGTTCGACTACGCCACCAGTTGCCTGGCCGACAACGCGGTCGTGGCCGAGGCCGGCGTGTACGACGCTCTAATGGAAAGGCTCGTCGCCGACGGCGGCTACCTGTGCAGCGCCGAGGAGGCCGCGGCGCTGCAGCGGCGCATGTGGCCCGAGGGTGGACACGTCCCCACACCCGAGGTGATCGCCAAGTCCGCGGCCACGATCGCCGAACTCGCCGGCTTCACGATCCCGGCCGACCGCACGTTCCTCATCGTCGAGGAGTACGGCGTCGGCCCGGACCATCCGTTTTCAGGCGAGAAGCTCTCGGTCGTACTGGCCCTCTACCGCTACGCGGGAGGCATCCAGCACGCCGTCGAGTTGGTCAACGCGATCACGGCCTATCAGGGGATCGGCCACACCTGCGGCATCCACACCCGCCTGGACGACCACGTCGACGCTCTCGCGTTCGGCACCAAGACCGCGCGGGTCCTGGTGAACCAGAACCTGAACGAAGGCGCCGGCAGCGCCCGCAACGGCCTGCCGTTCACCCTGAGCCTGAGCTGCGGCACCTGGGGCGGCAACATCACGACCGAGAACGTCAACGCCCGGCACTTCGTGAACCTCACCTGGGTGTCCCGGCCGATCGCCGCGCACCCGGTGAGCGAGGAGGACCTGTTCTCCGGGCACTGGCGCAAGTACGGCCGGTGAAGGCGGGCACGGCGCCGTCGAACGTCGACCAGGGGCTTCGGATTAGAGACGTAGGCTCTGCAGCGTCTGCCAGGCGCGGGTGGCGAGTTGCAGGTTGAAGTTGGTGTCGGGCTCGGTCAGATCGTGCCCGGAGATCTCCCTGATCCGTTGCAGTCGGTACTTGAGCGTGCTGCGGTGCACGGACAGGACCGCCGCCGTAGCGTCGTAGCTGCCCCCGCACTCGAGATAGCGGCACAACGTGGACACCAGTTCGGACCCCTTGCGGGCGTCGTAGTCCAACAGGGGGCCCAGCCACTGCCGCGCGAAACGTTCGACGGCCGCCGGATCCTCGACGTCGCTGAGGATCCGGTAGACGCCCAGGTCGTCGTAACACGTCGCCCGATCCTCGCCCCGCGCGCTGCGCTGCATCTTCAGGGCCAGCTGAGCCTCGCGGTACGAACGCGGGAAGTCGCGGGGGCGTTCGCACCCGCCGCCCACCCCGACGCGGCACCGGCCGCCGCCCAGATCCGCGAGGACGGCGGTTCGGAACCGCTCCCAGGAGACGTCGGCGTCGGCCAGCACGACGACCAGGCCGCCGCGAGCCACCAGCAGGGAACCGACCCGCACCTCGCGCGTGGCGCGACGAACTGCGTGGAAGAACGCGTCCTTGTCCTCGGCGCGGCCGCGCCCCTCGACGACGACCACTCGATGTCGCCGTTCCAGGTCGTGGCCCAGGGCCTGCGCGCGGGCCAGCGCACTCTCCTCGTCGGTGCCCGAGAGCAACTCCTCGACGAGGTCTCGCCGTAACCGCAATTCCGTTTCGGCCAGGCTGCGCAAGCGCGCAAGCTCCATAGCGAGGACGGTGGCGCCGTGCTCGAGCGCAATCTGTTCCTTGTCCCCTGCGGTTCCGGCCGGGTCGACGATGGCCAACACCCCGAGCACGTCCGCGGCCGGGCTGGCGACGGCCAGCAATCGGCCGCCTTCGCGGATCGGCCGTCCCTCGCGCAGGGCGCGACGCAGCATCTGCTCACGCCGGGCCGGTGGGTCCTTCGGATAGGGCTCGGGGCGGTTGGGGCCGGCCCAGGCGCGAACGTTCCCGTACCGGTCTTCGACCGCGATCGGATACCCGGTGAGCTCGTGGGCCGCCCGAGCTATGCCCTCCTGACCTTCGGCGGCGACCGCCACCCGGGTGAACCGGTCGTGGATTTCGGTGGTCCGCTCCAACGCCCGCACGGTCTCGGCCAGCACGGCGTTCGCGGCGCGCAACTCGCCACCGGTCGCCCGCTCCTTCGCGTGCAGCCCGGCGTTTGCCAGCGCGACCCCGGTCTGCTGGGCGAAGACGCGAAGCAGGAACTGCTCGGCCGCGGACGGTTCCCCGTCCGCCGCGGCGACGAAGTAGCCGATGTGGCCGCCGACGCTGCGTAGCGGCAAGGCCCACGCCCACCGGTGGCCGGGAATCGCGATCTCGCCGCCGCTCCGGGCGACGGCGCCCAACTGGGCCGTCAGCTCGACGTCCGCAGCCGGGGGGGTCGCCGCGCCGTCCGGCGTGCGCCATCCGCCATCACTGAGGTAGACGCCGACCATGTGGCAGCGGCCGAAGGACGGCATCGACGACGCAGCGAGGTGCAGGATCTTGCGTTCGTCGCCACTCTCGATCATCAACATCGAGAGCATCAGCAGTCCCTGGAGGTTCGACAGCTGCTCCC
>DATAQD010000054.1:0-31682 GCA_036264855.1 Jatrophihabitans sp. | reverse complement strand
AGCGAGGGCCGGCGGCCCGGTACGGAAACCATCATTCCAAGGTAGTCACGCCGCGGCGCGGGCCCCCGCCAGCACGTCGGTCCACCACAGCAGATCGGCGACCAGGGCGTCGAGCTTGCCGTCCAGCGGTGCAAAGGTTGTTGGGTCGAACGGCTCCGGCGCCTGCATCGCGAGGATCATCAGGTCGGGCAGGATGTGGACGGCGTGGCGCAGCGGGGCCATCTCGAATTCCACACTCACCAGGCGTAGTTGCTCGCGCGCGCGCCGCCGACGTTGCCCCAGCCGACGAAGCTCACCGGCTTGCGGTTCCACTCGACGAACGTGTGGTCCATCGCGTTCTTCAACGCGCCGGTGTACCTGGACGAGATCGCGCAGCGCGCCGGTATCGGCAACGCGACGCTGCACCGGCACTTCCCCACCCGCTGCGAGTTGGTCGTCGCCGTGTTCACCGAGCAGATGCAGGCTTACGCCGACGCGGCCCGGACGGCCGCGGAGGCCGACGACGGCTGGGCGGGCCTGCGGGACTACGTCCGCACGATCTGTGGGATCCAGGCGAGCAACCGTGGGCTCGCCGATGTGCTCACGACTAGGCGGCTCAACGATGAGACCCTGCTTGCGCTTCGGCGCAGCGCGATATCACGCGGGCATCGGTAACAATCGGCCGTCGCGTTACGCGCCTGAGTCGGCAATGCTCGACCACGGGCCGACGCCGCCGATCCGCTCCGGCGTGACGCGCAGGATCAGGCCCGTCGGATGGTTCTCGCCAGGCGGGAACGTCACGTCCGGCCCGAGGTAGACGTGCGCCAGCCGCTGCAGCAGACCCGCCGCGTCGCCGGCCACGACCGTCCCGCTCCCGTACACGACGAGATACTCGGCCAGCCCCATGCCGTTGACCACGCCTGTCTCGATGGACAGGACAACCCTGGGATCGCGGCGCACGTTGCGGAGCTTCTGCCGATCCCCCATGTGCCCGCTGACGATCTCGTCGCCGTCCAAGCCGACCCAGACGGCGCTCAGCTGCGGGCCGCCGTCCGGATTGAGTGTGACGAGGTGGGCGAGCTTTCCGCTCGTGATCGCGCTCCGCGCTGCATCGTTGAGGACGGTCATGCTGGGGACGGTAGCGCCGTCGGCGAAGTAGTGCACGAGGCAGAATTCGTTGCCTTCGGGGTCCGCCATCAACAGCACGATGCCCTCGTCGTAGTCGTAGCGCTTCTGCAGCGAGCGACCGCCCAACCGGGTCACGGTGTCAACGGCCTGATCCACGTCATCGACTCGAATGTCGAAATGCATCCGCGTCTTGTCCCGCTTCGGTTCGGCAACGGGTTGGAAGTTGATGACCGGCTCGGCCTCTCCTAGCGTGCCGAGTCGCAGCCAGCCCGGCAGGGGAACGCTCAGCTGCCGGTCGAGCAACGCGGCCCAGAATTCCGCGACGAGCCGCGGTTTGGTGCAGTCGACCGTCACGCCCGACCAGCGGAAGTTTCCCGATCGCGTCAACAAGCGTGGCCCTACCAGTGCACGCCGCGCAGGATGTGCGCGAAGGCCACGCTCTCGGTCGAGGGCTGATCCGGCTTGTCGGCCTGGGCGCCGCCCTTCGCCGCGTGCGAGTCCGGGAACAGCTTGTAGCCGGCGTTCAAGACGACGTCCACGCCGCGCGGTGCGACCTGGTAGGCCAGCGCCCCGGCGTTGCCCATCGCCGTCCCGACCTTCTTCGGCTTGCGGATCATCGCCTTGCAGATCATGTCCGCGGCTTCGAGCGGCGTCATCGTGGGGAACCGGTCGTACATCTTGGTGGGCGCGATCATCGGGGTCCGGACGAGGGGCATGTGGATCGTCGTCAGGTGCACGCCGTCGTCGATGACCTCGGAGGCGATACACCGCGAGAACGCGTCCAGCGCGGCTTTCGACGCCACGTAGGCCGAGAAGCGCGGGATGTTGGTCTGCACGCCGATGGAGCTGACGTTGATGATGTGCCCGCCCTTGCGGCCGTCCGGACCGGTCTGTCGCATGATCGGCAGCAACGACAGGATCAGCCGAACCGGCCCGAAGTAGTTCAGCTGCATCGTCCGCTCGAAGTCGTGGAACCGGTCGTAGGACAGCGCGATCGATCGGCGGATCGAACGTCCGGCATTGTTCACCAGGACGTCGACGCGGCCGTGTTCCTGCAGGACCTCCTTGGCCATCCGCTCGATGTCGCTGATGTCGGCGAGGTCGCAGCGGTGGACGAAGGCCACGCCGCCGAGGTCCTCGATCTCGATCTTGGTCTGCTCCAGCGCCTCGACCCCGCGGGCGACCAGGATCACCCTGCCGCCGGCCGCACCGACCCGCAGGGCGGTCGCCCGGCCGATGCCGGACGACGCCCCGGTGATCATGACCGTCTTGCCGCCGATGGCGCGGGAGAGCTGCTTGTCCTTGCGGCGGTCCGGGCTGTAGTTGCGCTCCCAGTACTCCCAGAGTGTCTGGGCGTACGTGGCCAGCGGCGGTACCTCGATGCCCGAACCGGCCAGCACCGCCTGCGTCTTCGTCGAGTCGAAGTGCGTGGGGTAGGTGAGATAGGCGAACATCTCCCGCGGGATTCCGAGCTCGGCGAGGACGAGATCGGTGACCTGCCGGGCGCCGGGAAGCTTGCTCAGCGTCGTCGTCAGCCGGGCCGGCAGCGCGTCGAGCGCCCGGGCGTCGAGGTTGACGGTGGGCTGCGGCGCGTGCGCGGCCTTGGTCAGCACTTTGAACAGCGCGCCGACCGTCAGCGGCTGCGGGTCGGTCAGGTGGAAGGCCTGCCCGTCGAGGTCCGGCTGGTGGGCGATGTGGTCCAGGGCCTTGGCCACGTAGTCGACCGGGACGATGTTGATCTCGCCGCCCTCGACACCGACGCCCCGGAACCAGGACGGGGTCAGCCCGCGCAACCGCTGGATCGTCTTGAAGAAGTAGTAGGGCCCGTCGATCTTGTCGATCTCGCCGGTCTCGGAGTGCCCGACGACCACCCCCGGCCGGTACACCCGCCACGGCACCTTCGACTCGTTGCGGACGACCGCCTCGGACTCGTGCTTGGTCAGGTAGTACGCGTTGTGCTCGACGTCCTCGGCCTCGTCGAACATGTCCTCGGTGAACACGCCGCGATACAACCCGGCGGCCGCGATCGAGCTGACCTGGTGAAAGTGCTCCGCGTGCACTGCCTCGGCCAGTTGCACCGCGTGCCGGGTGCCCTCGGTGTTCGCGATCCGCTGAGTGTCGCCGTCGGCGGTGAGGTCGTAGATGGCGGCCAGGTGGAAGAAGTGTTCGATCTTCCCATCCAGCCGCTCGACGTCCTCGGCGGCCACCCCGAGCCGCTCCTTGGTCAGCTCGCCGACCACCGGCACGATGCGATCCTCGTCATCACCCAGGCGCGTCTTCAGGTCGTCTAGCTTCTCGAGCGAGCTGGACCGGCACAGGCAATAGATCGTCCCCTCCCGGTGGTCCAGGAGCTCGGCGAGCAGGAAGCGTCCGATGAAGCCGGTCGCGCCTGTGACGAAATAGGCCATCAGATCCTCCAGGGATGCTTGTTCGTGCCAGTGTCGTGCAGTCGCCACCGATATTCCAACCGGGACGGTCCCTATGCGCGCACGTGCGGCCAGACGGCGCCGAGGGCCAGTCCGGCGATGAACAACCACCCGAAGGCGCGGTTGTGCACGAGGCAGACCCGGTGGTACCACAACGGCCAGCCGACGTACCCGGCCGGCGGCTCAGCCGGCGCCGGGCGGGACATGACCCGCAAGGCCCGCAGCGCCCGCGGCGCCGCGAGCACGATGACGAGCGCGAACGGCGTCAGCGCCCCAACCGCCACAGCGACGGCCGTGGCGAGGTACATGCCGGCGACCGAAACCCGGTTGATGAGGCGGGCGGCGCGCTCGCCGAGGACGACCGGCAGCGTGCGCTGGTGGTGCATGCTGTCGAAGCCGCGTTGGTCGATGTGCTTGCCGACCAGGATCGACATGACCCCCAGGCCGGGCGGAACGGACGCGGCCCACGCCTCGCCGGACCACCGGCCCGTGATCACGAAGTACCCGCCGCCGATCATCAACGGTCCCCACACCACGAAGGCGGCAACCTCGCCGAGGCCGAGCTCCTTCAGCGCTCGCGGCGCCGCGTCATAGGCGTAGAGCAGGACACCGCCGAGCACCGCGAGCCACACGGCCGGCCAGCCGCGCAGCGCGATGAAGTAGGCCGCGATACCGGCGGCGACGATCCCGAGGACGATCAGCCCACCGCCGAGCAGCCGCGGGGTCACGGCACCGCTCGCGATCGGGTGCAGGGTGTAACGGCGGCGCGGCGAGTCCTCGGTGTCGTGGCCGCGGCGGTAACCGAAGTAGTCGTTGGACAGGTTGCTGATCGCGTGCAGAGTGACGTAGCCGGCGAAGACCAGGACGAACGGGACGACCTCGAACCGCCGGTGCGTGGCCGCCAGCAGGCCGGCCATGACCGCCGATTGGGCGGAGATCACGAGGATGACGCTGCGGGCGGCGTAGAGGAACCGCGTCACCGGGTCGAGGTGGGCGAACTCCTCGGCCTGCGCCGGGTAGAAGCCGGTGAAGGCCCCCGCCCAGGCGAACGGCCCACCCTGCGGCGGCTGGGTTTTGGCCGAGGTGCTCATCCGTCCCACAGTACGGCGGCCGACCGGCCGGACCGTCGCCCCGCCCGCACGACCGGGCTGAACGCTCAGCGCGTGTGGCCGTCCCCGGTCACGACCCACTTCGTCGAGGTGAGCTCGGGCAGCCCCATCGGTCCGCGGGCGTGCATCTTCTGCGTGGAGATGCCGATCTCGGCGCCGAAGCCGAACTCGCCCCCGTCGGTGAACCGGGTCGACGCGTTGACCATCACGGCGGCGGAGTCGACGCGGGCGACGAAGTGCCGGGCCGCGGTCAGATCGTTGGTGACGATTGCCTCGGTGTGCCCGGACGACCAACGCCGGATGTGCCCGATCGCGTCGTCGATGTCGTCGACCACCCGCGCGGCCAGGTCGAGGGACAGGTACTCGCGTTCCCAGTCGTCGTCGGTGGCCGCCTCGACTCCGGGCAGCTCGGCGAATGACGAATCGCCGTGCACGACCACGCCGCGGGTCTGCAGCGCGGACGTGATGCGCGGCAGGAACTCGCCGGCGACGGCGCGATGAACGAGCAGGGTCTCGGCCGAGTTGCACACGCTCACCCGAGACGTCTTGGAATTGAGGACGATCCGTTCGGCCATCTCGAGATCGGCGCCGGCGTCGACGTAGACGTGGACGTTGCCGACCCCGGTCTCGATGACCGGCACCGTGGCGTTCTCGACGACGTAGCCGATCAGCCCGGCCCCGCCGCGCGGGATGACGAGATCGACGAGTCCGCGGGCGCGCAGCAGGTGCAGCACGCTGCTGCGGTCGGTTCCCGGTACGAGCTGGATCGCATCGCGCGGCAGGCCGGCCTTCTCGGTCGCCGCCGCGAGGACGTCGACGAGCACCGCGTTGGACTCGAACGCGGAGGCCGAACCGCGCAGCAGAGCTGCGTTGCCGCTCTTCAGGGCCAGGCCGGCGGCGTCGACGGTGACGTTCGGCCGGGCCTCGTAGATCATCGCAATGACGCCGAAGGGCACCCGGACCTGCCGGATCTCCAGCCCGTTGGGCTGCACGTTCCCACGCAGGACCTCCCCCACCGGGTCCGGCAGACCGGCAACGTCGCGTAGGCCCTGGGCCATGGCCGCGACCCGTTCGGGATCCAGGGCCAGGCGGTCGATCAGCCCCGCGTCCAGTCCGGCTTCGCGCCCGGCGGCGATGTCCTTGGCATTCGCGGCGAGGACGTCGCCGACCGCGGCGTCGAGGGCAGCGGCCATCGCGTGCAGCGCCGCGTCCTTCGCCGCCCGCGACAAGGGTGCGAGCTCGGCGGCGGCCTCCCGGGCCCGCGCGGCGGCGGAGCGGACGTCCTGCTCGCTGGCTTCATGCTCTGTCACGCAGCCAGGGTACGGCGACCGTCAGCCGCGCCGGTGGTGCCGGCGGTAGCGCAGCAACCAGGTGATCAGTCCGCCGAGGACCGCGGCGATCAGGATCGGCACGTAGAGCGGCGCCTGTACTTCAGGGAAGATCAACCGGACGCGGACCCGCCGGCTGTTCTCGACGATGAACACGATCACGAGCAGGAACAGCAGACCACCGAGGATCTGGCCGACGGAGACGTTGCGCTTCCCGGCCCCGGCCGACGGCGGGCCCCCCGGCTGAGCATTCTGGGTGGGATCGTGCTGACCTGGAGCCGCCATACAGATGCTGTACCCGCCCATGTGGAGGCGATCACCGCGCATGGCTCGGGACGTACGGCGCGGCAGCCGGGTTCAGCGGCGGGCGGCTCGGGCCGCGGCCCGCTCGCGGCGGGCAGCGTTCGCGGACCGCTGGGTATCGGCCGACCGCTGCGCCCTGGTGGCTTCGGCCGTTCCGCCCGGATAGCCGGCCCGGATCGCGCGCCGCTCAGTGGTCTCGATCGTGTGGACGAGCATGAACATCAGTCCGGAACCACCTGCCGCGACAGCCGTGAGCATGCTCAGCCCCACTGACGTCGGCAGGAAGGCGACGACCATGGCCACTGGGACACTCAGCACGATGAGCGAACGAACGACGTGCCGCAACAGCCAAGTCCGGCAAGTGGTGTCGTGCAGCACCCACTCGTCGTAGCGCGACGGCAGCGACCCACCGATCGCGTACCAGAGCCACCGGAACGCTCCAGGGCGCCGCACCGAGCTCACCCAAGCACCTCCGCGATCATCGTCCATAATCAGTCGTGCACTAACCATTAGCGTAGACTTCTTTTCTGATCACCATCGACGGAGGAAGCATGAAATCGGTCACCACGGCCGGCCGCGCGGTTCCCGATGATCCGCTGGCCCTGGAGCGACAGGTCTGTTTCGCGCTCTCGATTGCCTCCCGCAGCGTGCTGTCGGTGTATCGCCCGGTGCTCGCGCCGATGGGTCTGACGCACCCTCAGTACCTGGTCATGCTCGCCCTGTGGGGCGAGTCGCCGCTGTCAGTGACCGACCTCGGGCGGCTCCTGCACCTCGACTCGCCCACCCTGTCGCCCTTGCTCAAGCGGCTGGAGGCGTCGGGCTACGTCACCCGATCGCGCAGCGTCACCGACGAACGGGTGTTGCAGGTCGAACTCACCCGGCGCGGCCGAGCGCTGCGCGGGAAGGCCGAGAAGGTACCTGGAATCATCGTCGCCAAGTTGGGCATCGACATCGCCGATCTGGAAGCTCTGCAGGTCGCCCTGACGCGGGTCATCGCCGCCGCGGACGCGGGCTAGACGAGCACGACGAGGTCGTCGCGGTGCACCAGCTCGCGGCGGAACTCCGCCGGGAGCTCGCTGGTCCGGTGCCCGAGCAGTGGTGGCAGGTCAGCCGCGTCGTAGCCGACCAGACCGCGGGCCACCGCCACCCCGTCCGGCCCGACGAGATCCACCGGCTCGCCGGAGTAGAAGTCGCCGGTCACCCGGGTCACGCCGGCCGGCAACAGCGACATCCGGCGTTCGACGATCGCGACGACGGCGCCCGCGTCGAGTTCGAGCCGGCCGCGCGGAGTGGTGGCGTGCCGAAGCCAGAACAGCCGCGACGCGCTGCGGTCCCCGGCTGGATAGAACAGCGTGCCGGCCTCGCCGAGCAGCGCGTCCTCGATCCGGGCCGCGGACGAGAGGACCACCGGGATGCCTTCGCTGGTGGCGATCGCGGCCGCGTCGATCTTGGTCGTCATCCCGCCGGAGCCGACGTGGCTGCCCGAGCGGCTGACGTCGACGCCGGCGAGCTCGGCCATCGAGGCGACCTCGGGGATGAACCGCGCGCCCGGCCGACCCGGCTTGCCGGTGTAGAGACCGTCGACGTCGGTCAGCAGCACCAGCGCCTCAGCGTGCACGAGATGGGCGACGAGCGCGGCGAGCCGGTCGTTGTCCCCGAAGCGGATCTCGTGGGTGGCGACGGTGTCGTTCTCGTTCACGATCGGGATCACGCCCAGGGCGAGCAGGCGCTCCAGCGTGCGATCGGCGTTGCGATAGTGCCCCCGCCGGTGCAGGTCGTCGGCGGTCAGCAGCACCTGCCCGACCTGCAACCCGTAGCGGGCGAACGAGGCCGCGTACCGCTCGGCGAGAAGCAACTGCCCCACGCTGGCCGCGGCCTGCTGGGTGGCCAGGTCGCGGGGGCGGGCGCGCAGTCCGAGCGGACCGATCCCGGCCGCGATCGCGCCCGAGGACACCAGGACAACTTGCCGGCCGGCGCCGGCTCGGGCGGCAACGGCGTCGACGATCGCGTCCAGCCGGTCCGGGTCGAGCTGCCCGCGCGAGGTCAACGACGACGAGCCGATCTTCACCACCATTCGCCGCGCGGCGGCGATCGACTGGCGGGTCAGCCCGGGCGCGGTCACTCGGAAGCCTCGCCGTCCTCGTCGCGCCAGTCCTCGTCGTCGCTGCTGCGCTTACGCGCCTTCTTGGCGGCCAGCCGCTCGTGCGCCCGGGTGCGGCTGGACTGGTCGACCCGCAGGTCGGTCCCGCGCCGCGTGGGCAGGTACTCCGGTTCGTCGATGCCGGCGGTCGGCTCGAAGTCGAAGGTGACCGGCCCGATCGTCACCGCCGCCCCCCGCTCGGCTCCGAGGCGGGTGAGTTCCTTCTCGACGCCGAGGCGGGCCAGCCGGTCGGCGAGGTAGCCGACGGCCTCGTCGTTGTCGAACGCCGTCTGCCGCACCCACCGCTCGGGCTTCTCGCCGCGCACCACGAAGGCGCCGGGTTCGGCGGGGTCCGGCGCGACGGTGAAGCCGGCGTCGTCGACGGCGCGCGGGTGCAACACGATGCGCGGCGACTCCGGAACGGCTCGGGCCGCGCGATCAGCCTGCACCGCCTCGGCCAGCGCGAACGTCAGCGCGCGCAGCCCCTCGTGCGACACGGCCGAGATCTCGAAGACCCGCAGGCCACGGGCTTCGAGGTCGGGCCGGACGAGCTCGGCGAGCTCGCGCGCCTCGGGGACGTCCAACTTGTTCAACGCGACGAGCCGCGGCTTGGACAGCAGCGCCCCGAAGGTGCCCTCGTACTGGCCCAGCTCGGTCTCGAGCGCGTCGAGGTCGCTCAGCGGGTCGCGCCCGGGGTCGAGGGTCGCGCAGTCCAGGACGTGCAGCAGGACCGCGCAGCGCTCGACGTGCCGCAGGAAGTCCAGGCCCAGCCCCTTGCCCGCAGCCGCACCGGGGATGAGGCCCGGGACGTCGGCAACGGTGAACGTCGTGTCCCCGGCGCTCACCACGCCGAGGTTGGGGACCAGCGTCGTGAACGGGTAGTCCGCGATCTTGGGACGGGCCGCGGAGATGGCCGCGACCAGCGAGGACTTGCCGGCGCTAGGGAAGCCCACCAGTCCCACATCGGCGACGCTCTTGAGCTCCAGCACCACGTCGCGGGCCTCGCCCGGCTCGCCGAGCAACGCGAACCCCGGCGCCTTGCGGCGCGTAGAGGCGAGCGCCGCATTGCCGAGCCCGCCCCGTCCGCCGCGGGCGGCGACGAACCGGTTACCGGCGCCGGTGAGGTCGGCCAGGACCTCGCCACGCTCGTCGAGAACGACCGTGCCGTCGGGCACGCGCAATTCGAGGTCTCCGCCCTCGGCGCCGTCCCGGTTGCTGCCCGCTCCCTGCGTGCCGTTGCCGGCCTTCTGGTGCGGGTGGTGGTGGAAGTCGAGCAAGGTGTGGGCGTTGGTGTCGACGACGAGCACGACGTCGCCGCCTCTCCCGCCGTCGCCGCCGTCCGGTCCGCCGAGGGGTTTGAACTTCTCGCGGTGGATGGACGCCACGCCGTGCCCGCCGTTGCCCGCGGTCAGGTGCAGCACGACGCGATCGATGAAGTTCGCCATGCTGCCTCTCCGGCCTTAACTGCTGTCGTCGCGTTCCAGCAGCACGGTCACGGCACGCTGTTGCCTAGGTTTGCAGGCGGATCCCGCGGGGAGCCTCAGGCTCCGGCCGCAACCATGTTGACGGTCTTGCGACCCCGCGAGAGACCGAATTGGACCGCGCCGGCCTCGAGGGCGAACAGCGTGTCGTCCTTGCCGCGGCCGACACCGGCACCGGGGTGGAACTTGGTGCCGCGCTGGCGGATCAGGATCTCGCCGGCCTTGACGGTCTGGCCGCCGTAGCGCTTCACACCCAGGTACTGGGCGTTGGAATCGCGGCCGTTACGGGAGCTGGACGCACCCTTCTTGTGAGCCATGTGCCGATCTCCCTTAGTTCGCGCTGATCGCGGTCACCCGCAGCTGGGTCAGCTTCTGACGGTGACCCTGCCGCTTGTGGTAGCCGGTCTTGTTCTTGTACTTGTGAATGCGGATCTTGGGGCCCTTGGTCTGCGCGAGCACCTCGGCGGTGACCTTGGCGGCGGAGAGCTTGTCGGCCTCGTGGGTGACGGCGGCGCCGTCGACCAGCAGGATCGCCGCGAGGGCGACCTCGGCGCCGGGCGCCGCGTCGAGTTTCTCGACCTCGATCACATCGCCCTCGGCGACCTTGTACTGCTTGCCGCCGGTCTTGACGATGGCGTACATCGCGGGATCCACTCCTCGAGCTTGCTGGGTGTTCGGCACAGGTACCGCGCGCCGGGGTTCAGCGCCACACGTGCGAGCGGCCCACCGCACGATGGGCCGTCGTCCAGATTACGTCACCGGCCACCGACGAGGCAAAACGCCCTCGGCCCGGCCCGCCGTCAGCTGGTCGGCACCGGGGGCCCGGCCGGGCGACTCGCGGCCCGGCGCCGCCGCCGGACCGGCGCGGGTGCGCCGTTGGCCTCGGTGACCGGATCGGTTGCATGCTCGGCGCTGGGAGCCTCGGCCGCGGGTTCGGCCGCGACCGGTTCGGCCGCGACCGGTTCGGCCGCGACCGTGGTGTCGGTCCGTTCCTGATCGGCCTGCACCGCGGCCTCCGCCTCGGCCTTCTCCAGGGCCGCGGCCCGGTGGATCGCCGCGATCGCGGCGTTCGCGGCCTGCCGCTGCTCGGGAGTTGCCGGGGGCTCGACCAGCGGCTCGATCGCGTCGATGCCGGACCGCCCGCCCCGCTTGCGCCGGGGCTGCTTGGGCTGCGACCGGTCGTCGTCCTCGGACGTCGATCCGGCGCCCGATTTGTCGACCGGTTCACTGTGGATGATCACGCCGCGGCCGTGGCAGTGCTCGCACGTCTCGCTGAATGCCTCCAGCAGGCCCTCACCGACGCGTTTGCGGGTCATCTGCACGAGGCCCAGCGAGGTGACCTCGGCCACCTGGTGCTTGGTCCGGTCCCGGCCGAGGCACTCGGTCAGCCGACGCATGACGAGATCACGGTTCGATTCGAGCACCATGTCGATGAAGTCGATCACGACGATGCCGCCGACGTCGCGCAGCCGCAGCTGACGCACGATCTCCTCGGCCGCTTCGATGTTGTTGCGGGTGACGGTCTGTTCGAGGTTGCCGCCGGCCCCGACGAACTTGCCGGTGTTGACGTCGATGACCGTCATCGCTTCGGTCCGGTCGATCACCAGCGAGCCGCCCGAGGGCAGCCAGACCTTGCGGTCCAGGGCCTTCATCAACTGCTCGTCCACGCGCAGGTCGTGGAACAGGTCGGTGTCCTTGGTGTGCCTCGACACGCGCTCGGCCAGGTCGGGCGCCACGCCGCTGACGTAGTCCGAGACGGTCGTCCAGGCCTCGTCGCCCTCGACGACCAACCGGGCGAAGTCCTCGTTGAACACATCGCGGACGACCCGGATCGCGAGATCGGGTTCACCGTGCACCAGCGTGGGCGCCGCCTTGGTCTGCTTCGCCTTCTCCTGGATCTTCTCCCACTGATTGCTGAGCCGTTCGACGTCGTGGGTGAGGTCCTCTTCGCTCGCGCCTTCGGCGGCGGTCCGGACGATCACCCCGGCATCCTCGGGGAGGATCTTCTTGAGGATCGACTTCAACCGGTGCCGCTCGACGTCGGGCAGCCGCCGGCTGATGCCGGTCATGCCTCCGCCCGGGACGAGGACGAGGAACCGGCCGGGCAGCGACACCTGGCTGGTGAGCCGGGCGCCCTTGTGGCCGATCGGGTCCTTGGTCACCTGGACCAGGATCGAGTCCCCTGACTTCATCGCCTGCTCGATCGCGCGCGACTTGCCCTCGAGCCCGGCGGCGTCCCAGTTCACCTCGCCGGCATAGAGGACGCCGTTGCGGCCCTTGCCGATGTCGATGAATGCGGCCTCCATCGAGGGCAAAACGTTCTGCACCCGGCCGAGGTACACATTGCCGACGTAGGACGTCGCGCTCGCCCGGGTGACGTAATGCTCGACGAGGATGTCGTCCTCGAGCACCGCGATCTGAGTGCGATCGCCCTTCTGGCGCACGGCCATCACGCGGTCGACCGCCTCGCGGCGGGCCAGGAACTCCGATTCGGTCAGGATCGGCGGCCGGCGACGTGTGGTCTCGCGGCCGTCGCGGCGGCGCTGGCGCTTCGCCTCGAGCCGGGTTGAGCCCTTGACCCCCTTGACGCCGTCGTCGGAAGCGCCCTTGGCCTGGGCGTTCTGCTTGGGGTCGCGGACGTGGACGACGGTGTTGGGCGGGTCGTCCGGGCCACCGTCCTCGTCCCCGGCGGTGCTCGAGCGGCGCCGGCGCCGGCGCCGGCGCGTGCCCGCGCCGCCGGCCTCGTCGCTGTCCTCGGTGTCGGCAGCCTCGGCGGCCTCGGGGGCAGCTGGCTCGTCGGCGCTGATTTCGGACTCGTCCGCGTCCTCGTCGGCGTCGACGGGCGGGGCCGCCCCGCCCCCGCCCCGGCCGCGGCGGCCCCGCCGACGCCGGCGCCGGGCCCCGGTGGCCAGTTCGATGGCGGCCTCGCGGATGTCCTCGGGCTCGGCGATCTGGTCTTCGGCGTCCTCGGCCGCGGTGATGTCGACCGGTCCCGCGGCGATCGGCTCGTCGATCGGCTCGGCCGCGGTCTTCTTCGCCGGCCGGCGGCGGGCGGGAACGTCCGCGGCGGGGGGCATGAAGAGCACGCCGGGAGCCGCCAGGGCCGGCGGGGCCGGGTCTTCGCTGGCCGCCGCGGCCTCGGCCGGGGCCGCATTCTTCGCGGCCCGCTTGCGGGTGGTCTTCTTCGCCGGCACGCCGGAGTCGACGGCCTCGTCGGTCGCTGGATCCGGGGCCGCCGCGTCCAGGACGGCCGGATCCGGGAGGGTCGGGTCCGGGACGGCCGCGGCCGCTTCGGCGGCCTTCTTGGCAGCGCTCTTGCGGGTCGCGGCCTTCCTGGCCGGAGCCTTCTTCGCCGCCGACGACTTTGCCGGCGCCGAGGCGGCGGCCTCGGCGGCAGCGGGCACGGCCTCGGCGGCGCTGGCATCGGGCCCGGTCGGCCCGAATTCGGAGCTGGGGGCCGCGGCCTTGCGTGGCGCTCGCTTGCGCGGGGCCCGGGCCGCGGCGGCCGCGGCGGGTGCCGACCCATCGGTCGGCGCGTCGGCGCTCGATGCGGCGGGTCCGGCCTTGGCGGTGGCCTTGCGCGGCGCGCGCTTGCGCGGGGCCGGGGCGTCGTCGCCGGATCCGGAGGTCGTGGTCGTGTCGATATTGGCGTTGTCGGTTTCGAGCATGTGCTCGGGTCACTCCATTTCGGGCCCCCGGGCGCGGCCACATTGCGTGGACCGCGACCGCACAGGGGCGGTTGTGGCGGGTGTACACCGACGGGTGTCGGCGCGGGCCCGCGAAGTCTGCATCGGGTCGCCATCGTGGCCGGCCCGGTCGGGATACTGCGGATCGTGCTACGACGTGGTCGTCGCCTGGTTCCGATCGGCGGCCAGAGGGTCACCGATCTCACCGTCTTCGTCGAGCGGTCCCTGCGCCAGGCGGGCCGCCACGGGCGGTCCAGTCGGGGCGAGACCGGCGACGTCACGCAGTGCGGCGACGACATCGTCGGGTCGAACGGTAGGCGTTACCTGCCGCACGACCAGGTCCAGTATCGCACGCGGGGCGCCGGATGGGTCGCGGGCCGCGCCGGAGACCCGCGCGCGCACCACCGGCGCCCGGGCGTCGAGGGTCCGTCGCCCGTCCTTGGTCAGTCGTTCGACGCCGATCTCGGTGCGGGCCAGGAAGGCCTCCAGGGCGGCGGCCGCCGTCGCGACGTCGACGCCGGGCAGCTCGATCTGCCAGGCCGACGCCTGCATCCGCTCGGGCAGCGAGCCCGGGCCGGCCCCGACCGCCTCGACGATGTCGAGCCCTTCGGGCAGCGCCGCGTCCAGCGCGGCGCGCAGCCGCTCGACATCGACCTCGACCGCCAGCCCGATCTCGAGATATTCGGCCTCGCTGGCCACGCCGGTCGGCGCCGCCCCGACGTAACTGATCTTGGGGTGCGGCGTGAATCCCGCGGAGTACGCCATCGGGACCGCGGCCCGGCGCAGCGCCCGCTCGAAGGCCCGGGCGAAGTCGCGGTGCGAGGTGAAGCGCAACCGTCCCCGCTTGGCGTAATGCAGCCGCACGCGCTGGACGACCGGCGGCGGGGGCGGGCCGTCCGGTCCGCGTCGAGCCACGGCTAGACCTTGGGGGTCAGGGACAACAGGGTGCGACCGGGCGCCGGCTGCGGCGCGAGCGACGCCCCCGTGGGGCCGACCTGGATGTCGGTGCCGAGGTTCGAGCAGACCCCGCAGTCGAAGCACGGGGTCCAGCGGCAGTCGTCCTGCTCGAACTCGGCGAGCGCGTCCTGCCAGTCGTCCCAGAGCCACTGCTTGTCCAGGCCGGAGTCGAGGTGGTCCCACGGCAGGACCTCGTCGCCGTCACGCTCGCGGGTGGTGTACCACGCCAGGGAGACCGGCCCGTCGGCGCCGAGGACCGCGTCGGCTGCGGTCACCCACCGCGCGAACGAGAAGTGCTCGGACCAGCCGTCGAAGTGCCCGCCGTCGCGCCACACCCGCTCGATCACCGCGCCGACGCGACGATCCCCGCGCGAGAGCAGTCCCTCGACCAGCGACGGCTCGCCGTCGTGGTAGCGCATGCCGACGTTGCGGCCGAGCGACTTGTTGGCGTTGATCGCGGCCCGCAGCTTGCGTAGCCGGTTGTCCACGACCTCGGGCGAGGCCTGCGCGGCCCACTGGAACGGCGTGTGGGGCTTGGGCACGAATCCGCCGATCGAGACCGTGCAGCGGATGTCCTTGTGGCCGGCCGCCTCGCGCCCGGCGCGGATCACGTCGTGGGCCATCTCGGCGATCTCGAGCACATCCTCGTCGGTCTCGGTCGGCAGGCCGCACATGAAGTAGAGCTTGACCTGCCGCCAGCCCTGCCCATAGGCCGTGGCGACCGTGCGGATGAGGTCGTCCTTGCTCACCATTTTGTTGATCACCCGGCGCAACCGCTCCGACCCGCCCTCGGGGGCGAACGTCAGCCCGGACCGCCGGCCGTTGCGGCTGAACTCGTTGGCGAGATCGATGTTGAACGCGTCGACGCGGGTGGACGGCAGCGACAGGCCGACCTTCTCGCCCTCGTAGCGATCGGCCAAGCCCTTGGCGATCTCGCCGATCTCGGAATGGTCAGCGCTGGACAGCGACAGCAGCCCGACCTCCTCGAAGCCGGTCGCGGCCAACCCGTTCGCGACCATCGCCCCGATGCCGGTGATGCTGCGCTCGCGCACCGGGCGGGTGATCATGCCCGCCTGGCAGAAGCGGCAGCCGCGGGTGCAGCCGCGGAAGATCTCGACGCTCATCCGCTCGTGCACGGTCTCGGCCAACGGCACCAGCGGGGTCTTGGGGTACGGCCACTCGTCGAGGTTCATGACCGTGTGCTTGGTGACCCGTTCGGGCACGCGGTCGCGGTTGGGTCGGACCGACTCGATGCGTCCGTCGGCGAGATAGGTGACGTCGTAGAAGCTCGGGACGTACACGCCCCCCGTCGCCGCAAGCCGCACCAGCAGTTCGTCGCGGCCTCCGGGACACCCGGCCGCCTTCCAGTCGCGCACGATGTCGGTGATCGTTCCGACCACCTGCTCGCCGTCGCCGAGCACCGCGACGTCGATGAAGTCGGCGATCGGCTCCGGGTTGAACGCGGCATGCCCGCCGGCGACGACGATCGGGTGGGATTCGTCACGATCGCAGGCGTGCAGCGGAATGGCGGCGAGGTCGAGCGCAGCCAGCAGGTTGGTATAGCCCAGTTCGGTCGAGAAGCTGACCCCGAGCAGATCGAAGGCGCCGACCGGCCGATGCGCGTCGACGGTGAACTGGCTGATGCCGTGCTCGCGCATCAGCGCCTCGAGATCGGGCCACACGGCGTAGGTGCGCTCGGCCAGGGCATCGGCCCGTTCGTTGATGACCTCGTACAGGATCTGCACGCCCTGATTGGGCAGCCCGACCTCGTAGGCGTCGGGGTACATCAGGGCCCAACGGACAGCTACCGAGTCCCAATCCTTCGTGTGGGCGTTCAGCTCGCCGCCGACGTACTGGATCGGCTTGCTGACGCGGGGCAGCAACGGTTCCAGCTCGGGGAAAAGCGAAGCGACAGGCACGCCTGCCGAGTCTACGGCGGTGCCGGCCCGGCGTTGACGAGATTGGCACTGGCAGGATCATCGGGTGCGCCCTGCCCCTCCCGAGCTGCTGGTGCTCACCGGAATCGGGTCGGTGCAGTTCGGCGCGGCCTTCGCCAACAAGCTGTTCCCCCAAGCCGGCCCCGGTGGCGTCGTCCTGCTACGCCTGCTGCTGTCGGCGGCGATCCTGGTCGCGTTCGCGCGGCCGACGCTGCGCGGGCGGACCCGAGCCGACCTGAGCGCCGCGGTGGCCTTCGGGCTCGTCCTCGGCGCGATGAACTGGAGCTTCTACGAGGCGCTCAACCGGCTGCCGCTCGGCGTCGCGGTGACGATCGAGTTCACCGGTCCGCTGCTGGTTGCCCTGGCCGGGTCCCGACGCGCGCTCGACCTGTTGTGGGTGGCGCTGTCGGCCGGCGGCGTCGTGCTGCTCGCCCTGCGCGGCGGTCATCACGGCGTGCATGCGGTCGGGGTCGTCCTGGCCCTGGTCGCCGCCGCGTGCTGGGCGGCCTACATCCTGCTCTCCAAGCGGGTCGGGGCGTCGTTCGCACAGTTGGACGGGCTGGCCATCGCGATGGCGGTCGGCATGCTGGTGGTCGTGCCGGCCGGCGTGATCGAAGGCGGGGACGCCCTGCTGCGCCCGTCCGTCCTCGCCGGTGGTCTGGCCGTCGCCCTGCTGTCGTCGCTGATCCCGTACTCGCTGGAGATCACGGCGTTGCGACGCCTCACCGCGTACCGCTTCGGACTCCTGATGAGCCTCGAGCCGGGCGTAGCCGCTCTCGCCGGGGTGATCGTGCTGGGGCAGCCGCTGACGGCGGTGCTGGCCATTGCGCTGGTGATGGTGGTGGTGGCCAGCGTCGGGACGACGATCGTCTCGAGCACTGGGCCGGGCAGCGTCGGCGGCAAACCGCAACCCGGGGCCTAGTCGAGGGACCGTCGATGGACGGCCTGTAGCAGCCCGATCGCGAGGCCTTGGGCGAACATCGATGACCCTCCGTATGACACGAACGGCAGCGGCACGCCAGTGACCGGCGTCAGCCCGAGGTTCATCCCGATGTTCTGGAAGGCCTGGAAGGCAAACCAGCACACGATGCCAACGGCGACGAGGCGGCCGGCGTCGTCGGCGTCGCGGGCGATGCGCAGCCCCCGCCAGCAAAGGGCACCGAACAGCGCCACGACCAGTCCCCCGCCGAGCAGCCCGAACTCCTCACCGGCCACCGAGAAGATGAAGTCGGTCTGCTGCTCCGGCACGAAGCCGCCGTTGGTCTGCGGGCCCCGGAACAGCCCGGTGCCGAACAGCCCGCCGTCGGCGATCGCGATGTGCGCCTGCGTGACGTTGTAGGCGGCGCCCTGGACGTCGTGGTTCGGGTGGGTGAACGAGGTGACGCGCTCGAGCTGGTAGCCCTGGAGCACGCCGGCCTTCACGGAGATGATCGCGGCGAGGACGCCGAGGGCGATGAGCCCGACGGTCCAGCGGGCCCGCACGCCGGCCGCGATCAGCACACCGAACGTGGCGCAGGCGAGCACCATGGCCGAGCCGAGGTCGGGCTGCAGCATGATCAGCGCGAGCGGCACGGCGATCAGCCCGATCGCCAACAGGACGTCGGTGGTGCTCGGCGGTTCGTCCCCGTCGCGCTCGTCAGCCCGGTCGCTGCGCGAGCGTCGCTCGTCCGCGCGCCGAGTGAAGAGAACGGCCATTCCGACGATGAGGCCGAGCTTCATGAACTCCGAGGGCTGCAGCTCGAAGCCGCCGCCGACCCGGATCCACGCCTGGGCCCCGTTGATGGTCGTGCCCACCGCGAAGACGGCGACCAGCCCGCCGAGGCTGGCGAGGTACACAACCGGCCCGAACAGGCGAAGGAGCCGGGCGTCGAGGCGGGCGGCCGCCAGCATCAGACCCGTGGCGATGACGACGTTGAACAGGTGCCGGTACAGGAAGGCCTGCGGGTTGGCACCCTGCGCGAGCTGCTGGTCGCGGGTGGCGGCCCACACCAGCAGCGCGCCGATCAGGGAGAGCACCAGCGCGATCAGCGCGAGTGGGATGTCATACCCGCGCGTTCGTCGTTCGAGGGACATGACGGGCGGGGTCAGGACGAACGGGGCCCGGGGATCGCGGGCGGTCGACGTCATCGCCGGGCTACCGTCACCTGGGGTGCGATCTTCGGCAACCGCGTCTCGGCCTTGGAGCCGGGGATGACCGGTGCCCCGTTCGCGCCGAGGATGCCGTCCCAGATCCGTTTGAGCATCGGCCCGGCGGCGGTCGCACCGGTCCCGGCCTGCTCGACCATGCCGACGATGACGAACTTGGCCTTCGTCACGCCGTGCCGTTTCGTGGTGGGGCCCCACGTGGCGAGCCACGACGTATCCCCCTTGCCGAACACCTCGGCGGTGCCGGTCTTGCCGCCGATGCGGTTCTGGTACTTCGAACCGATGTAGGCGAATGCGCCTGAGACCGCCCAGCCTCGGCTGAAGTCCAGCGACTTGGTGATGTAGTTGAACAGCGACTGGCTGACCGGCACCCGGTTGTGCACGTGGGGCGCGATGGTCCGGACGACGTGACCGGCGGCGTCCACCACACCCCAGCCCAGCGTCGGCTCCCAGATCCGGCCGCCGTTGAGCAGCGCGGAGTAGGCGAGGGCGAGCTGGAGCGGGGACATCGTGGTCTCGCCCTGCCCGATCGACATGTCGGCGTTGTCGCCTGCCCGGTAGCGCCAGCCGTCGGTGCAGTTCTCGTTGGCGAGCGCCGTCAGGTACGCGCGGTCGGTGGGGTTGCTGATGGTGGGATAGCCGCGCCGTCCCTGCGCGCAGTATTCGGCCCGGTTCGCCTTCCAACGCGCGAGACGCGTCTCCCGGTCGGCGAAGCTGCCGGCGGACTGCTCGCCCACCGGCAGGTCGACCTGCGGTGCCCGCCCGACGCCGTAGTCGGCGGCCATGCGTTGCAGGTACTCGCGCGCCGGCTGGCCCTTGGCGATGCGCCGCTGATCGGCGTAGTACTCCTCGGCCGTCGGGCGGTAGAAGAACGTGTCGCACGAGTAGCCGAGCGCGTCGCGCAAGGTGATGTCGCCGAGCACCTCGGAGTCGTAGTTGGTCTTGACCCGGCCGTCGATGGTCAGCGACCCCGGGCAGCCGTAGGTGTCGTGCAGGTTGATCTCGTGGTGCATGACCAGCGACGACGTGGTGATCAACTTGAACGTCGACCCGGGGGCGTATTCACCGGCGATCGCCCGGTCCAGCAAGGGAGTGCCGGCGGCCGGGTTGGTGAGCGCCGCGTAGTCGGCCTGGGAGATCCCGCCGACGAACAATGAGGGGTCGTAGGTCGGATAGCTGGCCGCCGCGATGATGCGTCCGGTGTTCGGGTCCATGACGATGACGGCCCCGCCGGTAGCGGGCTTACCCGCCCTGCGGGAGTCGGCGATCTGTTGCCGCAGCGATGATTCGGCGAGCTTCTGGACGTCGAGGTCGATGCTCGTCACGAGCGTGTCGCCCTGCTTCGCCGGCACCTGGTGTCCGGTCCCGACCGTGTACCCCTGCGGGTTGAGGGCGACGAGTTGCTGGCCGTCGACGCCGCGCAGCACGGCGTCGTACTGCTCCTCCAGCCCGCTGACTCCAATCGTGTCGGCGTCGTTGAGGGTCTTGTTCGCCTTCTGGTCGGCGGCGGTGATGTCGCTGACGTAGCCCAGGACGTGCGCAGCGAGGCTGCCGTACGGGTACCGCGGCAGCGTCACCGTCTGCACGGTCACGCCGGGAAAGTCCTCGCGGTGCTCACTCACGGCCAGGACGACGCGGGTGGGCGCGTCGGTGGCGACCGGCACCGGCGCGTACGGCTCGCCGGTCCAGCACGGCGCCGGCACCGTCGGCGAACACGGCGTGATCTCCTTGGCCAGGGCGGCGGCCGTCGTGTCCAGCAGCGGGGCCAGCTTGGCGAGCACGGACCGGCCCTTGTCCGGCCGGGCCTGCAGCAGATCGCGGTTGACCGTGATCTCCTGCACCGACGTGTTGGCCACCAGCGCTCGCCCGCGCGCGTCGACGATCAGCCCGCGCGGCGCGGGCACCACGATCACGCCGTCGTGCAGCAGGTGCGCGCTCTGCACCGGCTTGTGCGGGTCGAGTAGCTGGACGTAATAGAGGCGCGCGAACAGCGTCAGCATCATCGACACGACGAGCGCGACGACGATCCCCAAGCGGCGCGCCGTCGGCGGCCGGCGCCGGAAGGGCGCGCTAGCCACGGTGCGGCCCGACGGCCAGCTCGGTGAAGACCGGGTGCGGCGCGCGCAGCGGCTCCGAGTGCAGCATGCGGCGCAGCAGCGCGACGGCACCCAGCGCCAGGACCACGTCGGCGCCGATCGCGGGCACCAGGTAGACGATCGCGTCAGCGGCGGTGCCCCCGCGGTGGACCAGCACAAGCAGCAGCGCCGCGACGCTGCTGGCCAGGCCACTGACGATCCCGGCCCAGAGGGCGTCGCGGCGAACGGTGCGCCGCTGCGCGAACTTGCCGCAGACCAGCCCGACCCCGAGCCAGCACAACGCGAGAATCCCGGCCGCGTGCGGCGAGCCGAGATCGGCCACCAGCCCGGCGGCGAAGCCGAACGACATCCCCGTCGCCGGACCGTCGACCAGCGCCACCGCGGCGACCACGACCGCCGGCAGGCACACCGGGACCGGCGCGGTCACCGGACCGATCAGGGTGGCCTGCAGCAGCAGCGCGGTGATGATCCCGGCCATCGCGGCCGCCACCCGGGCCCGGGTCACCGGTGCCCCGCCGGCGTGAGAGGTGCCCGCTCGGCCACCCCAGCGGCGCCATCCACGATCACCGCGACGAGGTCGACGGCCGTCGGCGACGTGGTCGGCGTGACCGTGGCCCGCACCGTGCCATCGGCCGACGTTCGCACCGCGGACACCGTCCCGACCGCGAGCCCAGCGACGTAGCTCGACGCGCCGGTCGGCCCGGTCTCGAGCTGGTCTCCCACCCGAACGCGGGCGTCCGGGCGCAGCGGCAGGAAGCTGAAGCCGTCCACGCCCTGGCCGTTCGCGACGCCGAGCTCGCCGCTGCGCACGTCACGGACGCCCACTCCCGAGCCGGGGTCGGCGGCGAGCAGCACGACCGAGCTGTCGGAGTCGGCGTGCAGGACCCGGCCGACCAGCCCCGCGCCGTCGGTCACGGTCTGCCCCGCCCGCACCCCGCTTCGGGTGCCGACGTCCAGCGTGACCGTCCAGTCGAAACCCTGGCCGGGCCCGTAGGCGATCACCCGCGCCGCAAGCAGCTGGTGGCCGGTGCCGTCGGCGGCGCGCTGCAGCTTCGCGAGTTGGCCGGTGGTGCGCTGGTCGGACTCGAGCGCGGCGATGCGTCCCCGCAGCCGCGCGTTGTCCTGGCGCAGCTGCTCGATCCGGGACGTGTTCGTCCCCGCCGACGGGACGCCCTGCAGCCAGCGCCGGGCCGGCCCGAGGACCGCGTCCGTACCCCGGTAGAGCGAGCCGAGCGCACCGCGCACGCCGGTGTGCGTGTCCCGCAGCGCGCCGCCCCCGAGGTCGAGGGTGATGAAGCACAGCGCGACCACCGCGAGCACGATCGCCGCGACTCGCTGCCGCCGGGTGAGCCGCCGCATGGGTGGGCTCGCTAGCGTCGGTGGCCGTCGACGACGACCTTCTGCAGCTGGTCGAAATGCTCGATCACGGTGGCCGTGCCGAGCACCACGGAGTCCAGCGGACGGTCGGCGACCAGCACCGGGATTCCGAGCTCGTGCTGCAGCCGCGCGTCCAGTCCCCGCAGCAACGCGCCGCCGCCGGTGAGCACGATGCCGCAGCTGACCAGATCGCCGGACAGCTCGGGCGGGCAGCGGTCGAGCGTGGCGCGGACCGCGGCGACGATGCGCACCAGCGGCGGGTCCATCGCCTTGCGCAGCTCCTCGCCCGAGATCGTGACGTTGCGGGGCAGCCCGGTACCGACGTCGCGTCCCCGGATCTCGGCGCTCTTCGGGCCGGCGATCGGAAAGGCCGAGCCGACGCAGATCTTGAGTTCCTCGGCCGTGCGGTCGCCGATGAGCAGCGAGAACTCGGCCCGGACGTGCTCGACGATCGCCCGGTCCAGCGCGTCGCCCGCGACCCGCACGCTGGTCGAGGCCACGACGCCACCGAGCGCGAGGATGGCGACCTCGGTGGTGCCGCCTCCGACGTCGACGACCATCGAGCCGGACGGCTGGTTGACCGGCAGCCCGGCCCCGATCGCCGCGGCCATGGGCTCGGAGATCATGTGCACCCGGCGGGCGCCGGCGGCGTAGGCCGCTTCGCTCACCGCGCGCTGCTCCACCCCGGTGATGCCGGACGGGACGCAGACGATGATCCGGGGGCCGGTGAACGCGCCGCGGCGCCGCAGCACCTTGCGCACGAAGTACCGCAGCATCTCCGAGGTGATGTCGTAGTCCGCGATGACCCCGTCCTGCAGCGGCCGAACCGCCTTGATGTGGTCGGGCGTACGGCCGATCATCCGCTTGGCCTCGGCGCCGACGGCCACGACGGAGTTGGTCGACGAGTCGATCGCGACCACCGACGGCTCGTTGAGCATGATGCCGCGCCCGCGGGCATAGACCAGCGTGTTGGCCGTGCCGAGATCGATGGCCAGATCGCCGCCGAGCAGGTCGCCACCGCGCTGCGACACCCGCGACACGATGGCCTTGCGAGCCAACACGGTGTACGTCACGGCGAGCCCTTCACAGACGGCGGTAGCCAAGGATTGAGACGGCTTGTCGCGATCGTAGGGTCGCTGTGAGGGCAAACCGCGCTGCGACGCGCGGTACTGGTGTTGCTTGTGTGACTAAGGCTCAGGGAACCACAAGGTGATCTCGCGGGCGGCCGAGTCGGCCGAGTCCGATCCGTGGACGAGGTTCTTCTGCACTGGCTGACCCCAATCCCGGCCGAGGTCGCCCCGGATGGTTCCCGGGAGCGCCGCCGTCGGGTCGGTCGCGCCGGCCAGCGCCCGGAACCCCTCGATGACCCGCTGCCCCTCGGCGACCAGGGCCACGACGGGTCCGGAGAGCATGAAGTCGACCAGCGGCTGGTAGAAGGGCTTGCCCACATGCTCGGCGTAGTGCTCCTCGAGCAGGTCCGGGGTGGCGGTGCGCAGCTCCAGGGCGGCGATCCGGTAACCCTTGGCCTCGATGCGCCGGATCACCTCGCCGCTCAGACCGCGCGCGACGCCGTCCGGCTTGACCAGGACGAGGGTGCGTTCCACTGGCGATTCCGTCACGCCCGCACCCTATCGAGGCGCCGGACCGCGGCCGAACACCCGGCCCCGGGCGGCTCAGCCGGCGAGGATCCGGAACCCCCGCGGGCCGCCGATGACCTCCTGGCGAAACATCAGCACCCGCAGCCAGACGGCCATGAACAGCGCGGCGATGAAGAACATGGTCGCGATCAGGATGCCGGTCGCGAAGAAGGCGAGCTGGAGCGCCGAGCCCAGCGCGATCCCCCAGGGCCGGCGCACCAGGCCGGCCGCGGCCACGAGAATCACGGCCAGCGTGATGACGATGGTCAGGCGCACCGGCCCGAGACCGGTCGTGAACGCGATGGCCCGGGGCACCAGCAGGATGGTGAGGGCCTCGAGGCACAACACGGCGGCCAGCACGCTGCGGGTGGCCTTGTCGGCCCGGCGGGCGCGCTCGGCGAATTGCTCCGGGGTCGGTTCCGGGACCGGCCCGCTCGCGGACGGCTGGCTCACGACGCACCGCCGAGCAGCAGCCGGGCCTCGCCGACGGTGACGACCGAGCCGGTCACCAGCACGCCGACGCCGGCCAGGACGTCGTCGCCGGTGTCCTCGGCGAGGCGGACGGCCGCCTCGAGCGCGTCGTCCAGTCGCGCCTCGACCGTCACGCGCTCGGCGCCGAAGATCGGGACGGCGGCGGCCCCCAACTCGTCCGCGGACAGGCCGCGCTCGGCGGAGTTCTGCGTCACCACGATCTCGTCCACGGCCGGGGCCAGCAGCTCGAGCATGCCGGTGACGTCCTTGTCGGCCATGACCGCGACGACGGCGACCAGACGCCGGAACTGGAACGCCTCCGCGACCGCAGCCAGCATCGCCGTCATCCCGGCCGGGTTGTGCGCCGCGTCCAGCAGGACCGTCGGCGCCGAGCGGATCGGTTCCAACCGGCCCGGTGAGCGCACCGACGCGAACGCGGCGCGCACGACCTCGGCGTCGATCAGGCCGCTCTCGCCGCCGGCGCCGAAGAACGCCTCGACCGCCGCGAGGGCGCAGGCCGCATTCTGGGCCTGATGCGCTCCGTGCAGCGGCAGGAAGATCTCGTCGTAGACGCCCCCCAGACCCTGCAGCGTCATGAACTGACCGCCGACGGCCACGCGACGCTCGACGACGCCGAACTCCAAGCCCTCGCGGGCGACGGTAGCCTCGACGTCGACCGTCCGGCGCAGCAGTTCGGCCGCCGCTTCCGGCGGCTGGGCGGCGAGGATCGCGACCGCGTGCGGCTTGATGATCCCGGCCTTCTCGGCCGCGATCCGGGCGACCGTGTCGCCGAGGTACTGCATGTGATCGAGCCCGATCGGCGTCACGACCGCGACCTCACCGTTGAGAACATTGGTGTTGTCCCATGCTCCGCCGAGGCCCACCTCGACGACGGCGACGTCGACCGGCGCGTCGGCGAAGATCGAGTAGGCCAGCGCGGTGACGATCTCGAAGAACGACAGCGGGACGTCGAACTGGCCGTCGACGAGTTCGATGTACGGGGCGAGTTCGCGGTAGCCCTCGACGAAGGTCCGGTCACTGACCGGCTGCCCGTCGATGACGATGCGCTCGGTGACGCTGGTGAGGTGCGGGCTGGTGTAGCGACCGGTGCGCAGCCCGAAGCCGCGCACCAACTCGTCGATCATGCGGGCCGTGCTGGTCTTGCCGTTCGTGCCGGTTACGTGAATCGCACGGTAGTTGTGCTGCGGGTCGCCGAGCAGGTGGACGAGCGCCTCCATGCGTTCGTTGGAGGGATTGACGTGCCCCTCGCCGCGGCGGCCGAAGATCTCGCTCGCGAGCTGTCGCAGCAGGCCCGCGTACTTCTCGCGTTCGGTGGCCGCCACGGGAGGCGAGTCTACGGAGCGGGTCATCCGTATGGACGAGGCGCCTCCGGGCGCCAATACCTACCTTCAGGATGTTCGGCCCGGATCGGCCGTCGAAACCGAGGACGCTCCGCCGGACGGCCGGAGGTGACGGTGAGCGCTCCCGTCCGCCCGTCGCCGCGCCGCCTCGCGGGCGTGCTGGTCGCGCTGCTTGTGATTTCCCCCCTCCCGGCCGCCTGCTCACCCATCCGCCACGGTCATCCCGTGCCGCAGGTGGACACCGCCGACGCCGTGACGACCCGCCAGGCAACGACCTGGATGGTCGCCAACCTTCCGCTGGGCGTGCGCATCGGCATCGACTTCCAGTTCCCGGACACGCTCGGCCCGCGCGGGCCGGAATTCGACGTGCTCGCGCTCAGCAGCACTGACTGGAGGACCTACGCCTTCGTCGTGTCAACCGCCGAACTGCGGCGTCAGGCCGGTTTCGTGGCTCCGGTCGCCGCCGCACTTGCGTCCTCGTTGCCCGTGGCGAGATTCGGGACGGGCGCCGACCGGATCGAGGTGCGGCAGATCGCAGCGGGCGGAAGCGCCGTGCTGGCCCGCCGCTGGCGGCACGACCTTGCCACCCGGAGGACGGCCGGGCTCGGGCTGCTGCAGAACCCGAACGTGACCGAGGGCGCCAGCACGGCGAAGGTGCTCCGGCAGGCCGGCCTCGATCTGCGGGCCGCGACCGTGATCGCGCTGATCGCGGCGAAGGGCCCAGTGCGAATCGTCGAGATCCGCGCCGACCGGGTGGAGGCGGTGGTCGGCCGTCCGGCGCGCCGGATGACCGTCCAGGTCAGCGACCCGGAGATCGTCCGGTCCGCGCTCGCGATGCTCCCGCCCGGGTACCAGCCGGCGAGTGTCGTCCCGTTACCGGGCCGGGCATTCCGGTTGGGGTGGGCCGTCGCCGTCGCACCGGTGCCGGCGCTGGACTGATCAGGCCAACCCGATTCGACGAACCGGTACGAGGGGGCGACATGAACCGATCACGTTCACGAGCAGCATTGTTGGTCGCGGTTGCTGCGACGACGCTGGCTCATCCCGCCGTTCTGGGCGCGGCCAGCGCGGGCGCCGCGCCGAGCGAGTCCCCGGCGATGGTGCGCGGTGCCCACTTCTCCCCGGACACGCCGGGCGTGGACGTGTACCTGACCGGGTTCGCCGGCGGAACGACGCACATCTGGCTGTCCGACGTGGGTTACGGCGATGTGAGCCCGTACCGGCGCCTCGCCGCCGGTACCTACACCGTCGCCATGCGCCCGCACGGCGCGGCCGCCTCGACGCCGGCGGCATTGAGCTGGGTCCTCAAGGCTCAGCCCGGGCACGCCTACACGACGGCGGCCGTCGGGATGAACAAGCAGTTGCATGCCATCGTCCTCAGCGATGAGCTCACGCCACCCGGCGCCGGCGACGGCCGGGTGCGGGTCATCCAAGCCGCCAGTCGCGCCCCACGGGCCAGCGTCACGGCGGTGAACGGACCCGTCATCGCGGCGAACGCCGCGTTCGGGACCAGCACGCCGTACCGGACGGTCCCGGCCGGCACCTGGCTGGTCGGCGCCAACTCGCTCGCCACGCCGAAGGTATCCACCCACGCGGACCTGAAGATCTCCCCCGGAGCGGTGACCACGATCGTCCTGCTCGACGGCAAGCACGGCGGGATCACGCTGCGCAGCGTCGTCGACGCGGCCGGCGCGGCCGTCGCGCCGGTCGGGGCGGTACCGGGTGGCGGCGGAGGCACGGCGCCGCGCCCCGGTGATCCCGGGTGGTGGCCGGGAGCCGCCCTGCTCCTCGGCGCGATGGCGCTGTTCGGGACGGTCGTGCTCTCCGGGCCCGTCCACGCCCGCCGCCCTCGCCGCCCGTCCGCCGCCGGCCAGTGATGGGGCGCATCCGCCCCCGGTTCGGCCGAGCGGTCATGCTGCCCGCCGCGGCGATCATGGCGGGGGTGCTGCTCTCAGCCGGGAATCTGCAGGCCACCGCCCGCTGGATGTCCGGTCCCGCCCCGCCGGCCGCGCAGCGGGCCCCCGGCCCCGCTGCGATGAAGGCCTCGGGTCGGGCCGTCGCCGGGGCGCTATCGCCGCTGCCGGGCGGCCCGACCGGCCCGGCGCACCCGGCGCCCCGCAGTACCCGTTCGGCCGTGCCGGTCCGGCTGATCATCCCGGCCATCGGCGTGGACACCGCGCTGGAACCTCTCGGCCTGCTTTCTGACCACACGCTGCAGCCGCCGAGCCGATGGGACACGGCCGGCTGGTACGCCGACGGCGTGCGGCCGGGCGACGCCGGTCCGGCGGTCATCGCCGGGCACGTCGATTCGACGTCCGGGCCCGCCGTGTTCTACCGGTTGCGGGACCTGCATCGGGGCGACGTCGTCCTGATCCGGCAGCGCACGGGTCGCACGGTGCGGTTCGCGGTCGACACCATCGAGACCTACCCGAAGGACCGGTTCCCGACCGCCCGCGTCTACGGCCCTCGCCCGTTGCCCGAGCTCCGGTTGATCACCTGCACCGGGGACTTCGACACGAACGCGCACAGCTACCTGGACAACCTGGTCGTCACCGGCTTGCTGGTGACCTGACCGGCGCTCGAGCGGGTCCTAGGCGTGGGGAAGGGCGGCGAGGGCCGCGTCGATGCGCGCGATCTCGGCCTCGGCGGCGGCGAGGCGGTCGCGGACCTTGCCGACGACGGCTTCCGGCGCCTTGCCGAGAAACGCCTCGTTGCCGAGCTTGGCGGTATTGGTCGCCAGCTCCTTCTCGGCGGCCGCGCGGTCCTTCGCCAGCCGGGCCCGCTCGGCGGCGACGTCGATCGTCCCCGACAGGTCGAGCTCGATGGTCACCGCGCGTGAAGTGGTCAGCGAGGCGGTGGGCGTGAACGCGTCACCGGCCTCGTCCAGGCGCAGCAGCGCGCGCACGGCCGGCTCCACCGTGGCCGCCGCGCCGGTGATGCGGGCCGGGACCCGCTGGGCGGGCTTGAGTCCCTGCTCCGAGCGGAACCGGCGCACCTCGGTGACCACGGCCTGGATGGCGGCCACATCGGCGGCTGCACCGGCGTCGGCCCGCGAGGAATCGGCGGCTGGCCACGGCGCGATCACGACCGACTCGCCCCCGGTGAGGGCCGTCCACAACGCCTCGGTGACGAAGGGGATCATCGGGTGCAGCAGCCGCAGCAACGTGTCCAGCACCTCACCGAGGACCCGTCGGGTGTCCGGTGCGGCCCGGCCGCCCAGCGCGAGCTTCGCCAGCTCGATGTACCAGTCGCACACCTCGTCCCACGCGAAGTGATAGAGGACGTCGGCGATCTTGGCGAACTCGTAACGCTCGTAGAGGCGGTCCACCTCCGCGATCACCTCGTGCAGCCGGGACAGGATCCAGGCGTCGGCTCCGGCCGGGGTAGCGGGCAACGGACCGTCCACGGTGGCACCCGAGATCATCGCGAACCGCGCGGCGTTCCAGAGCTTGGTGCAGAAGTTGCGGGCGCCGACCACCCACTCCTCGTTGATGGCCTGGTCGGCGCCGGGGTTCGCTCCCTGCAGCAGCGACAGGCGCACCGCGTCGGCGCCGTACGCGTCGATCCACAGCAGCGGATCGACGACGTTGCCGCGTGACTTGGACATCTTCTTGCCCGAGCTGTCACGCACGAGGCCGTGCAGCACGACGGTCTTGAACGGGACCTCGCCGGCCATGGCATAGAGCCCGAACAGCATCATCCGCACGACCCAGAAGAAGAGGATGTCGTAGCCGGTGACCAGGACCGTCGTCGGGTAGTACGTGCGCAGGTCCTTCGTGTCCTCGGGCCAGCCCAGCGTCGAGAACGGCCACAACGCCGACGAGAACCAGGTGTCGAGGACGTCTTCGTCCTGCGTCCATCCCGCCGGCGGTGTCTCGTCCGGGCCGAAGCACATGTCGTCGCCATCGGGGGAGTACCAGACGGGGATGCGGTGCCCCCACCACAGCTGGCGGCTGATGCACCAGTCGCGCAGGCTGTCGACCCATTGGAAGTACCGGGGCGCGAGCGACGCCGGTTCGATCACCACGCGGCCGTCGCGCACCGCGTCTGCGGCCGCTTTCGCAAGCGTCTCGACCCGCACCCACCACTGCAGCGACAACCGCGGCTCGACGACGGTGTCGCACTTCGAGCAGTGCCCGACCGAATGCTGGTACGGGCGCTTCTCGGCGACGATGCGGCCGTCCTCGCGCAGCGCGGCCACGATCGAGTAGCGGGCCTCCATGCGGTCGAGCCCGGCGTACGGCCCCGGCGCGATGATCACTCCGCGCTCGTCCATGATCGTCGGCATCGGCAGGTCGTGCCGGCGGCCGATCTCGAAGTCGTTCGGGTCGTGCGCCGGGGTGACCTTCACCGCGCCGGTTCCGAACGTCGGGTCGACGTGCTCGTCGGCGATGATCGGGATGCGCCGGTTCGTGAGAGGCAAGGCCACCTCGGCGCCGATCAGGTGCTGGTAGCGCTCGTCGTTCGGGTGCACCGCGACCGCGGTATCGCCGAGCATGGTCTCGGCCCGCGTGGTGGCCACGACGATGGACACCTCCCCGTCGCCGTAGCGAATCGAGATCAGCTCACCCTGCTCCTCGGCGTGGTCGACCTCGATGTCGCTGAGCGCCGTCAGGTCCCGGGGGCACCAGTTGATGATCCGCTCGGCCCGGTAGATCAGTTCGTCGTCGTAGAGCTTCTTGAAGATCGTCTGGACGGCCGTGGACAGGCCCTCGTCCATCGTGAACCGCTCACGCGACCAGTCCACGCCGTCGCCGAGGCGACGCATCTGGCCGAGGATCTGGCCCCCGTAGCGCTCCTTCCACTCCCACGACTTGCCGATGAACTCCTCGCGCGTGTAGTCGAAGCGGCCCTTGCCCTCGGTCTCGGACAGGTAGCGCTCGACCAGCGTCTGGACGCCGATGCTGGCGTGGTCCATGCCGGGCAGCCACAGCGTGTCGAAGCCGCGCATGCGGGCCCGCCGGGTGAGCGCGTCCATCATCGACTGCTCGAGCGCATGGCCGATGTGCAGCGCGCCGCTCACGTTGGGCGGCGGGATGACCAGCGAGAACGGCGGCTTGCCGCTGTCCGGGTCGGCCGTGAAGTACCCGCGCTCGACCCACCGCTCGTACAGCGGGGCCTCGACCTCCGCCGGGCTGTACTGGCTCGGCAGGGTCGAGGCGGCGCTTGGCTTTCCGGTCACGCGCCGATTCTAGGGAGCACGCCCGGAGCGATATTGCCTGGCGGTTGTCGGAGCCCTCCGCGACCATCGAAGCATGACGGTGCAGACGACCACCGACGCCGACGAGATCCTTAGTCTGCTCGAGCCCGTCCTCATTGCCGACCCCGTCCGCAACACCATCTTCGGCAGCGTCCGGGCCTACCTGCGCCGCAACCGCGACGAGGGCTGGTGCGCGCGGGCGGCCGGCGCGCTGGCCGCCCGATCAAGCACGAGCCACCCCGTTGCGCTCACGGCCGGGTGGACGGAGGTCGGCTCGCTGGCCGACGCCATCGCCGCCCTGCCCGGCCTCACCGGGATCGGCGGGCCGACGGACACCGTCGAAGCGATCGTCGGGCGCCTCGACCGCGAGCCGACGCACCGCGTCGACGAGCGCCTCTTCCGCCTGGACCACCTCGTCGTGCCCGTCGGCGTGCCCGGGCACGCGCGGCTGGCCACCGAGAACGACATCGGACTGCTCGCCGGGTGGTTCACCGCATTCGCGCTCGAGGTCCATGGATACGTGCCCTCGCACTTCGACGCCGATGACCAGGTGCGCATCGGGATCCGGCAACGACGCCCGTGGGTGTGGCAGCGCCCCGACGCGACGCCGGTGTCCATGGCCGTGCGGCACCCGCCGGTCGCCGGGGTCGCGAGCATCGGTCCGGTGTTCACGCCGCGGGAGCACCGGGGTCATGGCTACGGGTCGGCAGTGACCGCCCGGGCCGCGTTCGACATCCTCGATTCGGCCGCCGTGCCCGTCCTCTACACCGATCGGGCCAACCCGACCTCGAACAAGATCTACCGGGCGATCGGCTTCTACCCGGTCGCCGACCGGGCGTCGGTCGCCTTCACCTGACCGCGTTCGTCCGACCGCGTCAGCGGACGGCGACCGGGGCCCGGTCCAGCCATTCGGCGAACGCG
>DATAQD010000052.1:0-17287 GCA_036264855.1 Jatrophihabitans sp. | reverse complement strand
CAGCAGGCCGAGGCTGGCCCCGCTCAGTAGCAGCCACCAGCCGGTCTCGCCGGCGTGCAGGGCATCGTTCGAGCCGTAGACGCGCACCACGTAATCGCCCTCGTGGCCGGGAACCTGCAGTTGGGCCAGTTTCCCGCCCATCCAGGACGTCAGCATCTGGGGCGGTCCGCCACCCCCCGGGTCGTCGCCGTCCGGCCCGCCGGGGCCGGGGCCGGGACCTCCGACCGATCGTTGCGGCAGGGCGGGTAGGTCGGCGAGCTCCCCGGGCGGCGGCGTGCCGATCACCTGCTGGTTCGGGAGCTCGACGGATGCGGAGCGGGCGTTCTTCTGCCGGGCGAGGTAGGCGGTCAGCTCCGCCGTCGTCGGGTCGGCCGCATCGCTGCGCAAATAGAGCGCGATCTTGTTCGCCTCGTCCTGCAGCTCGCGGAGCGCGTCGTCGTACACGTTGTGCCGGATCAGCACGGCCAGGGGCACCGCGAACGCGAGCACGACCAGCGTTGTCATGCCGACCACGAGCAGCAGGATCCGTCGTCTCATGACGGCGGGTCCGGTGGGGCCATCAGGCGCACTCCCACACCCCGGACGCTGTGCAGGTAGCGCGGCTCGGCCGCGCTCTCGCCGAGCTTGCGGCGCAGCCACGACAGGTGCACGTCCACGGTGCGGTCCGAACCGCCCCAGGCGAGCTGCCACACCTCGCTGAGCAGGTCCCGCTTCGTGACCACCTCGCCGGCGCGGCGGGCCAGCGCGAGCAGCAGCTCGAACTCCTTGCGGGCCAGCTCGACCGGGCGTCCGTCGACCGTCACTTCGTAACTGCGCACGTCGATGGTCAGGCCCCCGACCTTGATCACCGGCTCCTCGTCGGTCTTGCCGCTGCGGCGCATGACGGCGCGGATCCGCGCGGTGAGCTGGGCGGCGGTGAACGGCTTGATTACGTAGTCGTCGGCGCCGAGGTCGAGCAGCCGGACGATCTCGCTCTCCTCGTCCCGGGCGGTCGCGATGATCACCGGGACGTCGCTGACGGCGCGCAGCATCGACAGCACGTCCGCCCCGTCGATATCGGGCAGTCCGAGGTCGAGCAGGACGACGTCGGGCTTGAGCTCGACGGCCGCGGTCAGCGCCGGCATGCCCGACGCCACCGCCGAGACGACGTGCCCATGGTCGCGCAGCGATCGGGTCAGGGCGGTGCGGATCGCCGCGTCGTCCTCGACGAGCAGCACCTGGACCATGCGCGCGACGGTACCTGCCGCGCGACAGAGATACTGGGCGCGTGGCCTTCGCCGATCTGCAGGACTTCGTCGCCGCGCTCGACCGGGACGGTGATCTGGCGCGGGTGCGCGTGCCGGTCGACCCCCATCTCGAAGTGAACGGCATCGTCGCCCGCGTCCTGCGCGAGAACGGGCCGGCGCTGCTTTTCGAGAACCCCACCCGCGGACGCATGCCCCTGCTCATGAACGCGTTCGGCACGCCGCGGCGGATGGCCCGGGCGCTCGGGGTCAGCGAGCTGGACGAGATCGGGCGGCGCATCGGCGAGCTGCTCAAGCCCGAACTGCCGCGCGGGATCGGCGGGCTCAAGGATGCGCTCGGCAAGGTGGGGCAGTTGCGCTCGGTGCCGCCCCGGCACGTGCGCACGGCCCCCTGCCAGGAGGTCATCGTCTGCGGCGACGACATCGACCTCGTCGACCTGCTGCCCGGGATCAAGGCGTGGCCCGACGACGGCGGGGTCTTTCTCAATCTCGGCCTGACGCACACCAAGCATCCCGAGACCGGCGCCCGCAATCTCGGCATGTACCGCCTGCAGCTGCAGGACTCGCGCACCGTCAGCCTGCACTGGCAGATCCACAAGGACTCCACCTCCCATGCCGCGATCGCCGAGCGGCGCGGCGAGCGGCTGCCGGTGGCGATCGCGTTCGGCTGCCCGCCCGCGGTCACCTATGCGGCGTCGGCGCCGCTGCCGGCGGACATCGACGAGTACCTGTTCGCCGGCTTCATCGCCCGCGATCGCGTCGACCTCGTCGACTGCGTGTCGGTGCCCCTGCAGGTGCCGGCCGCCGCGCAGGTGGTGCTCGAGGGCTGGGTGACGCCGGGCGAGCGGCTGCCCGAGGGACCGTTCGGCGATCACACCGGTTTCTACACGCCGGTCGAGCCGTTCCCATTCGTTCGCGTCGAGACGTTGACGATGCGGACCGACCCGATCTACCAATCGATCGTGGTGGGCCGGCCGCCGCAGGAGGACGGTCCGCTGGGCAAGGCGACCGAGCGGATCTTCCTGCCGCTCATCCAGATGACCGTGCCGGAGATCGTCGACTACGACCTGCCTGAGGCGGGCGTGTTCCACAACTGCTGCATCGTCGCGATCGACAAGCGGTTCCCCAAGCACGCGCAGAAGGTGATGAACGCGATCTGGGGGGCGGGGCTGCTGTCGCTGTCGAAGCTGATCGTGGTGGTGGACGCGGACTGCAACGTGCACGACTACGCCGAGGTCGCCTGGCGCGCGTTCGGCAACGTCGACTACGCCCACGACGTGCTGCACTCGGTCGGGCCGGTGGACCATCTCGACCACGCGTCGTACGAGCAGTTCTACGGCGGCAAGCTCGGCATCGATGCGACGCGCAAGCTGCCGACCGAGGGGTACCGGCGAGCGGGCGGCTGGCCGACGGAGTGCGTGCTGGATCCGGCGACGGTGGCCACGGTCGACCGGCGCTGGCGCGACTACGGCATCACGAACTAGCCAGGACTGCCGTGAATGTCCACCAGCGACTGGGCGGACGGGACCGCGGAGGCGATGCGCCGGTACACATACGCATGCGGCTGCGCTGAGACCAGGTCATAACTGGCGTTGAACCAAGTCACCAGGTCGCGTGACCAAGGTATGTAGCTGCTCTGTTGCACGGAAAGCACCACATAGTCAGCCCGCTCCAACCAGGTTCGCCACTGATTGACGAAGGCAGGCGGTAGGGAATCCGCGAAATGGGGCAGGGCCCCGTGATCCTCGGTGAGCCACATCCCGAAGGGATCGACAACGGCTGGACAGCCCTGTCCGTCCGGGACGATGCGATCGGCCGTGATCAGGAGAATCGGATCGTCGGAGAGCACGCAAGCACCCGGCGGAATATGCGCGGCGATGCCGGGCGCAGGATCGTCGGCAGCGGCCAAATAGAGGCGCGCTGACTCGGTGGCGCTCGGAACCGTCACCGCGAATAGGAGGATGGCGGATACCGGGACGGCCAATCGAGCGAACACCCGGACCGGCCGGACCCATCGGCCCTCGACCTGCTCGGACTGACGGACGAGCAATGCGCTCAATCGGCCGGCACACACCCCCAGGAGCATCGCTACGAACACCGCCGGGAAATACGCGTAGTGGTCATAGAACTCGCCCGGAAGGAACATCCCGGCTACGACCATTGCGGTTCCGAGCAGGACGAAGAAGTCAACAACCGTGCACGTCCGCAGGGTCGCGGCGAAGACCCCGAGCACAATGATGGCGAGCGCGATCGCGGCAAGCAGGACGGTGGTCGTACCGACGTGGGCACCGGCGAGGCCGCTGATCCCGCTCATCGCCTCCAGCCGGTCCCCAACGGAGATCGGCGCCAGCTCGGAAACAGCGCGGGTCAGTTGTGCGGCGACGACGTCATGAATCAAGGCCCGCGGAGCTGCCACCAGAAAGGGAAGCAGCGGAACGCCGGCCGCGATCAGCAGGCCGGCAACGTACGGGCGCAGAGCACGCCTCCATTCGACCAGGCAGCAGCACAACGCCGCGATGATCGGGAAAATCGCCCAGAGCTTGATCTCGAGCGCGAAGCCGAATAGCAGCCCGGCGACGAAGATCCGCCGTCCGGTGGCGAGCCGACCTCGGGCGAACAGCGTCGAGGACCCGAGCAGACAGAAGCAGACGAGGTACGGCTCGAGGAGCAGCGTGTGGTCAGCGGCCACCGCGGCCGGAAAGCATGCGGTGGCTAGACCAGCCACAAGCACGGCCGCTCGACCGCGGTGTCGCACAACAAGGCCCGCGAGAGCGGCATTGAGACCTATCACCAAAGCGGTAAGACATCGCGCCACCACAAGTGCGTCCGACTGGCCGATCAGTGTCCCGAGGGCGGCCACGGGTGCGAACAGCAGGGGCCCACCCGGCGGGTGGGCGTAGACGAAGTCCCGATACGGCAGTACGCCATGGACCAGACGTATCGCTGCGCCGAGATATACGCCGTCGTCATACCCTATGCCGCTGCTGAAGCCATGGACGCCGGTCAGAACGTGCGGTTGGGAGAGGTGGTAGGCGCATAGTCCGACCGCCAGGAGACCCGTCGCGGCCGCGATCCAAGGCGCTCCAACCCGTCGAAGGATCGGGAGGTCCGCACGAAGGTGCCGGTTGGCTCGCGACGCAGCGTGCGCCCCGGTTCGGCCAATGGTTACTTCACGATGGCCCCCTGAGGACGGTTCCTCCGCGACGGAACGTCGCGGGGCACCCATGTCGCAAGTGTGCCCCAGGCCCCCACCGCGACCAACTCGATCGAGTCATCGCTCGATCCGCCCCGCAGGGCCGGCTGGCAGACTGGCGATGTGTCCACTCCAGCGGCCGTCGCCGTAACGGGTAACCGCAGCCGACTGGCGAAATTCCTGCGGCTCGTCATGATCGAGCACTCGGTCTTCGCGCTGCCGTTCGCCTACATCGCTGCGCTGACGGCGATGTGGACGCAGACCCGATCGATCCACTGGGTACAGCTGGTCTTGATCACCGTCGCGATGGTGTCGGCGCGGACGGTGGCCATGAGCGCCAACCGCATCCTCGACCGAGGCTTCGACGCCCTGAATCCGCGCACCGCCGGCCGCGAACTCATCACCGGCGAGCTGTCGGTGCGGACGGCCTGGGTCGGGACCGCGGTGGCGCTCGCGATCTTCCTGGGCTCGGCGGCGGCCCTTTCGTGGCTGTGCCTGCTGTTGGCGCCGATCGCGGTGTTCCTGCTCGTGCTGTACTCCTACGGCAAGCGGTTCACCGACTTCCCGCAGGCGCTGCTGGCCCTCGCCCAGTTCGTGGCACCGGTCGGCGCGTGGATCGCGGTCACCGGTCACGCCGGCTGGGCCGCCACAGCGCTCGGGATGGCGGTCGGCACCTGGATCGGCGGCTTCGACCTCATCTACTCGTGCCAGGACGCCGCGATCGACCGCGAGATCGGTTCGCGCTCGTTTCCGGCGCGGTTCGGGATTCCGGCCGCGCTGCGCGCCTCGTCGATCGTGCACGTGGTGACGGTGGCGGCGTTCGTCTGGTTCGGCGCCGCGGCCGGGCTCGGCTGGCTGTGGTGGACCGGAGTGGTGCTGACCGCCGCCGTCCTCGGCTACGAGCACGCGATCGTGCGGGCCGACGACCTCTCCCGGGTGAACCGGGCCTTCTTCACCGCGAACGGCGTGATCGGCATCGGCCTGTTCGGGTTCGCGCTGGCCGACCTGCTCGTCCACGGCCTGGCCCGATGACCCCCGCAACCCCCGCATCCCCGGCGCCCCCCGCACCCCCCGCGCCCCCCGCACCACCCGCGCCCCCCGCACCCCCCGCAACCCCCGCGCTTTGCACCTTTCAGCTCCCCGATCGGGGCCGAATCGGGGAGCTGAAAGGTGCAAAGCGGTGACGGGCGGGGCGGCGCGGGTGCCGTGGATCGTCGGGGTCTCCGGGGCCTCGGGCACCCCGTACGCCCGCTCGGTCCTCAACGGCCTGCTCGACGCCCGGCAGCCGGTCGACCTCGTCGTCTCCCGGGCCGCCCGGTTGACCATCCGGGACGAGACCGGGCTGTCCTTCCGCGACAGCCACTGGCGCGACGACCTCGCGACGTGGCTCGGCCGCGATCTCCACGACGTCGCCTACTGGTCCGCCGGCGACCTGGCCGCCGGGCCGGCCAGCGGCTCCTACCCCGCCCGCGGCATGGTCGTCGTCCCGGCCTCGACGGCCGCCGTCGCCGGCATCGCGATCGGGCTGTCCAAGGACCTGTTGCAGCGCGCCGCCGACGTCACCCTCAAGGAGCGTCGCCGGTTCGTGATCGTCCCGCGCGAGACGCCCTACACCCGCGCGACCTTGCAGCACCTGCTCGCGCTGCACGATGCCGGGGCGATCGTGCTGCCGGCCAGCCCGGGGTTCTACAGCGCACCGCAGAGCATCGCCCAGCTCGTCGACTTCGTGGCCGCCAAGGTGCTGGACGCCATCGACGTCGAGCACAACCTGATCACCCGCTGGACGGGCACGCTCGGCGACGCCGGCACCCAGCGTTCGGACGAGGTGGCCGACTGACACTCTGGGCTAGCGTCGGGAGCGTGGACCTGGTCGATCGCAAGCTGCTCGACGCCCTCCGCGCCAACGCTCGCGCCACGTATGCCGAGCTGGCCCGGATCGTCGGCCTCAGCGCGCCCGCTGCGCACGAGCGGGTCGCGAAGCTGGAGGCCGCCGGGGTGATCACCGGGTACCACGCGGCGATCGCCCCCGGTGCGCTGGGCTACGCGATGAGCGCGCTCATCGGGATCTTCATCACCGACAACGCCGACAGCGAAGAGATCGCCGTCTCGCTCACCGGGATCCCCGTCGTCGAGGACTGTTGGTTCGTGGCCGGCGAGGAAACGTTCGTCGTCAAGGTCCGAGTCCCGGACGTCGGCGGTCTGGAAGCCGCGATCCGGCAGCTGACCAGGATCCCGGGCATCGCCCGCACCCGGACGACGGTCGTGCTGTCGACGAAGTTCGAGGACCGCGTCAAGACCATCGAGGGGTCCCGGGACTAAAGACCGCCGAGCCGGCGGGGCTTTTGACACTACTTGCGACGCGGGTGCACACATAGGTTGCGTAGGCACCAGGACGCGCGCCGACTTCGCGGTATCGCGTCCGATGGGCGGGGGCTCTTTGGCACGACGACGCAGGAGCTGACCCCTATGCCCGAAAACTCCAGCGGCCGCTCGCTCGCAGGACTGAGCGAGTCCGGCAGCGGGTTCCTCGCGCGCTCGAGGACGGCGCCGCGAGGGATGGTCGTGCTGCTCGCCGTCGGGGCGGTCGCGATCTTCACCTACTACCAGCTCCCCACTGCAGGCGTGGCCCAGGCGATCCTGCTCTGCTCCGTCAACGCCTTCGGAGCCTTCGCGGGATTCCGGGCCGCAGTCCGGACGCCGGGCGCGGCCCGGCTGATGTGGTCAGCGCTCGCGACGGGAATGACGCTGTCCACCATCGCCAACATCCCGAATTACGGATTCCCGCTCGTCATGCATCGGGCGATCTCGTTTCCCAGCGCGGTCGACGTGCTGTGGTTGTTGGCCTTTCCCTGCTTCATGATCGCGCTGCTGACGATGGCGAAGCACCGCCGCGGTCCGGATCGGATCGGGGATCTGCTCGACACGGTGATCCTGGTGACCGGCGGCTACATGGTGATGTGGGTGTACGTGCTCTCGCCGACCCTGCACACCAAGGGGCTCGCGCCGACGGCGCATATCGTGGCGTTCCTCTACCCCGTGATGGACGTCCTGCTCTTCGGGATCCTGGTGCGCCTTGTCGTGGGCTCGCAGGCCAACGGCCCGATGCGGTTCCTGGTGAGCAGTTGCGTGGTCCTGCTCGTCTCGGACTCACTGGCGGCGATCCGGTTGTCGAACGGGTCCTATCACCTGGGCGGCCCCAACGACGGCCTCTGGATGGCGAGCTATCTGTTGATGGCGGCCGCTGCCTGGCATCCGGCTGCGGGGTCCTTTCCGCAGGCCCGGGCAAGATCGGATCACCGGCTGCGGGCCGGCCGGCTGGTGTTCCTCGGCGGGTCGGTGCTGGTCGCCCCGGTCCTCTTGCTGGCGTACCCGAGCTACTCAACCGCTCTGTCCATCTCGTCGATGGTGTCGTTCCTGCTGGTGATCGTTCGGATCTCGTGGCTCAACCGCGGCCTGGTGGTTGCGAGCGCCGACGTTGAGCAGAAGACCGGGGAGCTGCGTCATCGGGAGTTGCATGATCGGCTGACCGGCCTGCCCAATCGGCTGCTGATCATGGACCGGGTCGAGCAGATGCTGGCGCGGAACCGACGCAGCGGCTCCAAGGACGGCCTGCTCTACGTCGACCTCGACGGGTTCAAGAACATCAACGACACGCTTGGTCACCCGGCCGGCGACGCGCTGCTGCAGGCCGTTGCCGCCCGGATGACGAACGTCCTTCGCGGCGCGGACTCCATCGGCCGCATCTGTGGCGACGAATTCGTGGTTCTGCTCGACGGTGCACCTGGGGCCGCCCCGGAGCACATTGCGGAGCGGCTCGTGACGGTGTTCCGCGAGCCGTTCGACGTTCCCCGCGTGGCCATGCCGGTATGGGTGACGGCCAGCATCGGGATCGCGACCGGAGACCGGGACGCTCCCAGCGAGCTGCTGCGCGATGCGGAGACGGCTGTGCGCGAAGCCAAGGCGGCCGGCAAGAACTGCCATCGCACCTTCCGGGCCGAGATGGGCCCCGACATACAGCACCGTTACGAGCTCGAGTTCGACCTGCGCAAGGCCCTGGAACGCAACCAGTTCCGGCTGGTGTATCAGCCCCTCTACGACCTGAACGATCTCACCGTGGTCGGCGTCGAAGCGCTCCTGCGCTGGGCCCACCCCACGCTCGGCGAGATCCAGCCCGGGGAGTTCATCCCGCTGCTGGAATCGAGTGGCCAGATCATCGAGGTCGGCGGCTGGGTGATGCGCGAGGCGTGCACCCAGATGGCCACGTGGCACGCCGCGGGCAGCCGGTTGGGCGTGTCGGTGAACGTCTCGACCCGGCAGCTGGACCTGGACGTCGTGGTCGAGCAGGTGGGCGACGCGCTCGGGTCGAGCGGCCTGGACGCGGCGTACCTCACCCTGGAGATCACCGAGACCGGGCTGATGCGCGACTTCGAGGCGAGCACTGGTCGCCTGGCCGAGCTCAAGGCCCTCGGAGTGCAGCTCGCTATCGACGACTTCGGCACCGGCTATTCCAGCCTCGCCTACCTGCAGCGCCTGCCGGTCGACTGCCTCAAGATCGATCGCGCCTTCACGAGCGCGCTGGGCATGTCGCGCGAGTCGGACTCGCTCGTGCGAATGCTGGTGCAACTCGGCAAGAACCTCGGCTTGAAGACCCTCGCCGAGGGCGTCGAGACGACGTCGCAGATCGATCACCTTCGGCGTGAGGGCGTCGACCAGGTCCAGGGCTTCCTGCTGTCCAAGCCGATTGCCCCCGACGTGCTGGAAGCGCAGCTGCTCGTCCCGATGGGCGTCTCCGCGCGGCGGCCCCGGCCGGCGCTCGCCGCCGCGGCAACTGTCTGACCGGCCGGGGGGAGCGCGCGCACCCGATTCAGCGCAGCCGCGCCGCCACCACGTACATCCCGTCGTCGCAGCGACGGCCGGCGCTCGCGTAGCGCGCGGTCATCTCGCCGGCCTCGGCCAGGTCGATGACCTCGAAGCCGGCGGACTCGAGCAGCGCCGGCGCGGCGTCGGCGTCGACCGGGAACGCGAGCGGCTCACCGATCAGCCGGATGGCCCGCTCGCCCGCGCGGCGCAACTGGTGGTACGCGCCGCGCCCGGCGAGGTGCTGCCAAAAGTCCATCGCGAGCACCGAGCCCGAGCCGCACCCGGTCGCCAACGCGGTGAGCGTGTCGAGCACCGCGCCGCGGGTCAGGTACATGCTGACGCCCTCCCATGCGACGAACGTCGGCCGGCCGGTGACGAACCCGGAGTCGGCGAGTTGGTCGGCAAGGGACTGGGTGCGGAAGTCGATCTCGACGCGGTGGACGGCCGCCGGCGCGAACAGCTCAGCGTGCCGGGCGATGATCGCGGCCTTGCGACGCGAGAGCGGAGGCAGGTCGACCTCGAAGACGGGCCGCTCGTCGATCTCGGCACTGAACCGGTAGGCCCGGCTGTCGTAGCCGGCGCCGAGGATCAGAACCTGGTCGACCTTCGGCAGCGCGGCCACCAGGTGCTCGTCGATGAACCGATGCCGGCACAGCCCGGAGGCCGCCAGCCCGGCAACTTCGAGCCGCTCCGCCGCCCGAACCAGCGGCGCACCCGCCTTCAACGGCGCGATCAGCAACCGACTCGTCGCCGACAGGAAGACTGGCGCGTACACGTCGGTGACGATGCGTTCATCATCCTCGCGGCCGAGTTCCAGTGCCCGCCCGAACGTCGTCCACTGGGCGGTGGAGCTGGGCCGCTCGGTCTGGTGCAGCTCACGCGGCAGCAGCAGCCGGCTCACCGCTCACCGGCCGTGGCCGACCGACGCTGACCGGCGAGCCAGGCGGTGACCTCCTCGACGGACGGGGAGCCGCCGAGCAGGTCGCGGGTCGCGTGCCCGAGCGCGGCCGCGCACAGGAGCCGATCGGCGAATGCGATCTTGTCGCCCCACGGCAGGTACGGCTTGGCGATCATCAACGACGCGATTCCGTGCGCGGCCGACCACAGCTCGAGCGTGACCGGGACCGGGTCGCCGGGAGTGAAGATCCCGGCCTGCATGCATCCGGTGACCGTGGCCATGAAGTGGGTGAACGCTGAGTCGGCGAGGATCTCGTCCAGATGTGATTGGCCCTCGGACAATCCGTCGACCTCGCAGCGGTCCATCGTCGCGACCCGGTAGTGCTCCGGGTGTCCGATAGCGAACTCGACGTAGGCCAGCCCGTACGCCCGCAGTTTGCCGAGCGGCTCGTCGACCTCGTCGCCGGCCGTCACCATGGCCACGTCCAACTCGGCGAACACGTCGCCGACGACGGCCTGGATCAGCTCGTCCTTGTCGGCGAAGTGCAGGTAGATCGACGGCGACGTGACGCCCACGGCGTCGGCCACCGCCCGGATCGACACCGCATCGGAATTCGCCGACGCCGCGAGCAGTTCTTTGGCCGCGGCGACGATCTCGGCCCGCAGCTGCTCCCCGCAGCCGCGAGACGCCCGGCGGCGCGGCTTCCTCGCCGAGGGCGTAACCGCAGACGCGTCGCTCATCGGACGGCGCCCTCGGCGCGCCGATCACATTTGTTCGCTCCGCAAGCGTCGCTCATCGGACCTCCTCGGGGCCGCTCGCTGCGCTCGGGCCCGTCGTCGGCCCGAGCCCGCCTTCGGCACGCCGATCACATTTGTTCGCTCCGCAAGCGTCGCTCATCGGACCTCCTCGCTGCGCTCGGGCCCGTCGTCGGCCCGAGCCCGCCTTCGGCGCGCCGATCACATTTGTTCGCTCCGCAAGCGTCGCTCATGTGACGGGGCTCAGCTCCTTCGGAGGTGCCAGGTTCACGGGCGGGGCGGGCTCGGCCTCGCCGAGGCCGAAGCGCTCGTGCAGGCGGACGAGCGGCGCCGGTGCCCACCAGTTGCGCCGGCCCATCAGCCGCATGAACGCGGGTACCAGGATGCCACGGACGAGCGTCGCGTCGGCGAGCACCGCCAGCGTGAGGCCCAGGCCGAACAGCTGCATGAACGCGACCTTCGACTCGACCATCGCCGCGAACACGATCGCCATCAGGGCCGCGGCGGCCGTGACGATCCGCCCGGTGCGCGCCAGTCCGAGCGCGACGGCGCGCCGGTTGGCCGCGTCCGTCCGGTCGGAGTTCACCCACTCCTCGCGGATGCGCGACAACAGGAACACCTCGTAGTCCATCGACATCCCGAAGGCGAGGCAGAACATCAGAATCACCATGTTCGCCACCAGATAGCCGGTCGGCGTGAACCCGAGCAGCCCGGACAGGTGCCCTTCCTGAAACACCCACACCATCGCGCCGAACGTCGCCGACAGCGACAGCATGTTCAGCACGAGCGCCTTCACCGGCACGACGACGCTGCCGGTGAACAGGAACAGGACAAAAAAGGTCGCCAGCGCGATGAGCGCGAGCGCCAACGGCAGGTTGCTGCCCAGCCCGGACATCGCGTCGGCGTTGAACGCCGCCGCGCCGCTGTAGAGGACCCTCCATGGCGCGGGCTCGCTGCGCAGCTGGTGGACGAGCGTTCGACCGGCGGACGAGAACGGGTCGACGTGGGTGGCGACGTTGAACAGCGCGCCGTCTCCGGACGTCGAGCGCAGGTCGGGTTGGGCCGGGCCGACCCGCTTGCCGTCCGCGTAGGTGCCGGCCGGGGACGTCACGCTGTCGACCCCCTGAATCCGGCTGACGGCGGCGGTGTACTGCGCGACGCTGCCGGACGCCGGCGCGGTGGAGGCCGCGACGCCCACCAGGCCGGCCGACGCGTCCTCGGTGAAGTCGCTGCGCAGGATGTCGCCGACGCTGCGCGAACTCGCGCTGGAGTTGATGATGCGGTCGTCCGGGTAGCCGAAGTTCGCCCGCAGGAACGGCGCGCCCAGCACCACGAAGATCACGGTCACCGCGATGCCGAAGGTCGCCGGCCGACGCATGACGGTCCCGGCCAGCCGGTACCACAATCCGCGCTCGAGCGTCTTGGGCGCGGGCTCCGGCCGGCGCAGCGCACGGCGCAGCGCGGCCCGCAGGTCCAGCGCATTGATCCGAGGGCCGATGAGCGCCAGGCACGCCGGCAGCACGATGATCGACGCCAGCGCCGCGAGCGCGACGACGGCCAGGCCCGCATACGCGAACGAGCGCAGGAAGTACATCGGGAAGACGATCATGGCCGACAGGGAGAGGCCGACCGTGAGGGCGGAGAACAGGACCGTTCGCCCCGCCGTGCGCACCGTGGCGATGATGGCGTCATTCGGGTCTCGCCCGGCCTGCAGTTCCTCGCGGTAGCGGCTGACCAGGAACAGGCTGTAGTCGATCGCGAGGGCCAGGCCGAGCGCGGTGGTCATGTTCATCGCATAGATCGACACGTCGGTGACGGTCGACAGCGTCCGCAGGATGGCCAACGTCTCGATGATCGCGAAGATGCCGACGGCCAGCGGGACGAGTGCGGCGACGACGCTGCCGAACACCAGGATCAGGGCGATGGCGGTGAGCGGAATGGCGATTGCCTCGGCCAGCGCGAGGTCGCGCTTGGTCTGATCGTTGACCTGGTGGTACGCGAGCGCCGCACCGCCGGCCTGCACGGTGGCGCCGTCGGCGCTCGTGCCGAGCTGGTCGGCGAGCTGGCCCGAGCGCACCTGGATCTCGTTGTCGTTGCCCTTGATGTGCGCGACGACCAGGCCGTACTTGCCGTCCTTGCTGCGCAGCCCGTCGGCCGGCCCGGGCGCAGCGCTCCAGTACGACTGCGCGTAGTTCACCCAGTCGCCCCGCTCGCGCAGCGCGGTCTCGATGCGCGTTCCGGCTATCCGAGCGGCCGCGCTGCCGGCGCCGCCGTCCGCGGTGATCAGGAAGACGAGGTTCGCCTGGCCGCCGTGGAAGTCGGCGTCGATCACCCTGGTCGCCGCCGTCGAGTCGGCCGCCGGATCGGTGAAACCGCCCGTCAGCAGGTGGCTCGCGACCGGACCGCCGAAGATCCCCCCGGCCACGAGCAGCAGGCCGGCGATGCCGAGCACCCGCTTCGGGGCCCGGATGGCGAGGTTGGCGAGCCGAGTGAGCATGTCGTTCCCCCCGGAAAGATTCGTGAACAGCGGTAAGTTAGCAGCGATAAGTTATCGGCGTCAATAGAGTTTGCGCCGGAGTCCGGCCCGGGTCGTAGGACCCATTTACTTCACATAAGCTTTACACACAATGGCTTCACATATACGTTGCCTGCGACCTGTTCCGCTGCCGCGATCGCCGCGCGGGATCACCGAAACTTCTGGAGCCTGGATGCGCGCACGTTGCGTCGCGGCCGCGATTCTCGCCGCCGCGCTGGCCGCCCTCACGAGCTTCGTCCTCGTGCCCGTCGACGCCGCCGCGGACGGGTCGCCGCTGGGCGACAGCGCCGCGCCGTGGCCGTCCTCGTTCTCCTCGTACCGCTACACGGACGGGACCCTGGTGCAGGATCCGTTGGGTGACATGAATCCCACGACGGCCGACCTCGCGGCGGGGGCGTGCGGCGGGACCAGCTGCACCGGCACCGGGAGCACTCCGTTGTTCGCCGCCGACGGCACCAACGTCTTCTTCCGCATGCGACTGGGCGACGACGTGTACAGCGACAAGTTCGGCGGTCTCGTCGGCAACTTTTTCGTCGTCGACATCGCGATCAACGGGACGGTCGTGGCTGCGGCGGGCGTCAACGGCAAGAGCTCGTCGACCGACTACGTCTACGTGACCGACGCCAACAACACCCCGGCCACCACCTACGAGGTCTACGACTACCCGTTCGACACTCAGGGCGCCAACTCGGCGGCGATGCGCGTCGTGTCCGATGGCAACGGGCAGTTCTTTCTCGACTGGCAGGTCCCACTGAGCTACATCACGCAGGCCTCGGGCGGCCTGGTCACCGCGACGACGCCGGTGCAGCTGTACTACGGCTCGTCCGCGGCCAACAACCTCGCCGTCATCAACAAGGACTTCATGACCGGGCCGGTGAACGCCATCGACTTCACCGGGCTGAGCACCATCGTCCTGGGCGCGCCGTCGGTCTCGCTCGGCTCGGGTCCCGCGACGTTCGCCGCCGGGGTGAACCCGCCGCGGAACGGCAGCACCTCCGACTACGACATCACCCTCACCGCGAAGGACCCGTCCGGGGTCGACATCGACAACGGCGTGGTGTCCGCGCCGTTGCCGGCGAACGTGAGCGTCGTCAGCGCGGGCACGGCCTCCGGGACGATCAGCTCGACGAGCTCGGCGATCACATGGAACGTCGGCACGATGCTCGCCGACACCACGAAGACCGCCACCGTCCGGGTCCGGATCGACCCGTCGCCAGGCCAGGTCAACACGACCGCGACGCTGCTGAACGCCCAATCCTTCGCGGGCACCGCCGGCAACGACGGTACGACCGTCACCGCGTCGGCAGCGGCAGTGGCGACACCGGTGCAGATTGCGCAGGCCAATCGAGCACCCGTCGCCGGCGACGACGCGCTCGACACGTTCGAGGACACGCCTGCGTTCGTGAACGTCCTCGGCAACGACACCGACGCCGACCTCGACACCCTGATCGCAAGCGTCGCGCAACAACCGGCGCACGGCACGGCGACCGTGGCCGCGGGCGGCATCACGTACACGCCGAATCCCGATTACTTCGGTCCGGACAGCTTCACCTACACCGCGTGTGACTCGTCCGGCGCGTGCGACGAAGCGACCGTGACCGTCGCCGTCGCGGCGGTCGACGACGTTCCCACGACCACCCCGCAGACCAACAACACCGACACGAACACCGCGGTCGGCGGGTTGCTCACCGCCGCGGACGTCGACGACGACGCCCTCACCTACTCGCTGGTCAGTGCCGGCACCAACGGGGCGACCGTCGTGGTCAACAGCGACGGGTCGTACACCTATACGCCGAGTGGCAGCTTCGTGGGGGACGACACGTTCACCTTCCAGGTGTGCGACCCGTCCCTGAAGTGCGTCAGCGGCTCCGTCCTGGTGTCGATCGCGCAGGCCAACCGGACTCCGGTCGCCGACGACTTCTCGGTGTCCACGGGCGAAGGGGTCGCGGTAACCGCAGACCCGCTCGCCCACGCCACCGACGCCGATGGCGACGAACTTGTCGTGAGCGTGACCGCACAACCGACCAGCGGCACGGCCGTCGTCCAACCCGACGGCACGATCCTCTACACCCCGGGCGACACCTACGCAGCGACCGATGCCTTCACCTACCAGGCCTGTGACCCCGCCGACCAGTGCGACGGCGGGGTGGTCACGGTGAACGTGACCCGCGCCAACCAAGGCCCCGGGGCTGCGGCCAACCCCACGGACGCGATGGAGCAGGGCGAGGTACTCATCGACGCCGTGAGCGCCACCGATCCGGACGGCGACAGCCTCACGTTCGCGGCCGGCACCGCGCCCGGCCACGGCACCGTCGTGGTCGAGGCCGACGGGACGTTCACGTACACGCCCGATCCGGCCTTCAGCGGTCCGGACAGCTTCACGTACACGGCCTGCGACCCCCACGACGCCTGCGTGACCGGGACGGTGACGATCACGGTCGCGCCGGCGGTAGTGGTCCCGCCGCTGCCGAACCATCCACCGACTGCCTCGGCCGGCCCGGATGCCACCGTGGCCTCGGAGTCGGCCAACATACTCGCAGGTATGGCGGCGGACGAGGACGGCGATCAGCTGACGTATCTGTGGACGCAGACGGGCGGGCCGCCGGTGAGCCTGATCGGGGCGGACACCCTCGCGCCGACCTTCGTCGCCCCGACCGGACCGGCCACGCTGACGTTCCTGCTGACAGTGAGCGACGGAACGGAGCCGGCCACCGACACGGTCGAATACACCGTCACCGGCCCGAGCATCGACCCGACGCCGACGCCGACGCCCACCCCGACGCCCACCGGCAACCCGGTCCACCCGCCCACCGCGACCCCGACCCCGACACCCACGCCCGCGCACGCACCGGCCGGGCGCAACGACGCTCCGCTCGCCGCCACCGGGACCGACCTCGGGCTGGTCGTCGGGGTCAGTGCGATCTTGATGGCCGCCGGCATCATCTTCATGGGTTTCGGGCGCCGTCGGCGGGCCACCCGTTAATCGGGTTGGCGTCCAAGATCCACTTTGGGGCGGCTGGTCCGGTTCATGACCCCTCGGGGCCCGTCGCCCAAAGGCCCGAGTTGAAGCCGGCGTGATCATTTTCGCCCGATCGGAAGATAGATCACGTTTCAGTTTGTGGTGATCACCGTCCGCTGCTAGGAATCCCTGGGCCCAGCTTCCGGGGCCCACCGGCGAGGGCAAAGGTGAAGGCATTGCGCGAGCGTGGCAACCGGGTTGGAGCACACCGAGCACAACGTGCGCATCAGACAGCGGAAGCACACGCCGCCCACCCAGCGATCGGCTGGCGACGGAGTCGATCATCGCGGCCGACGGCGTTGGTGGCCGCCGTCGCGTTGACCGCCGGCGCGATCGTCGCGTCCGGACTCGGCACCGCCGGCGCGACCCAGGCGACCGGAGACGACGCCGCCGCGTGGACGACCGGCTGGTCCTGGACCTACGCCTCCGTGTTCCACTACGTCGACAGCGGCAGTAGCCAGACCGACGTCACGATCAACGAGAACGTGACCTACGCGAATGTCGGTCCGGTCACCTACAACGGCCAGTCCGCGTACCAGGTCAACCTCAGCGGGACGATCACCGGCGGCGGCGGCTCGACGCAGACCAGCCAGGGCAAGGTCACCCTCAAGAACTTCTCCGGGACGGTGAGCGGCACCGAATACGTGCGCCGATCCGACCTGGCCATGCTGCAGGAGAGCCAGCACCAGAACCTCAACGGCACGGCGAGTCTGAGCATCATCTCCACGGGCATCAGCGCCGTCATCGACATGACCCTGACGCCGAACCCGGGCTGGAAGAGC
>DATAQD010000042.1:0-32214 GCA_036264855.1 Jatrophihabitans sp. | reverse complement strand
CGCGGAAATTTTGGTTGCCTTTTGCTAATGGTCATTAGCGCTGCGCCCGCGGCTGAAGTCACGCGTCCACGAACGGCACTCGTCACCGGCGCTTCCCGTGGCATCGGCCGGGCAATTGCCGAGCGCCTTGCTGCTGAGGGTTACGACGTCACGATCTCGGCGCGCGACCGTACCTCGCTCGACGCCGTAGCGCGGCAATTGTCCGGCCTGCCCAGCCGGGTCACGGTGCTGCCCGCAAACATGGCTGCGCCCGACGAAGTGGACGCGCTGGCCCGCGCACAATGCGAGTTCGCCGACCGCCTCGATCTGCTTGTCCTCGCCGCCGGCGTCGGCGCCGCCGCGGCCTTGGCCGACGATCCGCTGCGCCGCTTCGACATGCAACTGGCGGTGAACCTGGCCGCCCCGCTCAGGCTCGTCCACCGGCTGCTGCCCGCATTGCGCGCAGCCGCGGGCTCTGCACCGCGTACCGGAGCAAAGATCATCGCAATGGCGTCGATCACCGGGGTTGCGAGCGAGGCCGGGTTGAGCGTCTACGGAGCCACGAAGGCTGCCCTCATCTCGCTCTGCGAGACGATCACCGTCGAGGAGGCGGCGCACGGCGTGACGGCGACGGCGATCTCGCCGGGTTACGTGGACACGGACATGACCGCGTGGATGCGTGACCGCCTCGACCCGGCCGACATGATCAGCGTCCAGGACATCGTCGAACTCGCCATCGCTGTCTCGCGCCTCTCCCGCAACGCCGTCGTCCCCAACATCGTCGTCACCCGGCCCGGCGCCCGGCTGTGGCGAGCGTGAACTCCCGGCGACGTGCGCACAATCCATCCCGATCCGCGACCGACGGAGTGCACCATGGCCATCGACTTCTCACCCTCCGATCAAGTCGAACGGTGGCGCGCGAACATCGAGACCTTCATCGACACCGTCGTGATCCCCCGTGAGCAGGAGGCCTTCGAACGTGGCGTCGACGACGCGCTCCGGACCGAACTCCAGGCGGCGGCACGGTCGGCCGGGATTTGGGCGCCCCAAGCCGCCGCCACGCTGGGCGGCGGCGGGTTCCGGTTCGACGAGGTGGCCGTGCTGCTGGAGGAAGCCGGCCGCTCCCTGCTCGGGGCGCTGGCGCTCAACTGTGCGGCACCCGACGAGGGGAACATTCACCTGCTCGACGCGGTCGCTACCCCCGCACAACGGGAGCGCTACCTCCACCCCCTCGTCCGCGGAGACATCCGATCGTGTTTCGCGATGACCGAGCCGGTTCCGGGCGCGGGCTCGGATCCGGCAGCGCTGCAGACCGTCGCGACCAGAGCCAGCGGCGGCTGGACGATCCGCGGCGCGAAGCACCTCATCACGGGCGCGAACGGCGCGTCCTTCGCGATCGTGATGGCGAAGGACTCCGACGGCGACGGCGCCACCATGTTCCTGGTGGACACCAACAATCCCGGGTTCACCGTGACCGGCCATGCCCGAACGCTGGACACCACGATGGTCGGTGGACACTGCCAGGTCAGCCTTAACGATGCTTTCGTCGCCGACGATGCCGTGCTCGGGGAGCCCGGGCTCGGCTTCCGATACGCCCAGGTGCGCCTCGCCCCGGCCCGGCTCACGCACTGCATGCGCTGGCTGGGCGCAGCCCGCCGCGCCCACGAGATCGCCGTAGCCCGCTGCGTCCAGCGCCGGCTGTTCGGTCACGCCCTCAGCGAGCACGGCATGGCCCAGCAGATGATCGCTGACAACGAGATCGACATCGCCGCCGCACGAGCGCTGCTGTGGCACAGCAGCTGGCTCATCGCCGAGGGCGACCGGGCGACCGAGGCTTCCTCGCGGGCCAAGGTCTTCGTCAGCGAGGCCGCGTGCCGGATCGTCGACCGCAGCGTCCAGCTCTGCGGAGGCCTAGGCACGACCGAGGAGCTGGTCGTCGGCCGCATCTACGCCGAGATCCGAGCCTTTCGCATCTACGATGGCGCGTCCGAGGTCCATCGCATGTCCATCGCCAAACGCGTCCACCGCCGCGCGACAGCGAACCCCATCGCCGCCACGGCATGAGATTGGACGGGCCCGGTCGATCGCGGATTCAGTCAGCCCGGCTTCGGCGACCCTGACTCGATCGCATCTCGCTCAGTCGCACTGGTCGGCGCTCCGAGGACGCGCGCGAACCCGGGTGGGATCACGACGTCGCCCGGGGTGAGCAAGCCGACGGAGGCGCGGCCCAAGCCCAGCAGCGCCGAGTCGATGCCGCCCCGCAGGATGTCGAGAACGTTCTCGACGCCGGCTTGCCCGTTGGCGGCGAGTCCCCAGAGGTAGGCGCGTCCGATCATGACCGCACGGGCTCCGAGGGCGAGCGCTTTGACGACGTCGCTACCCCTGCGGATGCCTCCGTCGAGCAGCACCTCGATCTGATCACCGACGGCCTCGGCGATCGCCGGCAGGGCCCGGATCGCCGCGGGAGTGCCGTCGAGGTTGTTGCCGCCATGGTTGGACACAGATATCGCAGTGACGCCGGCGTCAACGGCGCGTTTGGCGTCGTCGACGCGGATGACCCCCTTGAGCAGGAACGGCGCGCCCCACTGCTCGCCCAGCCAGGCGATGTCGTCCCAGGTGGGCAGCGGTGACTGCATCCAGTCGGCGTAGGCGCCGAAGAACGTCGGTGGCCGATCACCGGGAGCGGCCATGTTGGGGACGGCGAGGTCGGGTAGGCGCCCGGTCTTGACGAACGCGTACAGCCACTTCGGCCGGCTCAGCCCCTGCGGGGCGAACCGGAGCATCTCGGGCAAGGTCATCCGCTCGGGGATGTGCGGGCTGCCCCAGTCGCGGCGATGGGCAAACGTCCAGTCGAGGGTAAGGATCAGCCCCACCGCGCCGCCCTTGCGCGCCCGGGCAACGTGCTCGGCCATGACCTCGCGAGTGCCGATCCAGTAGCTCTGGAAGAAGGTCTGTGGGTTGGCGGCCACGACGTCCGCGAGCGGCTTGCTGGCGAACGAGCTCAGTCCGATCGGAATGCCTCGTGCCGCAGCGCCACGCGCCACCGCCACCTCGCCGTCCGGGTGGACGGCCTGGACCCCAGTCGGGGAGATGATCACGGGCATCGAGGCGTCCTGCCCCATGACGGTCGTGGCCATGTCGCGTTGCGCGGGCAGGTCGACCAGGTGCGGTGCGAAGCCGAGTTCATCGAAAGCGGCGAGGTTGTCGGCCAAGGTCAGCCCCTTCTCCGTGCCGGCCAGCAACGCGGTGTACACCGACTTGGGCAGGCGCCGCTGCGCCCGGCGCTGCGCTTCGGCGACGGTCTCGAACCAGGGGTTGGCCATAACGGGTGGTCCTTCAGTGATCGGCGAGCGTCGGACTCGGGCTCGCGGTCGGATCGATGCGCACCATGCGCCGGCTGATGACGGGGCGGATGGGGACGGCGGTGCGTTCGCGGGCGGCGCCGGTCCAAACGCCGGCGCCGTACGCCAGGTCGTCGGCAAGATGACCAAGCGTGAAGCGCACCGGGTCGAGCGCCGGGCGGCGGGCCAGCCATGAGTTGAGCGGCGGGCCGAGCATCAGCGATGCCGCGGCGAGGCGCCGCCCGCGCTGGCGCCGCCCGCCCACGGCGGCAGCCACGAACAGCGGTGCCGCGAACTGGGTGAGGTAGCGCCCGGTGCCCAACCAGGTGCGCCGGGTCGACGTGCCCATCGCCCGGACCACCCCGTCGGTAGGCACGCCGGCGTGCCGCAGCGACCGGCTCGTTGCCCACACCGACGCGGCGAAACCGAGTCCCGCCAGAGCGGGCCGCCGGGCCAGCAACGCGAGCACGGTCAGCGCCGGGAGCGGAGGCAACACCAGCGGCGGCATGGCTCGCGGGTGACGGCGGGCCAAGGGCGCGGCGGACGTGCCATATCGGAACCGGCGGCCGAGTAGGGCCGGCCAGCTGTCGGGCTCGCGGTGCGGGACCTGCACCGTCGGCTCGTACCGCACCCGCCATCCTGCGCCGTGCAGCCGCCAGATCAGGTCAACGTCCTCGCCGCAGCGCAGGCCCGGATCGAACGCGCCCGCGCCGCGGGTCACGTCGAGCAACGCGGCGCGGCGCACGAGCAGTGCAGCGGTGGGTAGGTAGGCAACCCGCGTGAGAGGCGCGACGCCTGCCTCACGCTCGCCGAGGTCGAGGCTGCCGCAGGCTGTGGTGTAGCGCCCGGCCCAGGTGTGCGTCGGCATCGCGACAATGCGGGGGGCGGCGGCACCGACAACCGGATCGGCGAAGTGGGGGGCGAGCCGATCGATCCATCCGGGTAGCGGGGCGCAGTCGCTGTCGAGGAAGGCGACCAACTCGCCCGAGGCGTGGGCCAGGCCGGTGTTCCGTGCCATCCCCGGACCGCCGTTGGTCGCGCGCCGGATCAGTTTCGCGCCGTGCCGCGCGGCGACCTCAGCCACGGCGTTCGGGTCACGGGAGCCGTCGTCGACGACGATCACCGGATGGGCGCGGCCAAGCGCGGCAAGGCATTCGGCGAGCAGCTCGGTGCGGTCCCGGGCCGGCACGATCACCGTGACGTCGGCAGCAGCGCTTCGCTGCGGGGGGCGGGGGTGCGCGAGGCCGGCGTCGATCAGGCGCCGGGCCAGCGCGCCGGCGGCGCGGCTGTGAACCGGCCCGTCCAATAGCTCGGTGAGCGCCGCGCGGCCGGTGCGCGACAGCCGCATGACCCGTGCCGGTGAGCCGCCGAACAAGCTGGCGTCGCCGAGCTGTTTGGTGTCGGCATCCAGCACGATGCTGAAGCCCGCCGGCAGTGGATCGGTCCCGGCTCCAGCGCGGCCGGTCACAGCGACAGCCCGCCGTCGACGGGCACGGCGGCGCCGGTCATGCCGCTGCTGCCCGGACCGGCGAGGAAGGCGAGTACGGCCGCCACCTCGGCGGGGTCCAGGAGTCGCTCAATCGGCTGCTGGGCGGCGAAGGCCGCGGCGTCGGGCAAGCCGTAGAGACGGGCGCTCTCCGCGAGCATCGGGGTGTCCGTCGATCCCGGGCTGACCGCGTTCGCAGTGACACCGGTGCTTGCGAGCTCGACGGCCAGCGCGCGGATGAGTCCCGTGACGCCGGCCTTGGCCGCGCAGTACGCGGCGAGCATCGGCAACCCCTGCGTTGCCGCCGCCGAGGCCACTGCGAGGAACCGTCCGGAGCGCGGCTCGGGGCGGCGCAGCAGGGCCGGCACGGCGGCGCGCGCGAGGGCGAGGACCCCGCCGAGATCGACATCCAGGACCGCTCGCTCCTGCTCGATGGGCACATTCCACAGCGGTGCCCCGCCGGCGATGACGCCAGCCGCTGCCACCGCGGCGTCGAGGCCGCCCCACCGGGCTTCGGCTTCAGCCACCGCGGCCTCGAGCGCGGCGAGATCGCGCACGTCGGCGACGTACGGCCGGACCAGGCCAGGACCGGCCGCGCGCTCGTTCGCCTCGTCGACGACGGCGGCGAGGTTCGCCGGCGCCGACATCGAGTACGGCAACGCGGGATCCTCGGCGGCCGCGTCAACAGCGAGTACCGCCCAGCCGGCATCGACCAGCGCCAGCACGGTGGCCGCGCCGATGCCGCGTGCTGCGCCGGTGACGAGCCCGACGCGGGGTGCTGCGGTCATGCCGTCACGGCGGAGCGCCAGGCGGCCACGTCATCGATGAGCTGGGCGCCGAGCCGGCGGAGCAGTTCCTGCCCCTCGTCCGCGGAGGCGCAGGTCGGATCGCCGAGCACGCCGTTCGGGCTGACGGCGCGCACGCCTCCGGCGCGCAAGACCGGCCAGATCTCCTCCAGCGGGCGGGTGTTCCCCGCCACCGCGACATCCATGCGGACCGGCCGCGTCAAGGCCAGCGACATCGAGGTCTCGGCGCGTCCGGCGTGCGCCTCGCCGGTCCAGCGCGGCATGAACACCCGCACGTCCCGCGACTCGGCCCGCAACCGCGCGCCGGCCCGAGTCACGGGTTCAGCGTTCCCACCGTGGGCGGAGACGAAGAGGACGTGCGGGAACGTCTCGCTCGCCGAACGCCCCAGCTCGATCAGCAGCAGCTCCACCGCGGCCTGCCCGATCGACAGCGTGCCCGCGAAGCCGGCGTGCTCGCCGCTCGAGCCGTAGGCGACGGGCGGTGCGATCAGCACGTCCCCACGCGCGGCCCCGAGCCGGTCGCACAGTGCCACCGCAACATCGGTGTCCGTCGACAACGGCAGGTGCGGCCCGTGCTGTTCGGTGGCACCCACCGGCACCGCGAGCAATGCACCGTCAGCGGCCCGGTCCGCGACCTCCGGCCAGGTCAGATCGGCCAGCAGCGGCACTAGGTCACCACTACCCGATGCCGAGCCCGGCAAGCGGGTTCTCGTTGCACGCGCTCACCGGCGCGGGCCGACCCAGCGTGATCGGCACCGGCCGCGAACGGTGTGAGTGATCCAGCGACGGCCGTGGTGCGGACCCGCTGTCCACCGCGGCGAGCGCCGACTCGCCGTGCCCCTTCACGCACTCCGGATCCGGCCCGTCGAGCGGCAGGCCGGTGAAGAACTTGGCGGCCATGCAGCCGCCGCGGCAGGCATCGAACGCAGAGCACGACGTGCACGCGCCGCCGGTCTGCGGCCGGCGCAGCTGCGTGAACAGCTCCGACTCCCGCCACACGGTCATGAAGCCACCCGGCGCGCGGACGTTGCCGGCCAGGAAGTTCTCATGGATCGCGAACGGGCAGGCGTACACATCGCCGACCGGGTCGATCAGGCATACCACCCGGCCGGCACCGCACAGGTTCAGCCCAGGCAGTGCATCGCCGAATGCGGCGAGGTGGAAGAACGAGTCGCCGGTCAGCACGTCCTCACCGTGCGCGACCAGCCAGTCGTAGAGCTGGCGCTGCTGGGCCGCCGTCGGGTGCAGCTCGTCCCAGACGTCCGCGCCCCGGCCCGACGGGCGCAGCCGGGTGATCCGCAGCTGCGCACCGAAGCCGTCGGCGATCGCCTTGAACGCATCGAGCTGATCGACGTTGTGCCGTGTCATCACCACCGAGATCTTGAAGCCGACGAACCCCGCCTGCGCGAGATTAGCCATAGCGCGCATGGCCGTGTCGTATGAGCCGACGCCCCGCACCGCGTCGTTCACGTCGGCCGTCGCACCATCCAGGGAGATCTGCACGTCCACGTAGTCGCTGCCCGCCAGGCGCCGCGCCACGTCGGGCGTGATCTTGACGCCGTTCGTGGAGAACTTGACACCGACGCGGTGCGCGGTGGCGTAGTCGACCAGCTCCCAGAAGTCCGGGCGCACCGTCGGCTCTCCCCCACCGATGTTCACGTAGAACACCTGCATCCGCTCCAACTCGTCGATCACCGCTTTGCACTCGGCGGTCGACAATTCGCCCGGGTCCCGTCGCCCCGAGCTGGACAGGCAGTGCACGCAGGACAGATTGCAGGCGTAGGTCAACTCCCAGGTGAGGCAGATCGGGGCGTCCAGCCCGTATGGGAACTGCTCGACGAGTGGCAGGGCGACGGTCACGAGCTGCTCCGGCTGCAGATCATCTGCGACGCGGCCAGCGTGGCCAGCGCGCTGCGGTAGGTGCTCATGTCAGCGTCAAGGACGCCGGCGGCAACGCACGCCTCGCGAGCGGTGGGGCGATCGGCGAGCGAACCGACCACGCGCAGCAGCATCGGGCTCTTGAGGAACGACAGCCGGCGGGTCCCGAAGTGGTACAGCAGTGCGCCGAAGCGCTCCGGCCGGATCGACACCTGCGGGTGCACCCGCCACGGGGCGTCCAGATCGAACGCCCGCGCGGCAATGTCAGTAGACACCGCACATGCCGTCGATCGAGATCTCCTCGACGAGCACGTCCTCGACGAGGACCGGCCCGTCCTGCGCGTCACTCGTCTCTTCGGCGACGGTCGGCTCGTCGACATCGGCGATCTCAGCCGCCATGTGGCCACTCCTTAAGCAGGTTTTCGTCATCCCATGACGAATGTCTCGGGTACGTTATCGTCACTGACTGACGTAAACAAGGGGGTGGCGTATGTCGATCAGCGGCACGGCCGCCCGGCGCGGACGCCCGCCGGCCACCAGCCCGCGCGAACTCGAACTCATCGCCCTGCACCTGTTCACCGAGAACGGATTCGACGAAACGACCGTCGACCAGATCGCCGCCGAAGCCGGCGTCAGCAGCCGGACCTTCTTTCGCTATTTCGAGTCCAAGGCCGCTGTGCTGTGGCACGACTTCGACCGCGAGGTGGATGCGCTCCGCGCCGCGTTCAGTCAAGTCCACGACGACCTACCGATGATGGAGGCCATCCGGCAGACCGTCGTGAGCGTGAACCATTACCGCGCCGAGGATGTAGCCGAACTCCGCACCCGGATGCACCTCATCGGATCGGTGCCTGCGTTGCAAGCGAGCGCGGCGCCGCACTACGACGCGTGGGAGCGCGCAGTCTGCGCCTTCGCCGCAGGGCGGCTGCAGCAGCCGCCCGACGCGCTGTACCCGCTCGCTATCGGGCGGACAACGCTCGCGGCCTGCCGGGCCGCCTTCGATCTTTGGGTGAATCGCGCCGACGCCGACCTCACCGTCTATATCGACGAGGCGCTGCGCGGCTTGGCCGCGGGATTCGAGAGCGCCTGAAGCGCCGAGAACCCGTCGGCCCGACCGGCGCCGTCCCGGCCCGGCTCGGTGCCAAACAAATGCTTGGTCGAGTAGGTTAGAGGCGTGAGCCCGCGCGCTGTCCCGGCCACGGACCGCCGCGCGGAGCTGCTGAGCATCGCCGCGCACCTATTCGCCGAGCACGGGCTGCAGGCGACGACCGTGCGCGACATCGCCGACGCCGCAGGCATTCTGTCCGGCAGCCTGTACCACCACTTCGACTCGAAGGCCTCGATGGTCGACGAGATCCTGCGGGATCTGCTCGACGCCCTCTTCGGCCGGTACCGCGAGATCGTCGCCCGGCAGCTGCCGCCTCGCGACGCTCTACGGGCGGTGGTCGTCGCCTCCTTCCAGACCATCGACCAGCGCCCGGACGCCGTCGCGATCTTCCAGAACGAGGGTCGTCTCTTGTCGGAACAGCCGCGCTTCGCCTACGTCAACGAACGGTGGGATGAGTTCCGCACGATCTGGCAGACGATCCTGCGCGACGGCGTGGCCGACGGCACCTTCCGCGCCGACCTTGACACCTCGCTCGCCTACCGGTTTCTGCGTGACACAGTCTGGGTCGCGGTCAGCTGGTTCCGCCCGGGCGGCGCGCTCAGCGCAGACACCGTGGCCGAGCAGTACCTCTCGATCGTCTTCGACGGCATCGCTACCCGGGCCCGCCGGGCGAAACGCAGCTAGCCGCGACCACGAGGACAATTGCTCTGCACACAATGTGGAGCTAACGTGTGCTACGTGGGAACAGGAATGGGCGGCCGCGCGTCCGACATGACGCTTGCTCGATCGATCGCCCCATGAACGACGACGTAGTAGTCCTCGGGTACGCGCGGACTCCATTCGGCAGGTTCGGCGGGTCGTTGCGAGACTGGCCCGTCCCCCGCCTCGCGGCGGTAGCGATCACCGAGGCGATACGTCGCGCCGGCTTGGCGCCGGACGACGTCGACGAACTCGTCCTCGGCACAAATTTCCCGGGCTCGGACCGCTCGATAGCGCGGCAGAGCGCGCTGTGGTCCGGCATCCCCGACGATCGCACCTCCTACACGGTCGACCAGGCGTGTTGCTCCTCGCTCACAGCGCTCACCCTCGCCGGTCGTTCGCTACGCCTTGGGGAATCACAGGTCGCGGTCGGCGGAGGCTCTGACAACCTCAGCCTCGTCCCGTACTTCCTGCACAACGCCCGCTGGGGAAGGCGGCTCGGCGACATCACGATGATCGACCAGCTCGTCGTCTCCTGCCCCTTCACCGGAGTACCGCGCGCGGTGCAAGCCGGCGAGGAAGCGATGGAGCACGGGATCGGGCGGCAGGCTCAGGACGAGTGGGCACTGCGAAGCCAGCAGCGGTTTGCGGCGGCGCGCGACACCGGCCACCTGGACGCCGAGCTCGTCAAGGTCTTGCCGGACGCTGAGCACGGATGGGAGGGGCTGCTCGAGGACGAGTGTCCCCGCCCGGACACCAACCTGGAGCGCCTGGCCACGCTGCCCACCGTGTACGGCAGCCCGACGGTCACGGGCGGGTCGGCGCCCAACCTGTCGACGGGCTCGACGGCGCTTGTGTTGTCGACGGCGCAGACCGGATCTCGCCGGAGGCTGCCCTTCCTGGCCCGCCTGTCCGGGTGGACCCTGGTGAGCGGAGCGCCGGCCCGCGTGGCCTCGATCCCGGCGACGGCGGCACGGCAGGCGCTGGCCAAGACCGGCCTACGCCTTCAGGACATCGACGTCATCGAGATCAATGAGGCCTTCGCGGCCGTTCCGCTCGTCACGACCTTGGTCCTGGCCGACGGCGACCCGATGCGGGCCGAGGCGTTGCGGGCCAAGACAAACGTCAACGGCGGAGCGATCGCGGTCGGGCATCCGACCGGCGCAACGGCCGGACGCCTGGTGATGGCTGCCATCGGTGAGCTTCGTCGCCGGGGCGGCGGACGTGCGCTCGTGACGCTGTGCGGCGGGATCGGCGAAGCTGCCGCCGTCATCGTCACCGTATGAAATGGCCGTGCTGTGAGACAACGATTGCGCCGCAATCGCCCCCCTCACTGGCGTCGCTCTATCTTATATACGATAGCCGCGCGAGCGTCTATGCTGGCCGTCGAGCTCCCCTTCCCATCCGCAGCACCGCCCGCGGGACTTGACACGGCACGGAGGACGCATGCCTGGTGACGTTGACTCGGGGGTGAGCGGCACGGCACCGGAGGTCCCCCATCCGCTGGACGGACGGCCGGAGACTTCTACAGCGCAGGGAATCCGCCGCTCTCCTGGCCGCCACCACGTCGATCCCACAGTCCGGAACTAGGGGCCTCCGCATGCCATCGCTGCCGCAATATCACGATTGCGCCCCGGTCCGCGACGAAGCGCACGACCCGGCCGACACGACGGCATCGGTCGACTGGTCGGCCCTGGGGCCGGCCGGCCCGGGCAACGATTCGCCGCGCGGGCCGCTCGTCGGCATCGACAAGGCCCTCGAGCAACTTCGGGCCGGGGGGTTCGTCCTGGTCGTCGACGACGAGGACCGCGAGAACGAAGGCGACCTGATCATCGCCGCCGAGCACATGACCGTCGACTCGATGGCGTTCATGATCCGACACACGAGCGGCCTGATCTGTGTAGGGATGACGGGCGAGCGGCTCGATGAGCTGGCGCTTCCGCAGATGGTCGAGCGCGGCGACGATCCGCGCGGGACCGCATTCGCCGTCTCGGTCGATTTGAAGGCTGGGACGACGACGGGCATCTCGGCCGCAGACCGGGCCCGCACTGCGCGCGCGCTGGCGGATCCCTCGACGCACGCGGCGGATTTCTCCCGCCCCGGTCACCTGTTCCCGCTGCGCGCTCGCCCCGGCGGCGTGCTCAAGCGGGCCGGCCACACAGAAGCCGCAGTCGACCTGTGCCGGATGGCCGGGCTGCGGCCGGCCGGCGTTCTCGCCGAGGTGACCAATGACGACGGCACAATGTCCAGCCGGGCACAGCTCGACCGATTCGCGCAGGAGCACGAGCTCGTGCTCATCACCGTGGCCGACATCGTCCGGACGCGGCACCGAACTGAATCGTTGATCCGGCGAACGGCGACGGGCCGGGTACCAACGGATGCCGGCGAGTTCACCGCAGTCACCTACCAGTCGATCTTGGACGACGTCGAGCATGTCGCCCTGGTGATGGGAGACGTCGGCTCGGGCGACGACGTCCTCGTTCGCGTGCACTCGGAGTGCTTGACGGGCGACGTCTTCGGTTCGCGACGCTGTGACTGCGGCGCGCAGCTGTCGCGAGCCCTGACCGAGATCGGCCGGGTTGGACGGGGTGTCGTCGTGTACCTGCGTGGGCAGGAGGGACGCGGCATCGGACTGAGTCACAAGCTGCGCGCTTACCAGTTGCAGGATGCCGGCCTGGATACCGTCGATGCGAACCTGGCGCTCGGTCTCCCGGTGGACACTCGCGAGTATGGGATCGGTGCGCAGATCCTGCGCGATCTCGGCGTGACCCGGCTCAGCCTGATGACCAACAACCCCGCGAAGCACCAAGGTCTTCAGGGGTACGGCCTCACGATCGTGGACCGAGTACCCATCCTGATCACCCCGAACGGGGAAAACCTCGCCTATCTGCGCGCCAAGCAGAAGCGTCTCAACCATGATCTCGAAATCGAGTCGAGCCCATGAGCTGCGCCAGCGGCCAATCCGCCAGTGTTGCGTCGTCGAGCCTGTTTCGCGAGGCCATGGCCAGATTTCCGAGCGGTGTCACGATCGTGACCACTACGGGCCGGGACGCGCAACCCCGGGGGTTCACGGCCACCGCATTCTGCTCCGTGTCGGCCGATCCGCCGCTCGTGCTCGTATGTCTGGCCAAGAGCGCGGAGTGCCATCCGACGTTCCTCGATGCGGACGCCTGGGTGGTTCACGTGATCCACTCCGACCACCGTGACCTCGCAGTGCGATTCGCCACTCGTGGTGCGGACAAGTTCGGCGGCGCCGGCTTCGACATCGGTGTCCAGGGGATTCCCATTCTCACCGATGCGTCGGTGGTGCTGCACTGCTCGACGCATGCGCGGCACGACGGCGGTGATCACACCATCCTCGTCGGCCGCGTCGACCAGGTCACCATCGGCGCCGAGCAACCAGCCGTGTACTTCGGGCGGAATTTCCACACCTTGACGCCCTGACGCGACAACGTTGCGCCACCACACATAGTCGGTACCGGGTGGCCGTTCAGGAGTCCGGCTGGGGGAAGCCCGCGCCGGTCCACGGAAACCGCGGGGGCCGGCGCTCGGCGAAGGCGGAGATGCCCTCGGCCGCCTCGCCACTTCGCAACGCCTCCGCCTGCCAGGCGCGCTCGATGCGGCTGGTCGACTCGGTGCCGAGGTTGCCCAGCAGACTCTTGGTGGCTTGCAGAGTGAGTTGTGAACGGGCTGTCAGCTCCACGGCGAACCCCCGGACCGTATCGCCGAGTTCCGCGGCGGGGGTGAGGTCGTCGACCAGGCCGATGCTCAATGCTCGGGCGGCGTCGATGGTTTCGCCGGAGTAGATCAGCCGCTTCGTCGCCGCCGTGCCGACCAGTTCCACCAAGCGCCCCAGCGCCGTGGCCTGGTAGACGACACCCAGCTTCGCTGGGCTGATGCCGAACCGGGCATCAGTAGCGGCAAAGCGAAGGTCGCACGCCACTGCGAGTTGCGCGCCGCCGCCGAGGCAGTAGCCGGCGATCGCGGCAATGGTCGGCTTGCAAAACGCGGCCAACGCCTCTTCGGCCTCCGCGGGAGCGCGGGGCCCGGCACCGCTGAGCAACTCGGGCAGGCCGTCGAGGTCGGCTCCGGCGCAGAACGTGTCGCCGGCTCCTCGCAGGACCACCACGCGCACGGCGCGGTCGACGGCCAGCTCGTCCAGCAGAGCGGGGAACGCACTCCACATCCCCGCTGTCATCGCGTTGCGCTTGGCCGGATTCGAGATCGTCACTGTCGCGATCCCATCGGCGGTCTCGCACAGCAGCTGGCCATCACTGCGCACTTCGCTCACCCGGGTCGTCACCTCCGTCGGGGTAGTCGGTCGGGACGCCGCCGTGTGGTCGCCCGACGTCACCCTCCACGGCAACCGCCCCGCGGCGCAACAGCGCCCGCCCGTCGGCAGCCAGGCCGGCCATCGTGCCGACCAGGTCTTCGTACATCGGGTCCGGACGCTTTCCGCGCCGGTGCAGGTCGAGGTTGTAGCCGAGGATGGCCGCGTACTTGAGGCAGCCGGCCGCGATGAACCACAGTGCGTCCGCCGGTCGGATCCCGTAGAGGTCGCAGAGCTCGTCGACGGATATCTCGACGCTGCCGGTCGGGTTGGGCTCCGGGTGATAGCGCGCGCGCAGCGACGCCACGGCGAGCGAACCGAGATCGAGCCGCGGGTCACCGATCGACGCGATCTCCCAGTCGAACACGGCCGCGATGTCCTGCTCGCGGAACAGCATGTTCCCGTAATGGAAGTCGCCGTGAACCAATCCCATGGGTGCCCCGGCCGGAGCGCTGGCGAGCAGATCGCGATGCAAGGCAGCGGCCGGCTCCCGCAACCAGTCCGGGCACCGGGGCAGCAACGCCGCCCACCGATCGACGTCGGCGGCTGGTGTGCTCGGTGGCGAATCCGTCAGCGCGAACGTCGCCGGATGCAGCGCGCGGAGCTGGTGCAGGAAGTCCACCGCGGCTCGGGGCACGACGTGCTGCCCGTGGCGCTCTGCGACCTGGCTCCAGTGGGCGCCGTCCACGTGCTCCATGACCATCAGCGCGCGTCCACCTGCCAGACCGGTGCTGTCCGCAGCGAGGATCGCCGGAACCGCAAGGCCGGCCCGTCCGAGCGCGGCCATGATGCGCCCCTGCCGGCCGATATCGGCCGGTCCGGCGATGCGCGCTCCGGGCGGCGAGAGCCGCGCGACGAACCAGCCGCGATGGCGCCGGCTGGTCAGCTCGATCCGATACGTGAATCCCGAGTGCCCGTCGCCGAACGGCGTCGCGCTGTCGACGCGCAGTTCAGGTTCGGCCCACAACTCGCGCAGGGCGCGCGCGATGAGCACCTCGACGGGTGTAACCGGGATCAGCTCCGACACCGCGTCCGGCTGGGACATGGCGCTACCGGTCCACGGTGAGGATCAGCCCGGAGCCGTCCATCATCGCCCCCGACGTCACAGCGCACACCTCGTTGCGGGGGACCTGACGATCGCCGCCGCGACCCTGTACCTGCAGCACCGCCTCGTTCACCGTGTTCATGCCGTGCAGGTAGCCCTCGGCGAGCAGGCCACCGTGGGTGTTGGTCGGCAGCGCGCCGTCTCGTGCCGTCGCACCGGAGGCGACGAAGGCGCCCGACTCGCCTCGCCCGCACAGGCCGAGACCTTCCAGACCCATCAGGACCGTGCTGCTGAAGCAGTCGTAGATCTCGGCGAACTGGACGTCGCCGGCGCTCAGCCCGGCCTGCTTGTACAGGTCGCTCGCGAGCCAGCTGGTGTAGTTGCGGCTGTAGTCCCGCCACCGCAGGTGATCGCCGATGTCCAAGCCGGAGCGTGGGCCGGCCCGGTACCCGCCGGCCGCCACGACTGCCGGCGGATGACGCAGGTCGCGGGCCCGCTCCAGAGACGTGACGACCACGGCGCACGCACCGTCCACCTCGATGGTGCAGTCGGCGGCGCGAAACGGATCGACCACCATCGGCGACGCCGCGTAGTCCTCGGCACTGAGCGGCCGGCGCCGGAACGCGCGCGGGTTGTCCAGCGCGTACTGGCGTTGAGCCATCGCTACCGCCGCGAGATCCTCGGCGCCCTGACCGGTCTCGTGCAGAAAGCGCCGGGCAAACATGGCCACGTACATCAGGTAGGCGCTGTAGCCGATCGGATAGCGGTACTGTCCGCCTCCGCCGGCGAACTCCATGGCACCGACCCGCGAGCCGGATCGGCCTTTCATCGCGCGGTAGACGACTACGACCTCGGCCTGACCGGTGGCGATCGCCGCGGCGGCCTGGGCGATGAGATGACACGGCGCCTGCCCGCCGAGGTCGAGATCCAGCGAGAAACGCAACTCCGGCACGGCGAGCGCGGTCGCGACGGCCTGCGTCGGAACCGAGTCGTGCATCACCATGAAGCTGGCGATCCCGTCCACATCGTTGGCGCTCAGCCCCGCGTCGAGCACGGCCGCCGCGGACGCCTCGCGGGCCAGTTCCAGCACCGAGGACTGCGCCGCCGCGACGAACTCGGTGTAGCCGACGCCGACGATCGCGGCCCGGCGAAGGCCGGCGATCACCGGGGGCCTGCTTCGGCCGCGACGAAGGCGAGTTCGGTCCACTCGCCGTGATCGATGAAGTGCGGGCGCACGGCCAGATCGATGTCGACCTCGGCCCGGTCGAGGATGCGCCCGACCAGTCGGGCCCCACCGGCCAGCTCGATCGTTGCGATCACGCACGGCACGTCGTCCGCGGTGAGGTTCCCGACCGGGACGCGCACGAGGATCCACGAGTACACCCGCCCGTGCCCGGAGCAGTCCTGCCACTGCGCAGCAGTGCTTCCGCAATTCGGACACGAGGGCATCGGCGGGGTGCGCTGTTCCCCGCAGGTCAGGCACAGCTGGCAAATCAACCGGTGCTCGGCGAGCGCGCGCCAATACGGCTCGCTGTCCTCGTCGGGCGTGGGTCCCCGACGGGCCGGTGCGGCGGATGCGGTCATCGGCCGGTGAACACGGGTTCGCGCTTTTCGGCGAAGGCCGCGAGTCCCTCGGGTGCATCCTCGGAGGTGAGGCAATAGAGCGCATCGCGATCGCGCTCCAGGCGCAGCCCGGTACTGACGCTGACGGAATCGGACCAGATGGCGTTCATGACCTGCTTGGCGTTCGCCACCGCGAGTGGGCTCTTGGCCGCGATGCTCTGCACCAAGGCCATGCCCTCGTCGAAGAGCTGCTCGTCGGGTACGACGCGAGCGACCAGCCCGCATTCCGCGGCTTCAGCAGAAGACAGGAACCGGCCGGTCATCACCAGTTCGACCGCCTTGGCGATACCGATGATCCGGGGCAGCAGGGTCAGCACCCCGCCGCCCCCCATCTGGCCGAAGTTGAGGTGCGCGTCGCCGATCCGGGCCGACTGGGCCGCCAGCGCGATGTCGCAACTGAGCAGCAGCTCCAGACCGCCTGCCGCCGCGACGCCATTGATCAACGCGATCACCGGTACGCGTAGCCCCCGCAGTCGGGAGAATGCCGCGTGCAGATCGTCGATGAACTGCGGAAACCGGGTCGGATCCCGTTGCAACTGCTGATAGGCCTTCAGATCGCCACCGGCGCTGAACGCCCGGCCGCGCCCGGTCACGACAATGGCGCGGACCGCTTCGTCGCTGTCCAACTCGGTGACCGCGGCATCGAACGCCGCAACGAGGTCCCAGCTGATCGCGTTGAGCTGATCGGGCCGGTTCAACGTGATGACGCCGACGAGCCCGGCCCGGCCCGGGATTTCCTGGCGAACGCAGGTCACGAGTCGGGCGCCGTCGCGCATCGGGGTCACCGGGCTCGACCGGTCGAGGCCCTGGATGTGGCGTATCAACTCGTGCTTCTGCACCTTTCCCGACGCGGTCATGGGCAACTGGTCGACGATCTCCAGCCGTTCCGGCAGTTTGTACGTTGCCAGTCCGGCGGCCTTGAGCCGCTCCACGAGTTCGGCCAGCTCCAGGTGCTGCCCAGGGCGCAGGACCACGCACGCGCAGCCCCGCTCGCCGAGCCGCTCGTCCGGCATACCGACCACCACCGCGCGCTCGATCTCGGGGAAGGTGGCCAGCATGTCTTCGATCTCACGCGGGGCGATGTTCACCCCTCCGCGGATGATGATCTCCTTCTTGCGGCCCACGATCGCGAGATGTCCTTGAGCGTCGAGCACGCCGAGGTCACCGGTCCGGATCCACCCGTCCGGCAGGTACGTCGCGGCCGTCCTGGCCTCGTCGCCGTAGAACCCCACACTGGCCTGCGCAGAGCGCACGTAGAGCTCGCCCGGAGTGCCCACGTCAAGCGCATCACCCGCCTCGCCGCGGATCTCGATCTCGGTATGGCTCAACGCCCGCCCGTCGGTGTGCAGGCGGGCGGCGAGCGAGTCACCTGGCCGGTTCCACGTGGCGCACAGCACCTCGGTCGAGCCGTAGAGGCGCAGTACGCCGATGCCCACCTCCTGCGCACGGGCGACTAGTTCCGGTGCGACGGGTGCGCCCCCGCAGCCGAAGCGCGTCAGTTGCTCCAATCGAGCGCCAGTCCGTTCGCACTCCTCGACCAGGTCGCGCAGGAATGTCGTCGCGGCCAATGTGTAGGAGCAGTTGAACTGCTGCACCAGCCGAACGGCTTCAGCGGCGTCCCAGAGGTCTTGCAGGACGAGTGGGCAGCCGTGGTAGATCGCGACCCGGATCCCGTAGTTGAACCCGGTCGAATGGCCGACGGGTGACGGCATCCACACGACGTCGGCCCCGCTCGCGCCGAGATCGGCGAACACGGTGCGGGCCGCGAGGTTTGTGTTCGCCTCGGTGTGCATGATCGCCTTGGGAGTCGCCTCGGTGCCAGAGGTGAAGATCAGTTCGGACACCGTCGAGGGGGTTTCGGCGAGCAGCACCGGATCCGGCGGCGCAGCCAGCCGAAGGATGTCGGGCAGGGATGCAGCAGCCCCCGCCGGGTCGACCGGGCCGTCGACGACGTGGATCGCTTCGACCCCAGACTGCGCCCGTACCTCAGCAACCATCGCCGGGTAGTCCCACCCGCGGTAGTGCTGCGGCGTGATGATCACGCGCGGCTGGGCGGTGCGGAAGACGTGCACCAGCTCCTTCGCGCGGTAGTTCGGCAGCAAAGGGTTGATCACGGCGCCGACGGAGTTGATGGCTACGGCACAGACGACTGCCTCGTAGCGATTGGGCAACTGCAGACAGACGACCTCTCCGGGGAGCACGCCGCGCTCCCGCAGCGCCTGGGCTACGGCGGCGGCATCGCGCTGCAACTCGAGGTAGGTATGGCGCCGAGCTCCGCGCTCGTCAACCACCGCGACGGCGTGCGGCGTCGTGCCGGCATGCAGGTTGACGCGAGCAGCGAGGGTGTCCGCGGTCCACAACCCTTGCGCTCGGTAGGCCTCTCGTCGCTCCGCTGATGTGACGGTGTCTGCGAGAGAGCGCCGCCTGGGGTCGGCCGTCTGGGGCTGCGTCATCTGGGGCTGGGTCATCGCCGACCATCGGTGACGACGACCAGCCCGCGTCGGCTCCCGCCGGTGGCAGGGAAGACAAAGGGGGCGCGCGGATCCATCAGTCGTTGATGAAGCCGCGAAGGTTCTGGCCCGCGGTGACCCCACCGTCGACGGGTAGGTCGATGGCCGTGACATACGAAGACGCATCCGACGCGAGGTACGTGATCGCCGCCGCGTACTCGCTCAGCTCCCCGTCGCGACCCAGGGCCACCGTCTGGAGGTGGGCCGGATGATCGAAGTTCGGTCCGATCCAGTGTGAGGCCATCTCGGCGCTGCCACCGCCAGGACACACCGCGTTCACCCGAATGCCGAAGCGCCCAAGATCGAAGGCAGCCGCTTTGGTGAGACCGCGAACGCCCCACTTACTTGCGCAATAGGCACTTCGCCGGTTGCCGCCCCGCAGGCCGTCGATCGACGACACGTTGACGATCGAGCCGCCGCCGGCGGCGGCCATCGGCTCGACGACCGCCTTGATACCGAGGAACGTGCCGAGCAGGTTGACGCTGACGAGCCGTTCGAAATCCTCGACCGTGGTCTCGTCGATCGGACGGATCACGAGCACGCCGGCGTTGTTCACCAGAACCGTGACCGGGCCGAAGGCCTCGCCCGCGAGTTTGACCGCCGCGGCCCAATCCTCCGCCGACGTGACGTCCAGGTGCGTGTAGACCGCGGCGTCCCCGAGCGAGGCGGCAACCGCCTCTCCGGGAGCGTCGAGGACGTCGGCGAGCACGACGCGGGCGCCCTCGGCAACGAACCTGCGCGCGGTCTGCTCACCCGTTCCCCGGGCCGCGCCGGTGATGATCGCGATCTTGCCGTCCAACATGCTCATGAACAGGTGACTCCGGTCTGGGGTAGTCCTGATCGACGAAGTCGCCCGGCGGGCGGGTCGGCTCAGGCGGGTTGTGCGGCAGCCTGCGCGGCGGCTTTCTCTGCCGCCATGTCGGCCATCGCTTTGGCGAAGGTCTCCTTGCGAGTCTGCCCACGCTCCTCGTCGGCGTCCTGCAGACACTGACCCGGCACGCGGCTGAATCCCTCGGGCAGTACGGAGTTCATCGCGTAACGCACGAGTTCGAGGTTGGCGCGAACGCGGTCCTGATCGATCGACGGCAGCACGTCACCGAAACCGATGGCCGGCAGCCGGTCCGAGAGCTTGGTCTCGATGATGTCGAGGAAGAAGGCCATCGGCTCACCGGTCTCGGCGACGTTCACCATGATCGCGTTGTCGTCGTCGGCCGGCGCGTGATAGTGCGGGACGTCGACGAAGTCGTCGAAGCGCAGCATCTCGGCCCACTCGCCGTCGACTCGTCCGAACATCCGCGTGCTCGTTCCGAAATAGCGCGTGTAATAGGTCTCGAACCGCACTCCGCCGAACTCGAGCTCGACCTGGTTCAGCCGCTCGATGTCGATCTCAGCCACGAGCATCTCCTTCTGCGTACCGGATTGCGAACGAGTTATCGCAACGTAGGACGTGCTCTCGCATTGTAGGAACGCTATCCTGCACGCGTCAAGACGCTGCCAGCACTATGCGGAAACTGTGCCCACAACTCTCTGCCGGAGGTCGCAACGATGCGGATCGAACCCGTCATCCTCGCCATGTCTGCCACGCCCTTTCACGCCGACGGCAGTCTCGACGAAGCCGCGATCCGCGCGCATCTACGGCGATTCGTCGATGCCGGTGTCGGGGTCTATCTGGGCAGCGGCGGAGCCGGCGAGGGTCACGCGCTGCACCCCGAGGAACTCAGCCGGCTGTACCGCATCGGCGTCGAGGTCTGCCGCGGACAGGTGCCGGTGCACGCAAACCCGCCCGAGTCCCGGACGGCCGCCGAGATGTACGCGAAGGCCAGGCGCGCGGCGGACGCGGGCGTCGACTACGTCCAGCTCTACGCCCTCGACGCCGGCCATGGCATGCGACCGACGGTCGGGGAGCAGAATGCCTATTACCGGTCCCTGCTCGACGAGCTCGACCATCCCGTGGCGCTGTCAGTGCACGGATATCAGGGCTACTTGACCCCCATCTCGCTGCTGAGGCAACTTGCGCTGGACTACCCGCAGTTGGTCGCCATCAACGTGATGGTCCGGCCGTTCGACTACTTCGTAGAACTGCGTGACGCGTTGGGGCCGCGGCTCGAGTACTACACGCTGGGCTACGAGCTGGTGCAGGGTTTGAGTCTCGGCGCCGCGGGTTGCCTGTCCGCCGAGCCGAACCTCGCGCCCGAGCTTTGCCAGAGCCTCGTCGACTACGCGTTGGCGGGCCAGCTGGCCCGGGCCGGCGAGGCGCAGGCTGACTGGATCCGGCTCGGCACCCTGGTGTCGAAATGGGCGCCGTCCACGGCCCGGTGGGTGAAGCTCGGGCTGAAGGCACTCGGCCTCGGCAACGGCGTGATCCGCCCGCCCTACCTGGCGCCAGGTGCGGATGACCTCGCCGAAATGACCGCGGGGCTGGCCAGGCTCGGGCTCACTCCTCGGCCAACGGACTAGATCCGGGGCTCGCCGTCTATACACTCCAAGCAGAATTACCGGAAAATCACAGTAATCTGTGCTCGCGCCCGGCCACCACAACGGCCCCCACTTCGACGGAGCGACAAACGATGAGCCAGTCGGCAAGTGAGACCCGTGGATGGCAGTCCATTGGCAGGGCACTGAACGTGCTCGAGGTGATCGGGTCGCACAAGCGGCCGGTTTCGATGACTGAGATCGCCGAAGAAGTTCGCCTCACCATGTCCACGACGCACCGCATCATGCGCGGCCTCGAGGCGCGTGGCTTCATCCTGCGCGACCCGCTGTCGGGCGAGTACTCGGTCGGGCCGAGCATCATGCGCCTAGCTCGATCAGCCCTGCAGCAGGCGGCCGACGGCGACCTTGTGCTTGCGACCCTGCCGCGCATGCAGCGCCTGCGTGAGCTCACTGGTGAGACGGTCGGCTTCCATGTCGTCAATGGCAATCGCCGGCTGTGCCTTGTGGAGCTACCGAGCCATCAGCCGATCCGGATGGCCTCGGGTGTCGGCGCGACTTACAGCCTCGGCATCGGCGCCTCCGGTAAGGCGCTGCTCGCGTACCTGCCCGAAGAGACGCTCGAGAAGGTCATCGCAACGAGCGACTTCCAGAATCAGAGCACGATCGGCACCGCGATTGCGCCGGTCCGCCGCGCCCTGGCCCGGGTCAGGCGCGCCGGGTACGCCATGAGCGTCGGCGAGACCGTGCAATCAGCCGCGGCGATAGCGGTTCCGATCCTCGACACGCGGGGTCTGCCCCGCGGCGCCATCAACATCACTGGTCCGGACAGTCGCTGGACGAAGGCCAAGATGCTCGAGCACCTCGACGCCTTGCACGAGGTCAAGACCTGGCTCGAGCTCACGCTCGGCCGCGAAGAGGGTGTCTTCGTCGACGGCGACCAGGAGCGGCTCACGGACTAGGCACGAATCCGCCCGAGCGGGGATGCCGCCGCTCGGGTACACCTCGGCGTGACAATTTCCGTCAGTTCCATGATGTGATAGTGGTCGCCACACCACCCCTCACCTCAAGGAGCACAGCTCATGACCGAGATCAATCCGCGCCTGCGTGAACTCATGGACCGCCTAGAGATCGACGATTTGATCACTCGGTACGCCGTGGCGATCGACTCGCGGCGCTGGGACTTGCTGCGGACCGTTTTCACGCCGGACGCCACGATCGACTACTCCTCCAGCGGCGCGCCGAAGGGAACCTTCCCGGAGATCGCGGCATGGCTCGAGTCGTTCCTGTCCCGCTTCCCGATGAACCAGCACATGACCCTCAACAAGCACATCGTGCTCGACGGTGACCAGGCGACCGGCCGGACATATTTCTTCAACCCCAACTCGTTCCCGGACGAGACCGGCGAGCCGAAGCTCATCTTCGTCGGCGGCTACTACAACGACCGGTTCGTGCGCACCGAAGAGGGCTGGCGCATCGCCGAACGTGAAGAAGAGGCCGCCTGGGTGTACTCCGACGACCCGATGGACGTGTGGGCGAAGCGCACCGGGCTGTAGGCGCGATTGAGCATGCCTTCAGCATGCCTGGAGTCGATGTAGCATCCTGTTCCATAATGCGATAGCGTCCAATGATCGTGTTGTCGCCTCCTGCGCGAGGCGCAGCGACCCGGAAGACGGAGGACGCGGCATGCCGACAACTGATGAGCGCACCGAGGAATCGGAGGGCGCCGCCGGGCTCGCCGGGTTGGGCCAAGCGCCGGAGATGAGCCCTGCGCAGCTGGTGGCGCAGGCAACTGCGATGGTCCCGACCTTGCGCGAACGCAGTGCCCACTGCGAGGAACTGCGCAAGCTGCCACCGGAGACCGTCGCCGACATCCGCGCCGCCGGATTCCCGCGCATCGCGCAACCGACGGAGTTCGGCGGCCGGGGTTTGCGCATCGACGACGCGGCCGAGGTGGCGCTGGAGATCGGGCGAGGCTGCTGCTCCACGGCCTGGGTCTCGGCGCTGTGGTCCGGCCACAACTTCATGGTCAGCACGTTCGAGCGGGCCGCGCAGGAGGAGTACTGGGCCGACTCGTTCGACACCCTGGCCTCGACCGCGTCGGCCGTTGTGAAGCTCGATACCACGGAGGAGGCCGGCGGCCTGCGCATGTCCGGGAAGTTCCGGTATTCCAGTGGCTGCGATTACGCGGACTGGTTGATCCTCTTCATCCCCGCCGGCATGTGCCTCATCCCGCGCCAAGACTTCCGGATCGAGGACGACTGGTATGTCGCGGGCCTGCGCGGCACCGGGAGCAAGGCCGTCGTCGTCGAGGACATTCTCGTCCCGAGTCACCGGCAGGTGCCGATGGCCTCGATCCTGGCCGGCGACACCTTCGGCACGGCACAGCACCCGGACAATCCGTTCTACCGCCTCGGGCCGAGCATTCAACTCGCTCCGCTGCTGTTGGGGCCGATCGTCGGCATGGCGCGCGGCCTCGTCGAACTGTTCGACGAGCGCGTCGTCAAGCGAATCGATCTGCACACCGGACTGCGGGCCTGCGAACGGCCTGCGACGCAACTGCGATACGCCGAGGCGACGGCCGAGGTCGACACGGCCACGCTGCTCTTCCGCACCGTCAACGAGTCGCTGAAACGCCTGGGGAGCTCGGGCGAGGCGCCGGGGATGCTGGATCGGGCTCGAATCAGACGCGACGTCGTGTACGCCGTGAAGCTCTGTATCCAGGCGGCGGACCGGCTGCTTGAGTCGGGCGATTCGAGCGGGATGGCCGACAGCCAGCTCATCCAACGCTGGGGCCGCGACATCCACATGGCCGGCCTGCAGTTCATGGCGACGTGGGACGAGCCGGCGATGGCGTACTCACAGTTGCGCTGGGGCCTCGAGCCGCAGGCGCACACGATCTGACGAAGCTCGGGTTTCGGCGGGGCAGTGACGTCCTACCCGACGAACTTCGCCGGTCATCTGGCAACTGACAAGGAGCGCGATCGTGACTGCAGTACTGCACGCGGCCAGCCGTGACGTCGAGGTATCCGGCCTCAACGTCCACCTCAACGAGTTGGGCGCCGGCGAACCGGTCATCGTGCTGCACCACTCGACCGGACCGCTGCTCGGCGCGTTCCACGACCGCCTTGCGCTCTCGCATCGGCTGATCTGCGTGGATCTACCCGGCTACGGGCAATCGGTGCGTCCCGTCCGGGCCCGCAGCCCCCGCGATCTCGCGATCTACGTCAGCCAGCTGCTGAGCGCGCTCGAGCTCGGCCCGACGCATCTCGTCGGTTTCGGCTTCGGCGGATGGGTCGCGGCCGAGGTCGCCACGATGAACCAAGACAGCCTGGCGACCCTGACCCTCGTCGGAGCGGCCGGTATCAAGCCCCGGGCCGGCTTCATCCACGACCCGATGCTGAATGGCTACATCGAGTACATGAAGGCCGGCTTGAGCAGCGACGAGGTCTTCGACGAGATCTTCGGTGTCGAACCGTCCAAGGACCTGCTGGACCTCTGGGACTACAGCCGCGAGATGACTGCACGCCTCACCTGGAAGCAATGGATGTGGAACCTGATCCTGCCGGACCTGCTGCGCGGTGTCCGGACACCCACCACCCTGGTGTGGGGTAGCGAGGACCGCGTCGTACCGCGCGATTGCGCGGAGCAGTATCTCGCCAACCTGCCCAACGCCCGCTTGGAGATCGTCGAGGGTGCGGGCCACCTTGTCGAACTCGAGCAACCGCACGCCGTCGCCGCCCTCGTCGTCGACGCCATCACGAGAGCACTCTGACGGGAGCCGCATGTTCATCGGGTACTTCACCGAACGGCCGTATCAGGACCGCACGGCGGACTGGTACAAGGCGAGTGGCGTCGGGCTGCTGGACCTCACCCTGTCCAACGGTGTGATCGACGCCGACGTCCAAGCCGACCTCTATCACCGCTACTTCGACGAGAAGCTCTACATCGAGGAGATGGGCTTCGACGGGGTGATGCTCAACTCGCATCACTCGACCCCGTTCTGCATGGGCGGCGGCCCGATGAACCTCGAAGCCGCGGTGCTCGCCCGCATCACCAAGAAGCTCAAGATCATCCTTCTCGGCAACGTCCTGCCGATCTGGGACGACCCGATGTACCTCGTCGAGGAACTGGCGATGATCGACGTGCTCTCCCGCGGTCGCCTGGTCTCCGGGTGGGTCCGCGGCACGGGTCGCGAGAGCGTGGCACACAATGCGCAGCCGCCCTACAACTGGGAGCGCTTCCTCGAGGCCCACGACTTCATCAAGAAGGCATGGACGCAGGACGGGCCGTTCCGCTTCGAGGGCGAGCACTACCAGTACCGCTATGTCAATCCGTGGGTGCGTCCGTACACCAAACCGCATCCGCGGATCTGGCTCGCCGGCATCATGAGCCGCGCAACCATCGACTTCGCCGTCGAGAACCGCTACCCGTACGTCATGCTCGACAGCAAGTTGGAGCTCACCGCGCAGGTCTTCGAATACTACCGCGAGAAGGCTCGCGAACACGGCTACCAGTCCGGCCCGCAGAACCTCGGCTACATGTTCAAGATCTGCATCGAGGAGACCGAGGAGAAGGCCTACGAGACGGGTCGAAAGCTGATCGAGGGGGCCGGCAACCTCTTCCTCGACGGCAGCCAGGGGCAGGCGAACCCGTGGGCGCAGAACCTGCCGGGGCTGAACACGCGCAAGGCATCCGGGTACTTGCCTACGGCGCAGTACGTGCACAACATCGAATCCCGAGGGCTGAACCTCAAAGGCGAGGCGATCGACTTCACCGCACAAGCCGCAGAGACGCCAGCAGAGCACGAGTTCCGTCGCAAGCAGATCTTCGACGGCCTGCTCGAACGGCACGCCGTCATCGTCGGGACACCCGAGTCCGCCTTGAAGCAAGTGCGCCATGTTCTGGAGACCCTCCGGCCGGGCAACGTCATCTTCTGGCACGGTGACGGCGACTTCACGCACGAGGACACGATGCGCGGCCTCAAGCTGATGGGCGAGAGGTTCCTGCCCGCCGTCCGCGAGATCGGCCGGGAACTGGGGCTGCAGGGTGCCTGGGAAGCCGACCCGAACGGCATCCCGTTGGAGCCGGCCGACGAGCTCGCCGCGGGCGTTTAGCGCGCGACGGGCGCCCAGGACGGCATCGGTCGCGGCGCCCGGGCCGATGCCGTCCTCGAACGGCCGTAGGAATCCTAGGACGCGCGGCGGTCGCCGCCGAGGCGGATCGGCAGCGCCGCCACCCGCCGGAACAGCGCGTTGCCCGCGTAGCGGACCTCCTCGGCAGGAATCGCGAGCTGGGCGTCCGGGAACCGGGTGGCCAGCGCATGCAGGGCGATCCGGCCCTCGAGCCGGGCCAGCGCCTGCCCGAGGCAGTAGTGCTTGCCGACCGCGAAGGCGAGGTGCTGACGAACGTTGGCACGGCCGATGTCGAACCGGTCCGGATCCTCGAACACCGCCGGGTCACGGTTCGCCGCGCCCAGCATGAGGATGCAGGTCTTGTCGGCTGGGATGTGCACCCCTTCCAGCTCCATGTCGACCATCGGTATGCGAGCAGACCATTGGGCAGACCCGAAGACGCGCAACCCCTCCTCGAACGCGCTCGTCGCCAGCGACGGATCAGCGCAGAGCGCACGCCATTGGTCACGGTTGCGCATCAGCTCGAACACGGTTCCCAGCAGCGAGATCCGGGTGGTCTCAAAGCCGCCGAGCAGCATCTCCCGGAACATCGCCGAGAGCTGCTCGTCGCCGATAAGCCCGATCGACGCGGCGTGCAGCAGCGCCTCGGCGGCTTCGGCCTGAGCCTCGCCCGTCTCGCGATAGCGGGTCATCACCGTGCCGATATAGTCGCCGAAGGCGCGGTGCCCCTCATACCCTTCCTCGAGCACCGTCGGGCCCTGCCCGCCGAAGAGGTTGGCCATGATCTTCGCGCCCCAGTCGATCAGCAACGGAGCGTCCGCGGCCGGTACGCCGAGCAGGTTGCCGATGACCAGGGCGGGCAGCTGGCTGGCGAAGGCGTCGAAGTCAGCCACGTCTCCCTCAGCCGCCAGCTGGTCGAGCAGGCTGTCGGTCAGCTCCTGGGTCGAGTCCTCCAGCTGCGCGATCCGCCGCGGCGTGAACAGCTTCGCGGCGACGTCACGCAACCGCGCATGCTCGGCGCCATCGGAGAAGGTCAGCATCGTGCGCTCGATGTCGACGATGTAGTCGAACATCCGCCGGTGCTCGTCGGTGCCCAGAGCCGCGCGCGCTGCCTCGACCCTGCTGGTGCCGGCCCGCTGGGTCTGGCTACTCAGATTCTCTGCGTCCAGGAACGCGTCTTTGATGAGCGCGTACCGGCTGATCAGGACGAACGCCCCGGCATCGTGAACGGGATGCTCCTCGCGCAGCAGGCGGAACAGTGGAAAGGGATCGGCGACCAGGTCCGGGGCACTGGAGAACAGCCGCATGAGTTCGTCGTCGAGGGTCACGCTATTGGACATGGGTGCTTCAGCTCTCTGGGAACGGGGCAGCGGACTGGTTCGCTCACAAGCCATCGATGACCGACAGGACGAGCCGGGACGGATGGGACCGGTCGTGCAGGACGCGGTTGGTCGCAACCAGATAGTCGGATTCGACCTCGTCGGCCAGGACGCCTCCTGTGTTGGAGTTGCGATCGAAGCGGGGGAAGTTGCTGCTCGAGACCTCCAATCGGATCCGGTGGCCTGCGGCGAACCGGTTGGCCGTCGCGCACAGGTCGACGGTGAGTTCCACGATCTGCCCCGGTTCGAGCAGCTCAGGGTGCTCGACGGAGTTGCGGTAGCGGGCGCGGAGGATCCCGTCCGTCAGGATCACAGCCCGCCCGTCGGGATGGACATCGACGAGTGCGCCGGTGAAGTCGGTGTCGAGGGCGCTGGACCGGACGAACAGCACGAGCGAGACCGGGCCGATGACCTCGGTGTCCGCTGCCAGTGGGGCGCTCGTGAAGCAGAGCACGTCCGGCCGTTCCTCGACTCGGCGCCGGTCGCAGGGCCCAGCGTTCGCGGCCAGCTGGAATCCCGGCAGGAAGGTCGGGCCACCGACCGTCGGCACCGGGTCGCGCGGGTCGTAGTCGAACACATCGGCCGGCTCGTCCCCAGGCGGACTGGTGTCCAGTTCGCCGTTGCCGGCTGCGGTGTTCGCCCCACCGGCACTGTGGAGGTAGTACGAGACCGGTCGCGCGCCCGGCGGGGGCCAGTCCAGCTCGTCGCGCCAGACGTTGGCGCCCATCACGAAGATGCTCACCGGCGGCTCGTCGTCCAAACCGTTGTCGACGCCCCGGGCGTGCCGGTCGAAGAACCGGATCTGCCGCCCGGTGAGGTCGGCGACGAGCGAGTTCGCCATCAGGCCGTACGAGCCCGATGGGAACTCGCCCAGTGACATGCCGTGCGACCAGGGCCCGATGACCAAACGGGGACGGCGGGCCGCGGCCGAGCCACCTGCCAGCTGCATCCCCCGGTAGTTCGCCAGCGTCCCGGCGAGGAAGCAGTCGTACCAGCCACCGATGTTCAGGCTCGGCACCGTCACTGCGTCGTACCGCTCCCGCGGGGCCGTCGATCGCCAGTACTCGTCATCGGTGGGATGCGCCAGCCACTCGAGGTAGTACGGGACGAGGTCGGCGAGGTTACCGACGTCGGTCAGCGGCGTGCGCCGGTAGGCCGCTGGCATCGCATCGATGGCGGCGACAAGTGCGGGGAAGATTGCCGGTTCGCAGCGTTGCGTGGCGATGGCGCGCCCCACGCCGCCCAGGCCCAGGATGCCGAGCGACCAGTAGAGCAGGAAACCCAGCTCGAGCGCTCCCCCGCGGTAGCTCCAGCCCTCGTAATAGCTACTTGCGGTGGTCATCGGCGCGATCGCCGCCAAAGCGGGGCTGTTCCCGGCGGCAGCGAGCCATTGCGTCGCACCGAAGTACGACGCGCCCGCCATGACGACCACACCGTCGCAGAACGGCTGCCGCTCGAGCCAGGCCAGCGTGTCCTCGCCGTCCTGCTTCTCCCCGGCAAACGGCACGAACTCACCGCCCGAGGCGAATCGACCGCGCGTGTCCTGCACGAGGACCGTGTAACCCGCAGCCAGATAGCGCCCGACCTCGGGAGTGGCAGCGACCATCTCCTTGTCGTAGGGGACGCGCAGCAGCACGGTCGGGCACGCGCCACTGGCGGGGACGGTATAGACGTCGGCCGCAAGCGAGACACCGTCCCGCATCGGCACCTGGACGTTCTTGGTGATCTCGATGTTCATGACGTCCTAATGCTCGATCGGAACCAACCGACTACGAAGGCTGTGCGCGATCAGACCGGCTGACCGCCGCCGAGATACGAGGCGAGCAACGAGCTACCCGCCAGCTGGGCCGGGCTGCCGCTGAGTTCGACCCGGCCCCGCTTGAGGACGTACGCGGTGTCCGCCATCGCCAGGGCGCGCTTGACGTACTGCTCGACGACGAGCATCGCCACACCGCGCGCGGCGAGGCGTCCGAGCAACTCGAATATCGCGTCCACCAGGACCGGGGCCAAGCCCAGTGACGGCTCGTCGACGAGCACGACGCTCGGCGAGGTCACGAAGGCGGGCACCAGCGCGAGCATCTGCTGCTGGCCGCCGCTGAGCGTGGACGCGCGGGCCCGTAGTTTCTCCCGCATCGCCGGAAAGGCGTCGACCGCGGCGTCGAGGATCCGCCGTTCCGAGCCCCGCGGTGCGTGCAGCAGGATGTTCTCGCGCACCGTCAGCGACGGGAAGATCGCCCGCCCCTCGGGGATGTGGCACAGCCCAAGCTCGGCTCGAGCGTGCGGCGACATCCGCGTCACGTCGACCCCGTTCAGCCGGATCCGGCCGGACCTGGGCCTGAGCAGTCCGGACGCCAGGCGCAGCGAGGTGGTCTTGCCGGCACCATTGGGGCCGAGCAGCACCACGACCGATCCGCTGGGCACCGTGACCGATACCTCGTGCACGACCTCGGAGTCCTGGTAGCCCCCGACGAGGTCGGCGAGTTCGAGCGCAGGGGCGTCAGGCATCGTCGGACACCAGCTCGGCGAACAGGTCATCCGATGCCTCGACGCCCAGGTAGGCCGCTTGCACCGACTCGGCGGCGCCCACCTCCCGTGGCGTGCCCTCGAACAGCGGCTTGCCGAAGTCGATGACATAGACGTACTCGCAGACGCTCATGACGAGCGACATGTCGTGCTCGACGAGCAGGATGCCCACCCCGCGTTCGGTGACGACCTTCTGCAGGGTCTGTCCGAAGATCCACGTCTCACCCGGGTCGAGGCCCGATGACGGCTCGTCGAGCAGCAGCATGTCGAAGGGGCAGGCGAGGCTGCGGGCGAGCTCGACGAGCCGGCGTTGGCCCGCGGACAGATTGCGAACCGGCTGCGCGCGCAGCTCGATGATGCCCGCCAGCTCCATCGCGTCGTTCGCGGCTTCGGTGATGGTGCGCGTTTCGCCCGGGCGCGCAAAGAGCTGGGTGCCGATCCGCCCACCGGCGAGGTAAGCCTCCCGCCCCATGCGGACGTTCTCCTCCACGCTCAGGGTCTCCCACAGCTGCACGCGCTGGAAGGTGCGACCCAGCCCGTGTCGCGCTCGCCACGCCGGGCCGCGGCGGGACACGACGTCCCCGCCGATCAGCACGGCCCCGCGATCTGGGCGCTGCAGGCCGGAAGCGACGTTGAGCAAGGTGGTCTTGCCCGCACCGTTCGGTCCGATCAGGCCGGTGATCCGCCCTCCGGGGGCGCGCAGCGTGATCCCGTCCAGCGCGACGGCGCCACCGAAGCGAACGACGACGTCGCGCACCTCGACTGAACTCGTACGGGTACGCGCCGGGGGCGCGGTCGGGGTGGCGCGGGCGGCAGGGATCGGGGCGGCCGCGGGCACCACCGGTACCGGTGCAACCGGCGCCGCAACTTGACTGTCCGCGTCGACCGTGGCCACCGGACGCGACTTGCCGCCCAACAAGCGCCTGATGATTTGTGGCGTGCCCGGTGCGAGGTCGACCGTGAGCGCCACCAGAACGGCGCTGATGCCGAACGCGAGATTCAGGTAATCCGTGATGCCACTGACGGTGATGTACGTCGGCACCAGGACGAACGCCGCCGCTGCGAGGAACCCGTACCAGGGCGCGCCGGCAGCGACGATGAGCAGTACCGCGAAGAGGATGAGCGAGCCAGGGCTGCCGAACGTGGCTGCCGTCGCGAAGCGGTAGAAGCTGGCGAGCAGGCCACCGGCGATCCCGGCGACGAAGGCGGAGATGCAGAACACGGCGACGAGCGTCACGCTGCTGGTGAGCCCGTGCGACTCCAGCGCGGTACGCGAGTCCGCGAGCGCTCGCAGCAGCCGCCCCATGCGACCCTGCTGGACGAGAGTCAAGGTGATCACGACGAGCGCGACGCAGGCGAGGACCAGGAAGTAGAAGCCTCGCGACGATTCGAGGAAGCTCACATTCGGTTGCGGTGCGGCCACTCCGTTGGTCGTCTGACCGAACATCAGCGTGGTCGGGTAGACCATCTGTTCCAGCAACACCGCAAAGCCCAGAGTGGCCAGCGCGAGGAACACGCCGGAGAGCCGGATCGCGGGAATGGCGACGGCCGCCCCGACCGGGATCGTGATCAGTCCACCCAGGACGATCGCCAATCCCCACGGCACCCCATGCCCGGCGAGGTGGGCGAAGGATACGGCCCCCACGGCTGCGAACGCGAGGTGGCCGAGCGACACCTGACCCGACAGCTTGACCAGCAGACCGAGTGACAGGAACAGGATCGTGTAGATGAGGAACGCCGTGTAGGCGTCGAGCCTCGTCCCGACGAGCTTGGGCACGAAGACCAACAGCACCCCAAGCAGCAGGCAGAAGACCAGTCGCACCCGGCCCGGTGCTTGCCAGGGCGCCTTGATGACGCGGAGCGGGACGAGCGAGACCCGCGCCAGGCGCCGCTTCGGCGTCACGATCAGCACGATGAGCAGCACCACGAACGGCAGGCTGGA
>DATAQD010000035.1:0-5573 GCA_036264855.1 Jatrophihabitans sp. | reverse complement strand
ACCGATCCCGGCGAGGCCGCCGCCTTCGTGGCCGCTACCGGTGTCGATGCCCTCGCGGTCGCCGTGGGCAGCGCGCACGCGATGACGACCCGGACGGCGAACCTGGATCACGAGCTGATCGCGCGGCTCGCGGCCCGGCTCGACGTCCCCCTGGTGCTGCATGGCTCGTCCGGCGTCCCCGACGCGCACCTGCGAGCCGCGGCGCGGGCCGGCATCCGCAAGATCAACGTGGGGACCGCCCTGAACGTCGCGTTCACCGCCGCGGTCCGCACGAGCCTCGGGGCCGGCGCATCGCCCGATCCGCGGCGCTACCTGGCGCCGGCGCGCGACGCCATGGCCGATGTCGTGGCCGACCTGTTGCGCGTTCTGGCCGACTAGGCCGCGATCGCCCGGGCCCCGCTCAACCCTTGACGGCACCGCTTAGGCCTGAGCCGCGCAGGAACGAGCGCTGGAAGATCAGGAATCCGATGATCGGTCCGATCGAGGCCAGGAACAGGGCGGCGAGGAACACGCCGAGTTCGGTCTGCGACTGGATCGACGGCAGCCGCACCGACAAGGGTTGGCGGTCAGCGTTGCTGAGGACGAGCAACGGCCACAAGAAGTCCTTCCACGACGCCAACAGCGCGAACACCGAGACGACCCCGAGGATCGGGCGCGACATCGGCAGCACGATCAGCAGGAACAGCCGCAGCCCGCCCGCTCCGTCGATGCGCGCGGCCTCAAAGACCTCGCGCGGCAGGTTGTCGAAGAACCGCTTCATGAGGACGACGTTGAACGCGCTCGCTCCGGCCGGCAACCAGATGGCCCAGTAGCTGTCGACGAAGCTGTGATCGATCAGCGGCGGGTGGACGATCTCGATGTAGAGCGGGACCAGAAGGACGACCGCGGGCACGAACAGCGTCGCCAGCAGCAGGCCGTTGATGATCGATGCGTACTTCGGCCGCAGGACCGACAACGCAAACCCCCCGGTCGTGGCCACGACGATCTGGCAAAGCCACGACCCGAAGGCGAGCACGACTGTGTTCCAGAAATAGTGACCGACCCGCAACTCGGTCCAGGCCTCGCGCAGGTTCTGCAGCGTGCCGCCGTGGGGGAAGAACCCCATGGGCGCCGTCAGCGTGTCGTTGGTCGGCGTGATCGCGGCCTTGGCGAGCCAGAGGAGCGGACCCAGTCCACCGACCACCAGGAGCACGAGCAGGGCGACTTGCGCACCGCCCATACCCAATCGGACCGAGGGCCGCCGCCATTCCGACGGCGATACGAACCCGCTTTCCGGTGCGCTCCGGTCGGTCAGCAGCCGGGCCTCGGTGGTGCTCACTGCGTGCTCCAGGATCGGGTGGCGCGAAGGTAGAGCAGCGAGAGGAGGGCCAGGAACACCGCGAGCATCAGGCTCAGCGCCGTCGCCGCCCCGTAGTCGCCGCCCAGGCTGTTGCCGAACGCATAGTTGTAGATCATCAGCATGATCGTCATCGTGGAGTTCGTCGGGCCGCCCGAGGTGAACAGGAACGGTTCGAGGAACACCTGGGCCGTGCCGATGATCTGCAGGATCAGCGTCACCAGCAGCACGCCGCGCAGCTGGGGCAACGTGATGTGCCAGACCTTGTGCCACAGCCCGGCGCCGTCGACGCCGGCCGCCTCGTACAACTCGCGGTTCACGCCGGTGAGCGCGGCCAGATAGATGATCACCGTCGCGCCCGCATTGGCCCAGGTTGACTCCATGACGAGCGAGGGCATCGCCCAGGTGGGGGACTGCAGCCATGGGTACGGGCCGAGGTGCAGCCAGCCCAGCAGCGTGTTGAAGACGCCGGTCGAACTGGCGTCGTAGAACGTCTTCCACAACAGCACCGCCACCACTGGCGGGATGACGACCGGCAGGTAGGCCAAGGCGCTGTACAACCCGCGGAACCGGCGCGCCTCACTCATCAACACGGCCGCGGCGAGCGGGACCGGGAAGCCGAAGATCAGCGCGAGCAACGCGAAGTAGCCGGTGTTCTTCAGGGCGGTCGGGAACAGCGGATCGTTGAGCACGGTGCGGAAGTTGTCGAGGCCAACCCATTTGGCCGGCTGCACCAGGTTGGTGTGCTGCACCGACATGACGACGGTGCGGACGATGGGGTACCACGAGAACGCCGTGAAGATCAGCAGCATCGGGAGCAGGAACAGCAGTGACGTGAGGCCGCCGCCGCGGTACCAGCTGGCCGGCGTGCCCACCCGTCGCGCCCGCCGTCTCGCTGCCGGTTCCTGGCCCGATGCCCTGGGCTGGGACGAGGGCACGGTCGAGTGCGCCGGCAGTTTCGCCGACGCACTCGACCGCTCATGCACTACCGACATCGGGCGAGCGTCACTTTCCTTGTGAGATCGCGCTCTGCGCCGCGTCGTTCGCACTCGTGAGCAGCTGATCGAGGTTGGCGCCCTTTTGGGTCAGGACGGCCTGGACCACCGTGTCCAGCGCGTGATAGACGCTCTGGGTTGACGCGGCCGGTTCGGCGATCAGCTTCTGGTTGAAGACGTTGTCGGTGAACGGCTTCATCTGCGCCTGCGGAACGTTGATCAAGGACTTGATCCACGTGTTCGCGAGGTCGTACTGCGTCTTGTCGAAGACCGGGAGGGCGGGCGTGCCCACCGGCTGGTTCGACGCCTTCAGGGTCTCGGCGTTGCGGACCGCGGCCTGTTCGTTCACCAACGGCTGCTCGTAGTAGAAGTCGATCCACTTGATGGCCGCGGCTTGGGCGTCCTTGCTCGCATCCGGGCGAACAGCGGCTAGCGTGCCGCCGCCGAGCACGCCGGCGTTCGGGTCACTGGCGAGGGGGATCGTCGTCAGTCCGTAGATGCTCGGGTCGATCTTGTTGGTCGAGACCAGCGAGTTGAAGACGTCCGAGCCGCTCACGTACATGCCGACCTTGCCGGCCGCGAACGCTTGGTTGATGTCGGTCCAACCGTAGTCGAAGTTCGAGCCCATCGAGTTGTCGTCCCACCGCATCTTGTGCAGCGTTTCGAGGGCCTGCTTGGTCTGGGCGCTGTCCAGGGTCGCCTTCGCGTCCTTCCCGGTGCCTTGCTCCATCCGGCCACCCATCGAGTAGGCGAGGGTCGTGAGAATCCAGCCGGCGCTGTTGTCGTTCTTGCCCATCTCGGCGTAGCCGGCGGCCCCGGTCTTGGCCGAGATCTGCTTGGCGTCGGCCATCACTTCGTCCCACGTCGTCGGAGGCTTGTTGGGGTCGAGCCCGGCCTGGGTGAAGAGCTTGCGGTTGTAGTGCAGGGCCTGGGCGTAGGCGGCGGTCGGCAGCGCGATGACCTTGCCGTCCGACGTCGTGCCTTCGGCGATGACCGCGGGGTTGTACTTGCTGAAGTACGGCAGGGCCTTCGCCTCGCTGGTCAGGTCGGCGAGCTGGCCGTTCTCACCCAACGTGCGGCCGTCGGTGAAGGGGACGGTGAAGACGTCGGGCAGGGTGCCGGCCGCGAGCTTGGCGGTGAAGGTGGGCCCCGTCCACTGGTACTGCACCGACTTGACGGTGATGTTCGGGTAGGCCTTCATGAACGCGGTGACCTGGTTCTGGAACTGCTGGGTCGCCGCCGGCGTGCTGCCGGGCAGCAACGACGCGACGCTGATCGTGACCGGCGTGGTCGACGCCGACGAGCCTGCGGCGCCGCCGGACGACGCGGCGTCGGCCGCGGGTTTCTTGCCACTGCTGCTGCAGCCGGCGAGCAGCCCGGCTGCGGTCAGTGCGGCGACCAGGCCGGTGATCGATCTGGACTTCATGGTCACTCCTTCTCCTGGACGCCGGGGCGCCGTTCTGGCGGTGCGGTGGGTGATGACGGATAGGTGAGCCAGGCCGCCGTGTCCGGGGGCAGCCGACCTTCGTCGAGGGCGGCGCTGGTGAGCAGGACGGTGGCCCCGTCGGGCAGGTCGACCGGATGCGAGCCCAGGTTGACGACGCACGCGAAGCCGTCGCCGCGACCGAACGCGAGCACGTCGGGATCGCTTTGCTTCCAGCCGAACTCGCCGGCGCCGACTATGGTGCTGCGGCGCAACCGCAGACCCATGCGGTAGAGCGACAGCATCGAGTTCGGGTCGTCGTTCTCGGCCGCCACCGTGTACTGCGCCCAGGTGGGCGGCTGGTCGAGCCAGGTGCGGGTGCCGGCCTGGGGGCTGAACCCGTACGGCGGCGAATCACCGGACCACGGCAGCGGCACCCGGCACCCGTCCCGGCCCGGTGAGATCCCACCGGAGCGGAAGTGCATCGGATCCTGGCGGCGATCGAGCGGGATGTCCTCGACCTCGGGCAGGCCGAGCTCGCCACCCTGGTAGACGTACATGGAGCCGGGCAGCGCCATCGCCAGCAGCGCCGCGGCCCGGGCCCGCCGGGTGCCGAGCGCGAGATCGGTCGGGGTGCCCTCGCGCTTGGTCTCGAAGGAGAACGACGTGTCCGCGCGGCCGTAGCGCGTGGCGGCCCTGGTCACGTCGTGGTTCTCGAGCACCCAGGTCGCCGGCGCATCCACCGGAGCGTGCGCGGCGAGCGTGGCCGTGATCGACCGGCGCAGGGCGGCGGGCTCCCACGGGCAGCTGAGGAAGTCGAAGTTGAACGCGGTGTGCAGCTCGTCCGGACGCAGGTAGCGGGCGAACCGCTCCGCGTCGGGCAGCCACAGCTCGCCGACGAGCACGCGCGGCTGCGGGTACGCGTCGGCGATCGCCCGCCAGCGCCGGTAGATGAGGTGCAGCTCGTCCCGGTCGGTGAACGGGTGCTGGCCCGGCGCGTGGTGCTCAGATTCGTCGGCGAGCTCGGGGTCCTTGACCAGCAGGGCGGCCGAATCGATGCGGATACCGGCGACCCCGCGGTCGAACCAGAACCGCAGCACGCTCTCGTGCTCGAACCAGACGTCGGTGTGGGTCCAGTTGAGGTCGGGCTGCTCCGGGGCGAACAGGTGCAGGTACCACTCGCCGGGCACGCCGTCGGCGTCCTTGGTGCGCGTCCACGCCGGGCCGCCGAAGATCGACTGCCAGGTGTTGGGCGGGTTGTCCCCATTGTCGCCGGTGCCTGGCCGGAACCAGAATCGCGCCCGGTCCTCGGAGCCCTCGGCCGAGGCCAGCGCGGCCCGGAACCATTCGTGCTGGTCGGAGACGTGATTGGGGACGACGTCGATGATCGTGCGGATGCCGAGTACGAGCGCCTCGCGGATCAGCGCCTCGGCCTCTTGCAGCGTGCCGAAGGACGGGTCGATGGCTCGGTAGTCCGCGACATCGTAACCGCTGTCGGCCATCGGCGAGGGGTACCAGGGACTGAACCAGAGCGCGTCCACCCCGAGGTCGCGCAGGTACTGCAAGCGCGAGCGGACACCGGCCAGATCGCCCGTGCCATCACCATCGGCATCGGCAAAGCTGCGGACGTAGACCTGGTAGACGACCGCGTCCCGCCACCACGACGCACCGGGCGGGCGGATACCGGTCGACACCATGGACCCCGTTTCGTCAGCGACAGAAATAGCGGCTACGAGCGACTCGGAGATTACGCATGGATGAAATCCTTCTGCAAGAGATCGACGAAAATTTGTCATCTCGTTACAGAGCTGACTGTGCG
>DATAQD010000031.1:0-9376 GCA_036264855.1 Jatrophihabitans sp. | reverse complement strand
CGAGTTCGCGCATCAGCAGGTCTTCGTCGGGCTGCCCGTTCCAGCCGATCGCCTCGAGCCCTTTGGTGAGCTCGGCGTCGTCGAACGGGGCGAGGAAGGGCGGGTGCACCAGCGCCTCTTGGTACATCAGCCGGACGTCGTGGCCCTGCTCGACGAGCGCGTGCATCCCCGAGGTGGAGTACCCGGTGATGTACTGCCAGGCCAGGTAGATGCGAGTCACGGGAGGAGGCTACACACAGCGACCTCACGCCGATAATCGATCGTCGGCGGCGCGCCTGGCGGTCAGGCGGCGGCTGCTACCAACTCCCGGAAGTACTCGACCGTGCGCTTCAGACCGTCGTCCAGGGAGACGGTCGGGCTCCAGCCGAGCCGCTCGCGCGCGAGATCGATATTGGGACGGCGTCGGATCGGGTCGTCGGACGGCAGCGGGCGGTGCTCCACCGGACTGTTGCTGCCGACCATCGCCAGCACCTTGCCGGCCAGCTCCAGCATGGTGAATTCACCCGGATTGCCGAGATTGATCGGCCCGGTGACGTCGTCCGGCGTCTCCATGAGCGCGATCAATCCGGTGACGAGGTCGTCGACGTAGCAGAACGACCGGGTCTGCGCGCCGTCCCCGAACACCGTCAACGGCTGGCCCATGAGCGCCTGGACGATGAAGCTGGAGACGACCCGCCCGTCATTGGGCAGCATCCGCGGGCCATACGTGTTGAAGATCCGCGCCACCTTGATCTGCAACTGGTGCTGGCGGTAGTAGTCGAAGAACAGCGTCTCGGCGCACCGCTTGCCCTCGTCGTAACACGAGCGGATGCCGATGGGGTTGACGTTGCCCCAGTACGACTCCTCCTGCGGGTGCACAGCGGGATCGCCGTACACCTCCGACGTCGATGCGAGCAGGATCTTGGCGCCGGTGCGCTTGGCCAGGCCCAGCATGTTGATCGAACCGTGCACGCAGGTCTTGGTCGTCTGCACCGGGTCGCGTTGATAGAAGACCGGCGACGCGGGGCAGGCGAGGTGATAGATCTCGTCGACCTCGACGTAGAGCGGGAACGTCACGTCGTGGCGCAGCAGCTCGAACCGCTTCTCGCCCTTGAGATCCTCAATGTTCGTGCGGGTGCCCGAATAGAAGTTGTCGACGACGAGCACCTCGTGGCCGAGTTCGAGGAGCCGGCGGCTGAGGTGCGAGCCGATGAAGCCGGCCCCGCCGGTCACCATGACTCGCCGGGGGCGCAGATCCAACAAGGTGTCCGGAACGATGTCTGAGGTCACCGCGGGAATGTATCCGGTTGGGACCCACCGGTGCGCGATGTGGGCGTTGCGGATCAGGCGTTGGCCGCAAACACGGCATCGAGGATGTCGAGGCCTTCGTGCAACAACTCGCCGCCGATCACGAGGGGCGGAAGGAATCGCAGTACGTTGCCGAAGGTGCCGGCGGTCAGTGCGATCAGGCCCTCGCGGTGACACCCGGCGGCGAGGGCGGCGGTCAGCGCCGGGTTGGGCTCGGTCGTCCCCGGTTCCACGAGTTCGACGGCGAGCATCGCGCCGCGTCCCCTGACGTCGCCCACGGCGTCGTACTTCTCGCCCAGCGCGATCAGCCGCGGGCGCATGACCGACTCGATCCGGCGGGCCGCACCGGCCAGGTCGTCGGCCACCATCGTCTCGATCGCACCGAGCGCCGCAGCACAGGCCACCGGGTTGCCGCCGTAGGTGCCGCCGAGTCCACCACCGTGGATGGAGTCCATGATCTCGGCCCGTCCAGTGACGCCGGCCAGCGGCAACCCGCCCGCGATGCCCTTGGCGGTGGTGATCAGGTCGGGCACCACGCCCTCGAACTCGCAGGCGAACCAGTCGCCGGTCCGGCAGAAACCGGACTGGATCTCGTCGGCGATGAACAGGATGCCGTGGCCCGCGCACCACTCCGCCACCCGGGCGAGGAACCCCGGCGGCGGCACGATGAAGCCGCCCTCACCCTGGATCGGCTCGATGAGCACCGCCGCGGTGTTGGCCTCGCCGACCTGGGCGTGCACGGTCGAGACGAACAACTCGAACGCCTCGTCGGCGCAGTTGTCCGGACCGGTCGGCCAGCGGTACGGGTAGGCCATCGGCACCCGGTAGATCTCCCCGGCAAACGGCCCGAACCGGTGCTTGTACGGCATGTTCTTGGCCGTCAGCGCCATCGTCAGATTCGTCCGGCCGTGATAAGCGTGGTCGAACGCGACGATCGCCGGCCGCCCGGTGTGCGAGCGGGCGATCTTCACCGCGTTCTCGACGGCCTCGGCGCCGGAGTTGAACAACGCCGAGCGCTTCTCGTGATCGCCCGGAGTCAGCTCGTTCAGCTTCTCGGCCACGGCCACGTACTCCTCGTACGGAGTGACCATGAAGCAGGTGTGCGTGAAGTCGGCGACCTGCCGCTGGACGGCCTCGACGACCCGTGGCGCCGCGTTGCCCACTGATACGACCGCGATGCCCGAACCGAAGTCGATCAGCTGGTTGCCGTCGACATCGACGACGATCCCGCCGCCGGCCCGCTCGACGTACACCGGCAGGGCGGTGCCCACCCCCGCTGACACCGCGGCCGCTTTGCGCGCATGCAGCGCCACCGAACGCGGCCCGGGGATGGCGGTGGTGATCACACGCTTCTGTTCGACGGTCATCGGGCACTCCTTCGTGGGACTTCAGAACCGGCTGGTGGCGGCGTCATCGGTAATGCGTTGGGCGATCCATACCGGGACGATGGCGAGGACGATGAGGACCGCGGCGACCACGTTCACGATAGGCGCCTGATTCGGGCGGAACAGGTTGCCGAATATCCAGATCGGCAACGTCTGGACATCGGCCGGCGCGGTGAAGTTCGTGACGACGATCTCGTCGAAGCTCAACCCGAACGCGAGCAGGCCGCCCGCGACCAGGGCCCCGCGCAGCCCCGGGAAGGTCACCATCCGAAACGTCTGCCAGCCGGTGGCACCGAGGTCGGCCGACGCCTCCTCCAGCGAGCTGCCGGTGCGCCGCAACCGCGCCTGGACGTTGTTGAAGACGATCACCACGCAGAACGTGGCGTGCCCGATGATGATCGTCCACAGGCTGAGGTCGACGGCCAGCACCGAGTGGAAGGCGTTCTGCAGCGCGATGCCGGTGACGATGCCGGGCAGCGCGATGGGCAGGATCACCAGGAAGCTCACCGTCGAGCGGCCGAAGAAGCGGTACCGCTGCACGGCGAACGCGGCCATCGTGCCGAGCACGAGCGCGATCGCCGTCGCCCCCAGGCCCGCCTTCACCGAGTTCTGCAGCCCGTCGATCGCGCCGCTGTTGTCGGCCGCGGCCCGCCACCACCGCAGCGTGTAACCCGTCGGCGGGAACGCGAACGTGCGCGACTTGTTGAACGCGTTGAGGACGACGATGCCGAGCGGGACATAGAGGAACGCCAGGCCCACGATCATCAGCAGGCGCAGGACGAACCGGGTGCGGGCGCTCAGGAACATTTACACGTTCTCCAGGGCGCCGGTGCGCCGCATCGCGGCCAGGTACAGCACGATCGCCGTCAGCGGGACGAGTGACACGGCGGCGGCCAGCGGCTGGTTCAGCGTGACCTGGTCGGAGATGACGTTGGCGATCAGCTGCGTCTTGCCGCCGACGATGCCGACCGCGATGTAGTCGCCGAGCGTCAGCGAGAACGTGAAGATCGAGCCCGCGGCGATCGCCGGGAACACCAGCGGGACGACCACCGAACGGACGGTGCGCCACGGGGTGCCGCCGAGATCCGCGCTGGCCTCGAACAGCGAGCGCGGCAGCCGTTCGAACCCGGCATACACCGGGATCACCATGTACGGCAGCCACATGTATGCCAGGGTGACGACGGTGGCCGTCAGTCCATACCCTGGGGTATGTCCGCCGGTGGTCCAGCTCAGCGGGCCGTTCGGCGCGAACAGCGTGCGCCAGGCGTAGGCCTTCACCAGGTAGCTGGCCCACAGGGGCGTGAGCACGGCGACCACCAGCAAGCGGCGCATCCGGGGGCTGGCGACGACGCTCATGTAGAACGCCATCGGAAAGGCGATCACCGCGTCGATCGCCGTGACCGCGACCGCGACCGCGATCGTGCGGACCGCGACCGTCCGGTAGATCGGTTCGGTGACGACGGTGTGCAGATTCGCCGTCGAGAACTGGTGCACGATGTTCTCGGTGAACGAGTCGACGCTCCAGAACGCCGACACGAGCAGCGCGGCGATCGCGCCGAGATACACGACGACGAGCCACACCATCGGGGGCCCGAGGAGCAGCGTCAGCCGGGTGCGGCGCTTGGGCGCGAAGAACGCGGAGATCGCCCCGCGCCGGCTGGGCTCGAGCCCGGCCGGCGCGGGAACGGTCACCCCTTGACCTCTTGCCACTTGGTCACCCAGTCGGAGTAGTTCGTGCAGTTGTTGCCGCTGCCGTCGACGCACTGCTGTTGCGGCGTCGTCCAGTAATGGATCTGGGCCGCGTACTGGGCGTCGAGGGCGTGGTAGGTATCGCAGAACTTGGGGTCCGACGTCTGGTCGCAGGCCTTGGTCTGCGCCGGCGCCTCACCGAAGTACTCGGCGACCTGCGCGTTGGCCTTCGGCGAGACGATGTAGTTCATCCACTTGTACATGCAGTTCGGGTGCTTGGCCTGGGCCGAGATCATCCAGGTGTCCGACCAGCCGGTCGCGCCCTCCTTCGGCAGCACGGTCTTCACCTTCGTCTTGGCGCCGCTGTTGATCGTGTTCGCGATGACCTGCCAGGTCGTGCCGACCACCGACGTCCCCGACTCGAAGGCCTGGACCTCCTTGGTGTAGTCGGCCCAGTACTCGCCCACGTGCTTGTTCTGAGCCTTCAGCAGCGCGACCGCGGCGTCGAGTTGCTTGCTGGTCAGCGAGTACGGATCCTTGATCCCGAGGTTCGGCTGGGTCTTCATCAGATACAGCGCCGCATCGGCGATGTAGATCGGCGAGTCGTACGCCGTGACCTTGCCGTCGTAGGTGCCGGCCTTGTCGAACACCGCGCTCCACGAGTCCAGCGAGCCCTTGACCGTGCGGGGATCCCACATCAGCAGGTTCGCGCCCCAGCCGTGGGGAATGCCGTACATCTGGCCGTTGACGGAGTTCCAGTCGCCGTTCTTCAGGAAGGAGGAGATCGTCGCGTAGTTGGGGATGAGCTTGGTGTTGACCGGCGCGACGTCGCCGCCGTAGATCAGCCGCAGCGTGGCGTCGCCGGAGGCCGAGACGCCGTCGTACTGGCCGCTCTTCATCAGCGACACCATCTGGTCCGAGGTGTTGCCGACCTTGACGTTCACCGTGCACCCGGTCTGCTGCTCGAACGGGCGCACCCAGGCCTTCTCGGCGTAGCCGGCCCACACGATGATGTTGAGGGAGCCCTCGCCCGGCCCGATCGACTTCGCCATCGGCACATCCGGGACCTTGCGCTTGGAGACATCGCCCCCGCCGCCGCTGCTCGCACACGCGGCGAGCAGGACGCCCGCAGCGAGCAGCGCCGCGGGCGTCCGGAGGGAGTGCAGCGTGCGTTTCATCGGATCTCCTTCTCTGGCGGGGATTCGACACGGCGGGTCGCGGAACCGGCCCAGCCGAGGGTCACGGGTTGACCACGGGTGAAACGGGTACCGCCTGCCTCGACGTTGAGGACGAGGGCAGCAAGGCTCAGGCCGGAACCGACGTCGGCCACGATTCGGGTTGCCGCGCCGGCGTACACGACCTCGCGGACGACGCCGTCGACCCGCACCTCGCCGGGCTCGGCCGCCGGTGCGGTGGCTCGGGGGTGAACGTGGATCTTCTCGGGCCGGACGGAGGCCGCGGCGGGTGAGCCGAGGATCCGCTGCGCCGCCTCGCCGCTCAGCACGTTGGAGGTGCCGACGAACTCGGCGACGAACCGCGTCGCCGGCCGCTCGTACACCTCCGCGGCGGCGCCCACCTGCTCGATCCGGCCGTCGCGCATCACCGCGAGCCGGTCGCACAGGGTCAGCGCCTCGTCCTGGTCGTGGGTCACGAACACGAAGGTGATCCCGACGTCGCGCTGGATCGCCTTGAGCTCGACCTGCATCTGCTCGCGCAGCTTGAGATCCAGCGCGCCGAGCGGTTCGTCGAGCAGTAGGACGCGGGGGCGGTTGATCAGCGCCCGGGCCAGCGCGATCCGCTGCCGCTGCCCGCCGGACAGCTGCGAGGGGCGGCGCCCGCCGACGTCGGGCAGGCGGACCAGCTCCAGGGCCTCGGCGACCCGGGCCCGGCGCTGGTCTTTCGCGACGCGACGCACCCGCAGGCCATAGCCGACGTTCTCGGCCACCGTCATGTGCGGGAACAGCGCGTAGTCCTGGAAGACGGTGTTGACGTCGCGCCGGAACGGGGGCAGCCGGGTCGCGTCGACGCCGCCGAGCTCGACCGAACCGGCCGTCGGCACTTCGAATCCGGCGATCATCCGCAGCACCGTCGTCTTGCCGGAACCGGACGGACCCAGGACGGCGAAGAACTCGCCGTCGGCGATGTCCAGGTCGAGGCCGTCGACGGCGACGACGGGCCCGAACGTCTTGCGCAGACCGCGCAACCGGATGCTCGGCGGCGCGGTGGCCGGCCGGGCCGGCGCGTCCTGGGCGACCGGCGCGTTCACCGCGGCCCCGGACCGGCGCCGGTGTCGATCACCGCGAGCACGTCGCCCTCCTGGACGACCTCGCCCTCACGGACGGTGACGTCGCGGACCACACCCCGGAACTCGGTGAGCACCGGGATCTCCATCTTCATCGACTCGAGGATCACGATCGTGTCCCCCTCCGCGACGTGTTCGCCCGGGTGCACGTTCACCACGAGGACGTTGCCGACGAGTTCAGCCACGACACTGTGAGTCATGCTCGTCAGGCTAAGGGTGCGAGCGGCGATTTTGGCAGCACGGCCACGGCTCGGTTGTTACGAGCCGATGTTGTGCATGACGTGCTTGATCCGGGTGTAGTCCTCCAGGCCGTACACCGAGAGGTCCTTGCCGTAGCCGGAGTGCTTGAACCCGCCGTGGGGCATCTCGGCGACGAGCGGGATGTGGGCGTTCACCCAGACGCAGCCGAAATCGAGCGCTCGGGACATCCGCATCGCCCGGCCGTGGTCTTTCGTCCAGACCGAGGCGGCCAGCCCGTACTCGACGCCGTTGGCCCAGCGCAGCGCCTCGTCCTCGTCGGTGAATCGCTGGACGGTGATGACCGGGCCGAAGATCTCGGACTGGATCGCCTCGTCGTCCTGCTCCAGCTCGCTGACCACGGTGGGCTGCCAGAAGTAGCCGCGCTCGCCCAGCTGCGAGCCACCCGCGAGAACCTGCGCGTGGTCGGGGAGCCGGCCCAGCATGGCCCCGACGCGCTCGAGCTGATTGGCGTTGTTCAACGGCCCGTACAGGATGTCGTCGTCGGCCGGAGCCCCCACCTTGGTGTTGCGAGCCTGCTCGGCGAGCGCCTGGGCGAAGTCGTCGGCGATCCCCGGACCGGCCAGCACCCGAGTGGCGGCGGTGCAGTCCTGGCCGGCATTGAAATAGCCGGCGATCGCGATGTTCTCGGCGGCGTCGGCGAGATCCGCGTCGTCGAAGACGACTACCGGGGCCTTGCCGCCGAGCTCGAGATGAACCCGTTTGAGGTCCTGCGCGGCCGCACCGGCGACCTCGTAGCCCGCGCGGACCGACCCGGTGATCGACACCATCGCCGGGGTCTTGTGCGCGACGAGGGCCCGGCCGGTCTCGCGGTCACCGCAGAGGACGTTCAGCACGCCCGGCGGGAAGAACTCGGCGGCGATCTCGGCCATCATCGCCGTGGTCACCGGCGTCGTGTCGCTGGGCTTGAGGACCACGGTGTTGCCCGCGGCGAGCGCCGGGGCGAACTTCCAGATCGCCATCATCATCGGGTAGTTCCACGGCGTCACCTGGCCGACGACGCCGACCGGCTCGCGCCGCACGTAGGACGTGTAGCCGGCCAGGTACTCGCCGGCGCTGCGGCCTTCGAGCAGCCGGGCGGCGCCGGCGAAGAATCGGATCTGGTCGACGGCCGGCGGTATCTCTTCGGTGCGGGTGAGCTCGATCGGCTTGCCGGTGTTCTCGCACTCGGCGGCGATGATCTCCTCGGCGCGCTCCTCCATCGCATCGGCGAACTTCAGCAGCGCCTTCTGCCGATCGCTGGGCGTGGTGTCGCGCCAACTCTCGAAGGCCTTCGCGGCGGCCCGGTAGGCGAGGTCGACGTCCTCGGGCCCAGAGACCGGCGCCGTGCCGAACACCTCCCCCGTCGACGGGTCGATGAGGTCGCTGCGGCGACCGCCCAGGGCGTCGACCGACTTGCCGTCGATGAAGTTCTGCACGGTCCGCTTGTCGCTCACACGTCACTCCGGAAGGGCTCGTCGGGCTGTGCGGGCCACGCTACCCACTGCGCACGGGCGCATCAACAACGGATTTCGGAGCATGAAGGCCCCACAACGACGAATTCCGTCACGATTCGACGCGGGCCGCGCTCGGCTGGGGCGCGGTGCCCGGTTGGTCGGGTCCCTCGCGCTCGGCTAACCTGGACCCACCATGACGCGTGCGCTGCTTCTTCGCGGCCGCGACGAGGCCCGGTAACTTCACCGGTCGGCCCCTCGTCGCGGGCCACTGCAGTGCTGCCGACCGATCGACCCTGATCCGAGTTGGAGCACCGATCGTCATGACCTCTCATTTCCAGCAACGTCCCTCGGGCATGCCGTGCCAGCGGTACCGCCCCTTCCCCGCCGTCGATCTGCCCGACCGGGTGTGGCCGACGCGCTCGATCACGGCGGCGCCCCGGTGGCTGTCCACCGACCTGCGGGACGGCAACCAGGCGCTGATCGACCCGATGAACGCCGTCCGGAAGAACGCGATGTTCGACCTGCTCGTCCGGATGGGCTACAAGGAGATCGAGGTCGGGTTCCCGGCGGCCAGCCAGACCGACTTCGACTTCGTCCGCAGCCTCATCGAGAACGACCGGATTCCGGACGACGTTCGCATCTCGGTGCTGACGCAGGCCCGGGAGGAGCTCATCGAGCGCAGCGTCCAGTCGCTCATCGGGGCCCAGCAGGCCACCGTCCACATGTACAACGCCGCCGCTCCGGTCTTCCGCCGGGTCGTGTTCGGGTTCGAGGGCGACGGCCGCGCCGAGTGCCGCGCCGTCGCCGTGGACGGCATCCAGGCGATCATGAAGCACGCCGACATCCACCTGCCGGGCACCGAGTTCGGGCTCGAGTACTCGCCCGAGATCTTCATGGACACCGAGCTGGACTTCTCGCTGGAGATCTGTGAAGGCGTCATGGATGTATGGCAGCCGGACGCCGATCGCGAGATCGTGCTCAACCTGCCGTGCACGGTCGAGCGGTCGACGCCGAACGTC
>DATAQD010000012.1:0-17528 GCA_036264855.1 Jatrophihabitans sp. | reverse complement strand
GACGTTCGTGATCCCCTGCACCGGCTACTACAACTACGACGCCGGTTACCGTCCGGACTTCCCGGGCGAGGACCGCTTCCAGGGCCAGATCATCCATCCGCAGCACTGGCCGGAGGGCTTCGCTTACGGCGGCAAGAAGGTAGTGATCATCGGCAGCGGCGCCACGGCCGTCACCCTCGTCCCGGCGATGGCGCCCACCGCGGCGCACGTCACCATGCTGCAACGCTCGCCCAGCTACGTGGTGTCACTACCCGCCGAGGACAAGATCGCGGAGAGGTTGCTGCGGATCCTGCCGGCCGCCACCGTCTACAAGCTCGCCCGGCGCCGGAACATCACGCTCCAGCGGGGCATGTACAAGCTCGCGAAGTCCCAGCCGAGAGTGGTGCGCGCCCTGTTGCTCGCCGGCGCCAGGCGCCAGCTGCGCGGGACGTCGGACCTCAAGCACTTCACTCCGAACTACGACCCGTGGGACCAGCGGCTGTGCATCGTGCCGGACGGAGACCTCTTCCACTCGATCCGGCAGGGCCGGGCCGACATCGTCACCGACACGATCGAGACCTTCACCGAGACGGGCATCAAGCTGACGTCGGGCGAGGAACTGGCGGCCGACGTCATCGTGACGGCCACCGGACTACAGGTGCAGATGCTGGGCGGCGCGGCGATCGAGGTCGACGGCGAGCCGCTCGCCCTGAACCAGGCCGTCACCTACAAGGGTGTCCTGCTCTCCGGTGTGCCGAACGCGATGCTGGTGTTCGGCTACACCAACGCCTCGTGGACGCTGAAGGTCGATATCGCCTGCGAGTACATCTGCCGGCTGCTGAACCACCTGGACGCCCACGGGTACAGCCAGTTCGTCGTGCACGCCTCGGACGACGACCGCGCCGAGGATTCGCTGCTCGGCGGTCTCAGCTCCGGCTACGTCCGGCGCGGCAACGACCGCATGCCCCGGCAGGGAACGCGCGGACCGTGGAAGGTGCGTAACGACTACGTGCGTGACGTGCCGGTGCTCCGCCACAGCCCGATCGAGGACGGCGTGCTCGAGTTCAGCCGCCCGGCGCCGGTGCCGTTCACATCCCGTCCCCGTCCGCGCGTGAGCGCGAAGTAGACCCGAGGGCTGCACCTTCAGGCAGGTCCCGACCGCGTGTCGGCCCCGATCCTGGTGGGCATCCGGGTCCACCCGGCGACCCCTGATCGGAGAGCTCGCCATGCCGACCACCCTCAAGCAGGGCGCCAAGGGCGCCGAGGTCCAGGAACTCCAGCGGCTGCTCCACGCGAGCGGCTTCTACGGCGGGCGCATCGACGGCGACTTCGGCTGGCGCACCCACGTGGCCGTCACGAAGTACCAGGACGCTGCAGGGCTGCGGTCCGACGGCTCGGTCGGCGCCGACACCTGGGCGAGCCTCAACGGCGCCGCCAGTCCGCACGTCGGGCTGCGCGACGAAGCCCATGTGGAGGACTATGTCGACGGCGCCTACGGCGCGATGCACAGTTCGATGGCGCCGAAGGACCGGCTCGACCAGTTGATGGCCGCCGCCCTGCAGGAACTCGGGGAGTTGAAGGTCCCGCTGCCGACGTACAACTTCGACCCGAACCTGTCCGGCACGAACACGCTGGCCGAATTCCGGTCGAACAAGCAGTGGTTCGTCGCCGTGAACCCCGACCACTTCGACTCGGCCTACGTCGAGAGCCTGACCGAACAGCAGCTCGGTCAGGTCGCAAACACGATCTATCACGAGTCCCGGCACGCCGAGCTGACGTTCCGTGAGGCGCGGGCCCAGGCCGGTCTCGGTCAGGACGCCGCCGCACTCATGACGTCGATGGACCTCACCCAGGCGATCGCCGAAGCCGCCGTCGCGCAGAAGATCATCCAGTCGACGGCCGACGGTGCCACCGACGAAGCGCTGCAGGGATACGAGAGCTTCTACGGGTCCGGGGCCGCGACCACCCAGGGCGTCTACGCGAGCGGTGACTACGAGTCCTACCGCCGGCTGTACGAGGAAGGGGACGCCTTCGAGGCCGGCCGCGAGGTCGAGGTGGCCTGGCGTCATCACGGGGGCGTGCGGGGCACGGTCGAGCTGCACGACACCGGCGACGACGTCAGCTACCTGCAGCGCGCGCTGACCCATCTGGGGTTCTTCCACGACGCGGTGGACGGCTCCTTCGGGAATCGGACCCAGACAGCGGTGCTCGCCTTCCAGCGGCACAGCGCCTTGACCGACGACGGCGTGTGCGGCGAGAAGACGTGGGAGGCCCTAGCCCGGGTCTACTCGGAATAGGGCGACGCGCGGGTGATGGTGCTGCTCGGGCGCCATTCCCCGGCTTAGCCTGGTCGCATGATCCAGGGTGCCGTCCGGATCGCCACCTGCACCGCGGCAATCGCCGTGCTGGCGGCCTGCACGACGAACAAGCCGGCCCCGGTCGTGACCGTCACCGTGCCGCCGACCAGCCAGGCCTCCACCCCGCCGTCGTCCACGAGTTCGACCGCTCCCGCCACCTCGGCGTCTGCACTCCCCCACCAGACGAAGCTCCCGGGCGACTGCGGGACCCTGCTGCCGCACTTCGACGTCACATCCGCGATCCACACCGCCGACGTAGCTGGTGCCGACGCGTTCGTGGTCGGGCAGCCCGACAAGGGCATCGGCCGGATCGCCTACCTGAACTGCCGCTACGGCGTCACCGGTCACGGGGATGCCGCCACGCCCAAGATCGAGATCGGCATCAGCCTCTACTCGACTGCGGCGCGGGCCGCCGCCCGGATCGCCGCGACCGTGGACGACTACACCGGGCACGGCGCGACCGACGCGGACACCGTGGTCGCCAGTCGTTCCGGCCATGTCCTCACCGGAGGGGCGGGCGCCGGCTACGACGTCCCGCTGGCCGTCGTGGCATCCGGGCAGCGCACGGTCGCGGTCAGCATCGACCCCGCCGTGGCGACCGGGGCCACGGCGACCAAGGACGCGGTCGCGCTGGCGGCCCTTGCGCTGCATCGCACAGGCGGCTGACCCCGCACCGGGCGCTGCGATCGGCCGCGCTACGGTCGGCTGGTGCTGGACGAGGTGATGGCCACCGGGCTGAACGCGACGCTGGGTTTCGCGCTCGAGGAGGCGACGGCCGACCGGGTCGTGATGAGCTGGACGATCGGCGCCGAGCACCTGCAGCCCTACGGCATCGTGCACGGCGGCGTGTACTGCTCGGTCGTCGAGGCGAGCGCGAGCGTGGGCGCGGCGCTCTGGTACGGCGAGCGGGGCAAGGTCGTCGGCGTCTCCAACCACACGGACTTCCTGCGCTCGGCGCGGGAGGGACGCATCGCCGCTACGGCCACCCCGATCCATCGCGGCCGCAGTCAGCAACTGTGGCTGGTGGAGGTGCACGACGCCGACCAGCGGCTTGTCGCGCGGGGCCAGGTGCGGCTGCAGAACCTAGCCGTCGACGCCCGCGAATCGGCCGCTACTGCAGGGTAGGTTCGCACGCGAGTCTGCTGCCGAGAGGGGACCCATGTCCGACCCATCCGAATCCGCCGTCCTGAACACTCCCGGCAACGAACCGCTCGACCTGCCCATCCGACCGGCGAGCGAGGGCTCGGCCGGCGCGGACATCAGCAAGCTGCTGGGCCGCACCGGCCTGGTCACCTACGACCCCGGCTTCGGCAACACGGCGTCGTGCACCTCGGCGATCACCTACATCGACGGTGACGCCGGCATCCTGCGCTACCGCGGGTACCCGATCGACGAGCTCGCCGAGAACTCCACCTTCATCGAGGTCAGCTACCTGCTCATCCATGGCGAGCTGCCGACGGCCGAACAGCTCGCGGCGTTCGAGAACAACATCCGTCGGCACACGCTGCTGCACGAGGACATGAAGCGGTTCTTCGAGGGCTTTCCCGCCGATGCGCACCCGATGCCGGTGCTCTCATCCGCGGTGTCAGCGCTGTCAACGTTCTACCAGGCTTTCCTCGACCCGTTCGACGTCGAGGACTTCGAGCTGTCGACCTACCGGCTGATGGCCAAGCTGCCGACGATCGCGGCCTACGCGTACAAGAGGAGCGTCGGGCAACCGTTCCTGTACCCGGACAACTCGCTCGGTCTCGTCGAGAACTTCCTGCGGATGACCTTCGGGTTCCCGGCCGAGCCCTACGAGGTCGACCCGGCAATTGCCCGCGCACTCGACAAGCTGTTCATCTTGCACGCCGACCACGAGCAGAACTGCTCGACGTCCACCGTCCGCCTCGTCGGCTCGTCGCAGGCCAACCTCTTCGCATCGGTGTCGGCCGGCATCAACGCTCTCTTCGGCCCTCTGCACGGCGGCGCCAACCAGTCGGTCCTCGAAATGCTCGAGCAGATCCGCGATGACGGCGGCGACGTATCCGCCTTCGTCAACAAGGTCAAGAACAGGCGGGACGGCGTCAAGCTGATGGGCTTCGGCCACCGCGTGTACAAGAACTACGACCCGCGCGCGGCGATCGTGAAGAAGTCCGCCGACGAAGTCCTCAGCGCGATGGGCAAGCGCGACCAGCTGCTCGACATCGCCATCGACCTGGAACAAGTGGCCCTGAACGACGACTACTTCGTCTCGCGCAAGTTGTACCCGAACGTCGACTTCTACACCGGGTTGATCTACCGCGCGATGGGCTTCCCGACCCGCATGTTCACCGTACTGTTCGCGATCGGCCGGCTGCCCGGCTGGATCGCCCAGTGGAACGAGATGATCAACGATCCGACCACGAAGATCGGTCGTCCGCGCCAGCTCTACACCGGCCCCACGAAGCGGTCCTTCGTCGACATCAGCACGCGCTGAGCCGGCCCCCGACGCCGCGATCACTCCATCAACGTGCTGGCGGCGCCCACGACGATCGGCGCCAGTCGTGCCAGGGTGGATCACGACACGACAGCGACGTCGAGGAGTGGACGGCACATGGCCTACTACCAGCGGCGGGGCAGCGTCCCGCCCAAGCGGCACACCCAGCACCGTGATCCGGGCGGACGGCTGTACTTCGAGGAGCTGATTGGCGAGGAGGGCTTCTTTTCGGACTCGTCGTTGCTGTACCACCGGGCGATCCCGTCCGCCCTCGTCGACGCCCGGCCCTGGGACCTGCCCGACCAGGCGACCGTCGCCAACGAGCCGCTGTTGCCCCGGCATCTGCAGTTGCACACCCTGTTTCCCGACTCCGGGGCCGGCGTCGACGTCGTCACCGGGCGCCGCCTCGTCCTGGGCAACGAGGATGTGCGGATCTCCTATGCCCTCGCGCGCGAGGTATCCCCGCTGTACCGCAACGCGGTGGGCGACGAGTGCGTCTACATCGAGTCCGGCTCGGCGATAGTCGAGACGATTTTCGGCAGCCTGCCGGCCCGCGAGGGCGACTACGTCCTCATCCCCCGCGCCACCACCCACCGTTGGCTGCCGGGCGGCGACGGGTTGCGCGCCCACTGCATCGAGGCCAACAGCCACATCACCCCGGCCCGGCGTTACCTGTCGAAGTTCGGCCAGCTGCTCGAGCACGCGCCGTATTGCGAGCGGGATCTGCACGGTCCGGGTGAGCCGTTGCTGGCCGACGGCACCGACGTCGAGGTGTACGTGAAGCATCGCGGGGCGGGCACGTCCGGGCTGGCCGGTTCGGTGCATGTCGTGCCGCATCACCCGTTCGACGTCGTCGGCTGGGACGGCTGCCTCTACCCGTACACCTTCAACGTCGCCGACTTCGAGCCGATCACCGGACGCGTGCACCAGCCGCCGCCGGCGCATCAGGTCTTCGAGGGCAACAACTTCGTCGTCTGCAACTTCGTGCCGCGCAAGGTCGACTACCACCCGCTGGCGATCCCGGTGCCCTACTACCACTCGAACGTGGACAGCGACGAGGTGATGTTCTACTGCGGCGGCGACTACGAGGCCCGCAAGGGGTCGGGCATCGGCCCGGGGTCGATCAGCCTGCACCCGGGCGGGCACTCGCACGGCCCGCAGCCCGGGGCCTACGAGCGCTCGATCGGCGTGGAGTTCTTCGACGAACTCGCCGTCATGGTCGACACCTTCCGGCCGCTGCGCCTGGGCGAGGGCGGCACGGCGAGCGACGACGGTCGCTACGCGTGGTCGTGGTCGGGGCGCGGTCCGTTCGCGTGAGCTTCGGGATCGAGAACCTGCCGTACGGGTCCGTCCTGGCGCCGGACGGCCGGCGGGTCGCGGCGGCCCGGTTCGAGAACGGCGTCCTGGACCTCGGACGGATCGACGCGGACCTGTTCGCCGGCGGAACCCTCGATGCGCTCCTGGCAGCCGGGCGCCACGAGTGGGACCGCGTCCGCGCCGAGGTCGTGCAGGCGCTGGAGGCCGACCGCTACCCCTTGGTCCCGGTCGGTGACGTCACGCCCGTCCTCGCGTTCACGGTCGCCGACTACGTCGACTTCTACGCGTCCATTCATCACGCCACCAATGCCGGACGGATCTTCCGGCCTCAGGGCGAGGCGTTGCCGCCGAACTGGAAGCACATGCCGGTCGGCTACCACGGACGGTCCGGCTCGGTGCTTGCATCCGGAACGGCAATCCCCCGTCCGGCCGGGATGATCGCGGCCGGCGAGTTCGCGCCCACCCGACGACTCGATTTCGAAGCCGAGGTCGCGTTTGTGGTCGGGCCGCCCGGCCGCCGCATCCCGGTCGACGACGCCGACGACCACGTCTTCGGCGTGTGCCTGCTCAACGACTGGTCGGCCCGCGACATCCAGGCGTTCGAGACGGTGCCGCTCGGCCCGTTTCTCGGAAAGTCGTTCGCGACGTCGGTCTCTCCGTGGATCACGCCGCTGGCGGCGCTGGCCGGCGCCCGGCGGATGACTGCGCCCCAGCCGGTTGCCGGCCACCTGCGTCAGGACAGGGACGGGTTCGGCCTCGACCTCGATCTGGAGATCCGCGTCAACGGCCACCTGATCAGCCGTCCGCGATTCGCCGACATGTACTGGACGTACGCGCAGATGCTGGCCCACCTGACGTCGAACGGGTCGTCGGTCCGACCGGGCGATCTGTTTGCCTCGGGGACGGTCAGCGGGCCGGAGCCGGGGCAGCGGGGCTGCCTGCTCGAGCTGACCTGGAACGGCACCGAACCGCTCGAGCTCGGCGACGGCAGCACCCGGACCTGGCTCGAGGACGGTGATGAGGTGGTCGTCTCGGCGACGGCCGGCCCGGTAACCCTCGGCGAAGTTCGCGGCCGGATCAGCCCAGCCCTGGAACCGACACGGCCGCCGTGAACGAACGGGTCGGTGTGGAGACCGCACTCGTCGAGATCGGCGAACGCCTCACCCGTGGCGAGCCGGAGGCGCTCGAGGACGCCTACCGCAGCCTGGGTCCGCTCGTCATGTCCTACCTGAGCCGCTACGTCCCCCAGCCGGACATCGAGGACGTCATGCAACGGGTGTTCTACGAGGTCTGGCGCGTCCACGAGCGGTACGACCCGGGTCAGTCGCTGCGCGGATGGGTGCTCGGCATCGCCCGCAAGCGGGCCATCGACCACCTGCGCAAGCGACGCGACGTCGTCGTGCCGCTCGACTCGATGCGCGAGATCACCGGCGAGGACGGGCGCGAGATCGCCGAGCGGCTGGTGTGGGCCGACGAGCTGCGCGGGGCCCTCGGGCTGTTACCGGACCTCCAGCGTGAGGTCATCGAGCTGGCCTATTTCGAGGGCTACACCCAGAGCGAGGTCGCCCTGGCGCTGGGCATCCCCCTCGGCACTGTCAAGACCCGGACCGCACGCGGCCTACAGCGATTGGCCGGCCTGCTCGAGAGCTCGAGGGGGCTGCAATGAGCAATCACATCTCCGAGGATCTGCCCAGGTTGCTGACCGGCGAAGCCGGTCGCGACGAGGTGCTGGCGGCCGCGGCGCACCTGCGCAGCTGCCCGGACTGCCAGCAGGAGCTCGTCTCTGCCGTCATCGCGCACGCGGCGCTGACCTCGGCGCACCGGTTCGCGCCGGAGATCGTGGTTCCCGGCCCACCGGAGCACGTCGTGGGCGAGGTCGACGCCGGTCCGCTGCCCGATCTCAGCTCGGTCTTCGAGCAGGTCCGAGCCGAGGCGACCGCTCCCGCGTCGAGCACCCGGCGGCACCGCCGCCCCCTCTACGCGATCGCGGCAGCGGCGGCCGGCGTCCTGATCGGGGGCAGTGCGGTGGCGCTGATCGGAAGCGACAACGGTTCGTCGCCGAACCCGGTCGCCAGCCGCCGGGTCGAGCTGGGGGCGTTCGGTGTCGGGCGCACGTCGGCGCTCGCGACGGTGACCGACACCGGGAACATGACCATCAACGCCACCTCCTTGCCGGACCCCGGCAAGGAGAAGCGCTACGAGGTCTGGCTCACCGATGCCAAGCGCAGCCAGATGCAGCCCATCGGGTGGATCGGTAACGACGGCAAGGCGACGTTGACGATCCCGGCCGACCTCATGCGGCACTACCAGGACATCGAGGTCAGCGTGCAGGACGTGACGGCCGACAACTACAAGTACAGCGGGACGAGCGTCCTGCGCGGCACCTACGCCTGAGTCGTCGGCCCGCGACGATCACCGTCTCCTCCCCACTGCCCGGTTCCGGCCCCGAAATCGCGGCAGGGAATCAGCGCTGCTTGGGCGGCAGGGGGATGAACATGCTGGTCCGGGCGGCGTAGTCGTCCCAGCCGGCGCGCGAGCTCAGGTGCTTCTCGAGGATCCGCGCGCCCGAACCCTTGGTCAGCAACAAGGTCATGAGCACCGGCGCATAGACGGTGACGACGCCGGGCCAGGCGTCGGCGGCGACGAGGAAGATCCCCCACCACACGCTGGCGTCGCCGAAGTAGTTCGGGTGTCGCGTGTAGCGCCACAGGCCGACGTCGATGACCTTGCCCTTGTTCGCGGGCTCGCGGCGAAAGCGCTCGAGCTGCGCGTCACCCACCGCCTCGAAGAACAACCCGATGACCCACAACGCGACGCCCACCCACGCCACCGGACCCACCGGGTCACCCTCGAAGCCGCCGGCCAGGATCGGCGAGGCGATGACGAACGCCAGCAGGCCTTGCAGAAGGTAGATCTTCCCCAGCGCGTACAGATCCGGGTTTCCCCTGGCCTTCCCCACCAGCTGCTCGTAGCGCGGGTCCTCCGGACGACCGACGGTGCGCCGGGCGATGTGCTGCGCGAGCCGAACGCCCCAGAGCCCAGGCAACCCGAGCAGCAGCCAGCGCCGTAGATCGTTTCCGTGCCCGGCCGAGCCGATGAAGACCACGACCGCGATCGTGACGAAGAGCAGGCCCCACGTCGTGTCGATGACGCTGTGCTTGTGCACGATCTTGGCGACCGTGAAGGTCGCGGCGAGCACGACGACAACAGCACCGCCGGCCCAGCCCAGGGTGCCGGCGAACGCCGAGGCGTCAAACGAGCTCATCGGCCGACGGCATCCGCCGTCCAGGGCCGGGTCCGCGGCATCGCGCTCGTGCCCTCGACCGTCGGCCTGACCGCCAGGAACTGATCGACGCCCATCCGTCCCTCTTCGAAGGTCAGCGCGCCGCCCACGAGGTAGAGCCGCCACACCCGGGCGACCTCCTCGCCGACCAGGGCGACGAACTCGTCCCACCGGGACTCGAAGGTGGCGATCCACTGCCGGACGGTGGTGACGTAGTGCTCGCGCAGCGCTTCGACGTCACGGACCTCGAAGCCGGCCGCCTCGAGGTGGGCAACGGTGCGCGACATCGGCCGCATGTGCATGTCGGGCGCGATGTAGGACTCGATGAACGCGCCGCCGCCCGGCGCGGTGTCGGGGTGCCGCGACATCTGCTGGAGCAGCAGCCGGCCGGTCGGCTTGAGCGCGCCGTGCAGGATGCCGGCGTACACCGGGTACTGGCCCTCCCCCACGTGCTCGCCCATCTCGATCGAGCTGACCGCGTCGAAGGCATCGCCGCCGCTTTCACCGAACTCCCGGTAGTCCTGCAAGCGGACGGTGACCCGGCCGGTGAGCCCGCGGTCCGCGACCCGCTTCACGATGTGGTCGCGCTGGTTGGCCGACAACGTGATGCCGGTCGCGTGCACGTCGTAATGCTCGGCGGCGTGCAAGATCAGCGATCCCCAGCCGCAGCCGACGTCGAGCAGCCGCTGGCCGGGCTGCAGGTCGAGCTTGCGGCAGATCAGGTCGAGCTTGGCGCGCTGCGCGTCGGCCAATGACTGGTCCGGGCCCATGAAGTATGCGGACGAGTACGCCATCGTCTCGTCCAACAGGAGCGTGTAGAAATCGTTGGAGAGGTCGTAATGGTGCGAGATCGCCGCCCGGTCCCGCACCCGGCTGTGCACCCGGCCGGCCAGTCGGGCCTCCGCTGCCGGCGGCCTGGGCGGTGCGCCGATCACGCCGAGCCGGCAGGCCGCGATCACGGTCGTGGCCTTAGCGATCGGGCTCAGCGCGATGCCGGTGTCCGCGCGCGACCGGGCGAGGCGCCACGCCCGCCGGAAGCCCTCGGCCAGATCGCCCTCGACGTCGATGTCGCCGGTGACGTAGGCCCGGGCCAGGCCCAGCTCGCCCGGCGCCCACAGCAGCCGGCGCAGGGCCCGGCGCGACCGGATGACCAGGACCGGCCCGTCTGCCGGACCGGCCTCGCTGCCGTCCCAGGCGCGGATCCGGACCGGTAGGTCGATCCCGGCGGTTCGGGTGACGAGGCGGGCGAGGCGCTCGGCGCGGGTGGGCTGGGTCGGCATGCGGACCTCCGGGACGGACGAGGATGGACGGGCAGGTTCGGCGGACACGGACGCGGCCGCGGGGCGGGGCTGCACGGGCAGGCCCTTGCGCCACAAGGCGATGCCGTGCGCCGTGATGAGCGCCCGCACCACCCAGGTCTCGAGCGGATGACGCAGCGCGGCGGTGAGGATGGTGGCGCGGGTGGCCGGACGCCGCACTCCCCGCACCGACGCCGCGAACGGGCGGCGGCCCGGGCGGTGCAGGGTGATCGTGACCGCGAGCCGTTCGCCCGGTTCGGGCACGCTCATCCGGTAGTGCCCGTCGACCGGATGGAACGGCGAGACGTAGAACGTCTTGGCCGTCTCGGCCCGGCCGGCGTCGTCAGGATGCAGCAGGTAGCGGTGCCGTTGCCCGTAGGTGTTGTGCACCTCGGCGACGACGCAGCTGAGGTTCCCGTCGCCGTCATGGCACCAGTACAGGCTCAGCGGGTTGAACACGTAACCGAGGCTGCGCGCGCTCGTGAGCAGGGTGATCCGCCCCCCGCGCAGGTCGATGCCGTTCTCGGCGAGATAACTGTCGACGTTGGCGCGCAAGCTCTTCGCCGGGTCGCCGACGTGGTCGCGGGACCGGAACCGAGCCAGCACCCCATGCCTGGGCAGGTCGTCGAGGTCGACAAACCAGAGATAGCTGCGGTGCCGCACCTCGTGACGCACCGGATCGGTCCGCACGTGGGCGATGTCAATCTCATAGATCGCCGGAGCGTGGCGGCTCCTCGCGCTGGCGCTCACCGCAAGCACCTCACCAGCGCACCCCCAGCGACATCGCCGCGTCGACGCCGGCGCGGCAGCCGTCCTCGTGGAATCCCCAGCCGTGATACGCGCCGGCGAAGGCCACCACTCCGTCGTTCAGCCCCGGCAGCCGACCCCGCGCGGCTACCGAATCGACGGTGTACACCGGGTGCTCGTACTTCATCCGGTCGATGACCGCGTGCTCGGCGATGTCGCCTTCGCCGTTCAGCGTCACGATGTAGGTCTGCGGTGCTTCCAGCCGTTGCAGGCGGTTCATGTTGTAGCTGACCTGCACAGCGGTCGGCACCGCGTCACAGGACGGCAGCGAGTAGTTCCAGGACGCCGCGGCCTTCGCGGTCCTGGGCAGCACCGACGTATCGGTGTGCAGCAAGGTCGGGTTGACCGTGTATTCGATCGCACCCAGCAGCTCCCGCTCGGTCCGGGTCGGGGTCGAGAGCATGCGCAGCGCCTGGTTCGGGTGCGTGGCCAGGACGACCCCGTCGAACTGGCTGGCCTGATCGGACTCGTCGCGGATCTCGACGCCGGTGCTGACCCGGGTCACCGCGCGGATCGGCGTGGAGGTCTCGACGGCGGTGAGCCCCTTCGCGGCCCGCTCGACGTAGCGCGCCGAACCACCCGCGACGGTGTACCAGACCGGGCTGCCGGTGATCCCAAGGAAGCCGTGGTTGTGGAGGAAAGCGAACAGGTACCGCGCCGGGTAGTCCCCGGCCTGGGTCGGGGCCGTCGACCACACCGCCGCGATCACCGGCGTCATGAAGTGCGAGACGAAATACCTCGAGAAGCGGCCTTCGGCGAGGAACTCCCGTACCGTCCGGCCGTCGTCCTCGCCGGCCAGCAGGGCGTGGGCGCGGCGGTGGAAGCGCACCACCTCGCCGAGCATGCGCAGGTACCGGCCGTTGCCCAGGACCCGGATCGCGGGAAGGATGCCGGACGGGCCCCGCCCTCCGGCGTACTCGAGTCCGCACCCGCCGCAGGACACCGACATGCTCATGTCCGATTCCCGGGTGACCACGCCGAGCTCGCGAAACAGCCGGCTCAGCAGCGGGTAGGTGCGCAGGTTGTGCACGATGAAGCCCGTGTCGACGCTGCGCAGCCGGCCGTCGGCTCCGACGACATCATGAGTGTCGGCGTGCCCACCGAGTCGCTCGTCGGCCTCGTACAGCGTCACGTCGGCGTCCCGCTGAAGGATGTAGGCGGCAGTAAGGCCGGCGACCCCGCTGCCGACGACCGCGATCCGGCGACGTCTCACTGGCGTTCTCCTCCCCGTCGGCGCGGTCGCGCGCGCTGGGCGCGGCCGGTCAGAAGGGGATTCGCGGGGACCGGGTCAGCCGGTTCCACCTGCGCCCGCCCGTTCGCGAGATCACTCGAGTCCGGGCATCAAAAAAGGGGCGGCGGCACGGGAGGGATGTGCCGCCGTCCCTTCGCAATCGAGTCTAGGTCATCGATTCCATGATCGGGCCAACTAGTTTGGTCTCTCGTGGCGGACTCTTATTTTCTTCGGCTCGACGAGACCTCGACGTCCGGCCGGTACGTCGCCGGCCCCGCCACGGCTGGGCCGTGGGCGCCGAACCTGCAGCACGGCGGCCCGCCCAACTGCCTCGCGGTGACCGCCGCCGAGCGTGCCGTCCAGGCCGAGACGGGGCGGACGGACCTCATCGGGCTCCGGGTCGCGGCCGAGTTCGTGGGCCCGGTTCCGGTCGGCGAGGTCGAGACCCGGGCCCGGGTGGTCCGCGCCGCCCGCAGTGCCGCGCTGGCCGAGGTGATCCTGACCGCGCAGGGCCGCGATTGCCTGCAGGTCCGGGTCTGGTTCGTGCGCGACGCCGACACCGCCCCGCTGAGCGCACCGGCGGCCGCTCCCACCGCGGTGCCGGACGCCGGACCGGGTCTCGATGCCGACTTCGGCTACGGCGCGAGCCTGGAATGGCGTTTCGTCCGGGGCGCCATGGCCGAGCCGGGCCCGGCCGCCGCATGGGTGTGTCCCCGCACCGCGTTGCTGGACGACCACGACATGTCCGGGCTGGCCCGGGTCGCGCTGATCGCCGATTCGGCCAGCGGCATCTCGGCCGAGCTGGACTGGTCGGTATGGTCCTTCCTCAACGTCGACCTGGACGTCCACCTGGCCCGGCCGGTCGAAGGCGAATGGGTGCTCATGGACGCGGTGACGCATCTCGGTGGCCACGGCTCGGCGCTGGCCCGTTCGACCCTGTCGGACGCGCGCGGGCTGGTCGGCAGCGGGCTGCAGACCCTGGTGGTCGCACCGATGCGGACGTGATGCCTAGTCAATCGGTAGGATTTGGGTCGTGTCCCGAATCCTCGGCTTCCCCAACCCGGTGAACGAGGTGGCCGCCCGGACCGTCGCGGCCGGCGTCGCCATGCTGAGCGTGTCGACGATCGTGCTGGCCAGCACGCTCGGTCATGGCTGGCTCTGGCTGAGCGCGCCTCTCGCCGCGGGATTCGTCGCCCGCGTGCTCACCGGTCCCAAACTCAGCCCGCTCGGGCTGTTCGCGACCCGGGTCGTCGCCCCCCGGATCGGGCCCGAGAAGCTCGTGCCCGGCCCGCCCAAACGCTTCGCCCAGGCCGTGGGCGCGGCGATGACCGTCGTCGGGGTCGTCCTGTTGGCGTTGGGCTTCGACCCCGCGACCTTCGCGCTGCTCGGCCTGGTGGCTGTGGCTGCGACCCTCGAGTCGGTGTTCGCGTTCTGCGTCGGCTGCACGGTGTTCGCCGGCCTCATGCGGCTCGGGATGATCCCGGAAGAGACCTGTGCGGCCTGCGCCGACATCACGCTGCGTCACCCGCGGGCGGCCTGAGCTCCCCTCAGCGGGCCTGCGGCAGACTGGGCCGGTGGAAGCGCAAGCCGAAGAGGCGGTCTCGCCGGCGCCGGTCAAGGAGCGGTACGGCCTGGAACTGCTCGCTGTCCTGGGCATCTCGTACGGCATGTCGGGTATCAACGCGCTGCTCAGCTTCATCCGCGCCCAGGTCACGATCAACAACGGCCCGGGTTTCAGCAACGTCGCCACCGGCCCCCTCGTCCATCAGCAGCAGACCGTCTACCAGTGGCTGGACATCCTCGACGCGCTGTCGGCCATCCTGCAGGGGGTCCTGCCGGCGTTCCTCGCGATAGTGCTGCTGCTGCGCTCGCCCGGCGGCCCCGGGCTCGGGATCGGTCTCGACCGGCTGCGGCTCAAGGAGGTCGGGCAGGGCCTCGGCTTCGCCGCCGCGATCGGCATCCCGGGTCTGGCCCTCGTGTACGTCGCTCGCCAGGCCGGCCTCAACGCGCAGATCGTGGTCACCGACTTCCCCGACGTCTGGTACCGCATCCCGATCCTGGTGCTGAACGCGTTCCAGGACGGGGTCGCCGAAGAGATCATCGTGTGCGCCTTCGTGCTCACCCGGCTGCGCCAGCTCGGGTGGACGAACTCCCGCGCGCTGGCTGCGTCGGCGGTGCTGCGCGGCTCCTACCACCTTTACCAGGGCTACGGCGGCTTCGTCGGCAACGCGGTCATGGGCCTGCTTTTCGGCTGGTGGTTCCAACGCACCCGCCGGGTGTGGCCGCTGGTCGTCGCGCACTCGGCGATCGACGCGGTGAGCTTCGTCGGCTACGTCTATCTGCACAACCGGGTCAGCTGGATATAGCTTGGCCGGGCCTGGCAGGGTCGGGGTGTGAGTGAACCCGAGCTGGTCAACCCCGTGGCCGCCGACGAGGTCGAGGCGTGGATGCGCGCCCTCGTCGCCACCCTGCTCGGCAACCCGTACGAGGACGACTTTCCCCGGCACGTGTCCCACTGGGCTCGCGACTGGCTACCGGACCGCGCGTGGGCCTACCGCGACCGCGGCCGCCTCGTCGCCACACTGGCGACGGAGCCCCGCAATCTCACCATCCCCGGGTTCGGTCCGGCGACCCACGATGTCGAGGTGGACGCGCTGACGGCCGTCAGCGTGGCGGCCACCCACCGCCGCCGGGGTCTATTGACGCACATGATCACGCAGGCGCTGCAGGCGGCGAAGGACCGCGGTGATCCGCTGAGCATGCTGGTCGCCGCCGAGTGGCCGATCTACGGCCGGTACGGGTACGCGGCGGCGGTCGACAACGCGAGGTACACCTACCTTCCACGGCGACCGTTGGGCTCCCTTCCGCCCGCTGCTCCCGGCCGCGTTCGCCAGGTCGAGGCGGCCGAGCTCGGCGAGACCGCCCGAACGATCTTCGACGCGGCGCGGCGGCTGCGGTCGGGCCAGGTCGACCGCCGGGGTCCGTGGTGGGACCGGCGCCTCGCCTTGGATGGCTACGAGCCGATCGGTCCGCAACCGAACTGGGTCCTGCACGACGGCCCGGACGGTGCGGACGGCTTGCTCGCCTGGAAGGTCACGCGCGATTTCGAGCTCGACGGCGCGCTCGGCGCGCTCGAGGTGAGCGACTTCGTGGCCGCGACCGACGAGGCGTACCGCGACCTGTGGGGCTACCTCAGCGGTATCGACGTCATCGAGGAGATCTCGCTGCCCGCGCGTCCCGTCGACGAGCCGATCCGGTGGCAGCTCAAGGACGGGCGCGCGCTCAAGCACACCGGGACCGGCGACCTGCTCTGGATCCGGTTGCTGGACGTCCCGGCCGCGCTGGCCATGCGGGGATACGCGATGCCCGGCCGGCTCGTGCTCGACGTCGTCGACGACGATCTCGGGCGATTCGGCACCGGCCGGGTCCGGCTCGAGGCGACGGCCGACGGCGCCGCGTGCCACCCGACCGACGAGGCCGCCGACCTGCGCATCTCGCAGCGGGCGCTCGCGGCGATCTACCTGGGCGGGCACCGGCTGCGGGAAATCTCGTTCTCCGGGGCCGTCGAGGAACTCAGCCCGGGCGCGCTCGACCGGGCCGGCGCCATGTTCGCGACGCCGCTCGCGCCGTGGACGCAGACGTGGTTCTGACGGCCTACTTCTGCGGGGGCTGGTAGGGCGGGTTCTGCGGGTACTCGTAGCCCGGCGGCTGCTCCGGCTGCTGCGGGTACTGGTAGCCGGGCGGCTGCGGCGGCTGCGGGGGGTATTGGTAGCCGGGCGCCCGCGGGAACTCCTCCTGGGCCGGCGCCGGCTCCTCGTCGAGGGGCGGATCGTCGGCGGTGGGCACCCGCTTGCGCAGGATCGCGGCGACGTCGGCACCGTCCTCGTCCGGCATCCCGGCGCGGGCCGCTCGCGAATCCGCGTCATCGTCCGAGGCCCGCAGGTCGGCGGCCTCCACCTGGTCGGCCGCCGGCGGCAGGTTCGAGTCGAACCAGCCGGAGGTGTCGATCGGCGGCCCGGCGTCCCCACCGCCGGAGCTCTGCGCATCGAGCCACGACGGCGCGGAGTCGTCGCCGCCACCGCTTAGCTTGGCCAGGCCCTCGAGCGCCTTGCTGAACTCGCTGGGGACGATCCACATCTTGTTCGCGTCGCCCTGGGCGATCTGGGGCAGCGTCTGCAGGTACTGGTAGGCGAGCAGCGCCGGGTCGGGCTTGGCGGCGTGGATCGCGCCGAACGTCGTCTCGATCGCCTTGGCCTGACCCTGGGCCGCGAGGTAGCGGGCGGCCCGCTCCCCCTCCGCCCGCAGGATCCGCGACTGCCGGTCCGCCTCGGCGCCCAGGATCACCGCTTGCTTCTGGCCCTCGGCGTCCAGGATCTGTGCTGCCTTCTGGCCCTCGGCCGTCTTGATGGCCGACTCGCGCTGCCCCTCGGCGGTGAGGATCAAGGCGCGCTTGTTGCGGTCGGCGCGCATCTGCTGCTCCATCGCGTCCTGGATGGACGGCGGCGGATCGATCGCCTTGATCTCGACGCGGGCCACCCGGATGCCCCAGGGACCCGTCGCCTCGTCGAGCACGCCGCGCAGCTTGCTGTTGATCTCATCCCGGCTGGTCAGGGCCTGCTCGAGGTTCAGCGAGCCGATGACGTTGCGCAGCGTGGTGATCGTCAACTGTTCCACGGCCTGGATGTAGTTCTGGATCTCATAGGTGGCTGAGCGGGGATCGGTGACCTGGAAGTAGATGACCGAGTCGATGGCCACGGTCAGGTTGTCGCTGGTGATGACCGGCTGCGGTGGAAAGCTG
>DATAQD010000243.1:0-4368 GCA_036264855.1 Jatrophihabitans sp. | reverse complement strand
CGACGAGCTGGTGCGCGACGGCGGACAGCGGACCGCGGTACGCGACCCGGCCCTCGATGCCCTCGGGGACGAGCTTGTCGTCGCTCGTGACCTCGGCCTGGAAGTAGCGGTCCTTCGAATAGGACTTCTTGCCGCGTGAGCTCATCGCGCCCAGCGATCCCATCCCGCGGTAGGACTTGAACTGCTTGCCGTTGACGAAGATCAGGTCACCGGGCGATTCGTCGCAGCCGGCGAGCAGCGAGCCGACCATCACGGTGTCGGCGCCGGCCACGATCGCCTTGGCGATGTCGCCGGAGTACTGCAGGCCGCCGTCGGCGATGACCGGGACGCCGGCCGGCTTGCACGCGAGCGAAGCGTCGTAGACGGCGGTGATCTGCGGCGCGCCGACACCGGTGACGACCCGCGTGGTGCAGATCGAGCCCGGGCCCACGCCGACCTTCACCGCGTCCGCGCCGGCATCGACGAACGCCTGCGCGCCCTCCGTCGTCGCGACGTTGCCGCCGATCACCTGCACGTGCCGGGTCGCCGGGTCGGTCTTCAGCCGGCGCACCATGTCGAGCAGGAGCCGGACGTGCCCGTGCGCGGTGTCGGCCACCAGGACATCGACGCCGGCCTCGACCAGGGTGGTGGCCCGCTGCCAGGCGTCGCCGAAGTAGCCGATCGCGGCGGCGACCAACAGCCGTCCCTGCGGGTCCTTGGACGCGTTGGGGTACTGCTCGGACTTGACGAAATCCTTGACGGTGATGAGCCCGGCCAACCGGCCGGCGGGGTCGACCAGCGGCAGCCGCTCGCGCTTGTGCTGGCGCAGCAGCATGGTGGCGTCCTCGTGCGAGATGCCGACCGGTGCGGTGATCAGCGGCATCGGCGTCATGACCTCGTCGACCTTCGTCTGCCCCCATTCCGCGACGGGCACGAAGCGCAGGTCGCGGTTGGTGATGATGCCGAGCAGGCGCATGCCGGAATCGACGACGGGGAGCCCGGAGATGCGGTACTGGCCGCAGACCTCGTCGAGTTGCTCGAGGGTGGCGTCCGGACCGATCGTGACGGGGTTGGGGATGAGCCCGGTCTGGGTGCGCTTGACGAGGTCGACCTGGTAGGCCTGATCCTCGACGGACAGGTTGCGGTGCAGGACCCCGATGCCGCCTTCGCGAGCCATCGCGATCGCCATCCGGGCCTCGGTGACGGTGTCCATCGCGGCCGACAGCAGCGGGATGGCCACCGAGATCTCGCGGGTCAGCCGCGAGGTGGTGTCGACCTCGCCGGGGACGACGTCCGTCTCGCCCGGAAGCAGCAGGACGTCGTCATAGGTCAGGCCCAGGGCGGCGAACTTGGCGGGCAGAGCCACTCGTGCGGACTCGTCGGGCAACGTGTGAACTCCTAGCACTCGCCGGCGTTTCATCGTACCTGCGCGAACGCCGTCACTCGGGCCGGCCGCGGTCGCCGTCTCAGGTCGGCGATTGGGCCGACCTACGGGTGAAAAAATGTCACGCGGATCGTGGTTTCGGTTGGCGCGGACGCAGTGGCCGACCTACCGTGGGGGGCGTGACGCACTCCGCGGGGATCCGATGACTCTTGATGACGGTCCGGTGGACCCATTCCTCGGCGACCCCGACGATCCGGCGGCAGTGCTCGACGACAACGAGCCCGCCCAGCCCCTGACCGATGACGAGCGCGAGGACGTCCTCGCCGATCTCGCCGAACTCGCCGAGTTCCGCCGGACCCTCGGCCCCCAGGGCGTCGAAGGGATCAGCGTCGACTGCGGCGACTGCGGCGAGCAGCACTTCTTCAGCTGGGACCTGATGGCCGCCAACCTGCGGGCGCTGCTCGGCGAGGGCCGCACGCACGTCCACGAGCCCGCCTTCGCCCCCGACCAGGATTCCTACGTGAGCTGGGACTACGCCCGCGGCTACACCGACGCGGTTGCGGCCCTGAGCAAGAGGCGCTGACCGGCGCCATCTCCGCCGATCCAATTCGGCCACTCCGCCCCGCACGGAGCACCGGCCATTTCGGGTGCTCCGGTGCCAAAGTCGCGCGACCAGCGGTCAGCAGCGTCACCTTTGGCTGGCTCGCTCTTTGGTATGTGCAGACGACCGTCGACGGGGTGACGGTCCGGTGTTTCCGGGGGTACCCGATGGCCGAAGTTCGACGACTCCCGGCCCTGCGCCAGGGCGACTGGGACTGGCAGGTCGGCGCCGCATGCCGTGGCGGCGACACGGCGACGTTCTACCACCCTGAGAACGAGCGTGGGCCCTCTCGCGTCCGCCGCGAAATGCAGGCCAAGGCCGTGTGCGCGGCCTGCCCGGTGATCGAGAACTGCTTGCGTTGGGCGCTGGCCGCCCGCGAACCCTACGGCGTGTGGGGCGGGCTGTCCGTCGAGGAGCGCGAGGCGCTGCTCACCCGCCAGCCGTCCTGAAGCTCCGGCTGACCCGGGCCCGATCCCGGCGCCGCCGGCGGCGACGGTCCCTTCGCCCCCATCGTCGAGGAGCCGTCGGCACCAACGGATCCGGCCCCGCGCCTGAGGGCCGCGGGGCCGGATCTGGTGAGCCTGGGTCAGAAGCCGGGACCGTGCGAGTGCCCGTGCCCGCCGGGACCGTGCGAGTGGCCGTGCCCGTCGTGGCTGTGCTCGTCCGCGTCGCTCGGCTTCTCGACGACCGCGCTCTGGGTCGTGAGCAGCAGCGAGGCCACGGACGCCGCGTTCGCCAGCGCCGCCTTCGTCACCTTCACCGGGTCGACGACGCCGGCCTTGAGCAGGTCGACGAACTCGCCGGTGGCCGCGTTCAGCCCGTGGTTCTCGGGCAGTTCGCGAACCTTGGAGACGACCACATAGCCCTCTTCGCCGGCGTTGCTGGCGATCCAGCGCAGCGGCTCGGCCAGCCCGGACAGCACGATGGCCACCCCGGTCGCCTCGTCGCCGGAGAGCCCGAGGTCGCCGTCGAGGGCGGACGACGCGTGCACGAGTGCGGCACCGCCGCCGGCGATGATGCCCTCCTCGATCGCGGCGCGGGTGGCCGAGATGGCGTCCTCGATGCGGTGCTTGCGCTCCTTCATCTCGACCTCGGTGGCCGCGCCGACCTTGATCACGCCGACTCCACCGGCCAGCTTGGCGAGCCGCTCCTGGAGCTTCTCGCGATCCCAGTCGGAGTCGGTGTCCTCGATCTCGCGGCGGATCTGGGCGACGCGGGCGTCGATGTCACTCTGGTCGGCGGCGCCGTGGGTCACCGTCGTGACGTCCTTGGTGACGACGACCCGGCCGGCCTGACCGAGCGTGTCGAGCCCGGCCTGGTCGAGCTTGAGGCCGACCTCGGGCGCGATGACCTGCGCCCCGGTGACGACCGCGAGATCCTGCAGGAAGGCCTTGCGGCGGTCGCCGAAGAACGGCGCCTTGACCGCGACCGCGCTGAAGGTCTTGCGGATCGCGTTCACGACCAGGGTCGAGAGCGCTTCACCGTCGACGTCCTCGGCGATGACGACCAGGGGCTTGCCGGCCTGGGCGACCTTCTCGAGCAGCGGCAGCAGGTCGGAGACCGCGGAGATCTTCTGGGTGGTGATCAGGATGTACGGGTCGTCGAAGGTGGCCTCACCGGCCTCCGGGTCGGTCACGAAGTACGGGCTGATGTAGCCCTTGTCGAACTGCATGCCCTCGGTGAACTCGAGCTCGGTGGTGAGGGTCTGGCTCTCCTCGACGGTGATGACGCCGTCCTTGCCGACCTTGGTGAACGCCTCGCCGATCAGCGCGCCGATGGTGGCGTCCTGGGCCGAGATCGTCGCGACGTGGGCGATGCCCTGCTCGTCGTCGACCGGCTGGGCGACCTTGTCCAGGGCGGCGTTGACCGCCTCGACCGCGGCATCGATGCCGCGCTTGAGCGACATCGGGTTGGCGCCCGCGGCCACGTTCTTCAGGCCCGCATTGACCAGGGCCTGGGCCAGCACGGTGGCGGTGGTGGTGCCGTCGCCAGCGACATCGTTCGTCTTGGTGGCGACCGATTTGGCCAGCTGCGCGCCCAGGTTCTCGTACGGGTCGGTCAGCTCGATCTCGCGGGCGATGGTGACGCCGTCGTTGGTGATTGTCGGGGCGCCGTAGGACTTGGCAAGGACGACGTTGCGCCCCCGGGGCCCGAGCGTGACCTTGACCGCGTCAGCGAGCTTGTCGACGCCGCGCTCCAGCGCGCGCCGGGCGTCCTCGTCGAAACTGAGGATCTTCGGCATTGATTTCCCTTCCGGGTGTTCGGGGCCGATCCCCCTGCGCGTGGCGCGCGGTGACGCGTCACGCGCAGGAAGATCGAAAGTGTCGTGCTGTCGCGACGAAGCCCCGGCCCGCACGCAGACGCGCGCGACCGGGGCGTCGGCGGTTGCGCTTACTTCTCGATG
>DATAQD010000127.1:0-16079 GCA_036264855.1 Jatrophihabitans sp. | reverse complement strand
GGGATCCGCAGCATCGACCAGACGGCATCGGGCAGCCACGGCAGAGCGGGCGGCTTGGCGATATAGCGGATGTCGAGGACCTCGCGGGTGGCCACGTTGTCCTCGAGACCGGTCTCGCACACGTCGTCCCAATACTGGACGAAGGCCTCCCAGTCCGGCGGAACCGGGCGCATGCTCAGCCCGTACAGCCGCCACCACTGGACGCCGTCGGCGTAAAGGCGTTCCTTCTGCTCGCGCGACAGGGGGGTGCCGAAGTGTTCGCAGACCAAAACCGGGATCATGATGAACGTGGCGTGCGCCCAGAAGAAGGTCTCGGGATTGAGCGCGCTGTAGGGCCGGCCATGCTTGTCGACGCCCTGATCGTCCGGTGGTAATCGCGCACTTCGTGGGCGGTCTGCTCGGACCGCGGTCCGTCGTAGACGCAGCCGCCGATCGGATACGTCGAGCGCCACAGCCGCTCCCAGCGCTCGTCGAAGAAGCGCGAGTGCTCCTCGACCGCGGCGCCCAGCGGCGGATACATGTTCTGCATGGAGCCCGCCCAGAGGGAGAGCAGGGTCGCGCGCCAGTCGCCGAAGTACTTCCACATCAGCGAGTCCGGACCGAGGGGTTCGACGTTCGTTGCGGCTTGCTGCGTCAGCGGCTGCACCGCGCCAGACTAGATTTGATGACAGGTGTCGTCAACTTCGGGCATCGGGCATGATCGGGGCGTGAGCGGTCGCGGCTGGGCGGGCACCACCCTGGCTGATCGGCGCGCCGACCGGCGGCGCAAGCTGCTCGACGTCGGGCTGGAGCTGCTCGGTAGCCAGGGCAGTGCCGCGGTCAGCGTGCGCTCGGTGTGCCGCGCCGCGCACCTGACCGACCGCTACTTCTACGAGAACTTCGTCGACCGGGAGGCCTTGCTGCTTGCGGTGTATGACGAGGTGGCGGCCGAAGCGGGGCAGGTGCTCGTCGACGCCGTCGCGGGGGCCGGCCGCCGAGAATACGAGCCCGTGGCCCGTGCGGCCGTGGAGGCGTTCCTCGATCTGCTGACCGAGGATCCGCGCAAGGGGCGCGTGCTGTTGCTGGAACCGTTGACCGACCCGACCCTCGGCATCCGCGGGGTGGCGCTGTCGCCGGCGTTCGCGGAGATCATCCGGACCCAGCTCGACGGTGGTGAGGACGCGAACGCGCAGTTGACGGCCACGGCGCTCGTCGGCGCGATGGCGAACTTGTTCATCCGCTGGTTGGACGGCTCGCTGACGGTCGAGCGCACCGCGCTGGCCGACTACTGCGTGCGGCTGCTCGTCGCCTCGATGGGGCTCGCCGGACCGGTCAGCTCGGCGCGGGGCCGAAGTCGCCGCGAATAACCTGGCGACCGTCGAGGTCGTGGTCGGCGCGGGAGGTGCGCCCAAAGAGCACCTCGGCGAGTCCGGTCAACTCGAACACCCGCGCGATCGCAGGTTGAACGCCGGTGATGACCACGGTTCCCCGTCGCCCGAGTGCATCCTGGTGCGCTCGGGTGATGCCGCCCAGCACGCTGGCGTCGAGAAATGTGACGCCGGACAGGTCCAGGCGCAGGAAGCGCCGACCCGCGGCGAGGTGTCCTTGCAAGACGGCCCAGAGCGGAGCGGAGGTTCCGACGTCGAGTTCGCCGGTGACCTTGATCAGGGCGCGAACTCGGTCGAAGCTGATCGTTTCGACCGCCATGTAGGCGCCTTCGTCGGGGATATCGATCTTTCGAGCGGAGGTTGCGGTCACGCACACCCGCTTTCCGGCGGCACTGGACCCGCCTGCGGCTCGCCCGGCCATCGGCGCCGACAAAGGCGGCGAATCGTACGAGGTGGATCGAGGCTACCGGCGCCGGCAGATATTCTCTGTGAGGTTCGGTCAGACGTTCGGCTCGGAGTCCCGCCAGTCGTCGTCGTCCAGGTCGAGATGGTCGCGCTGGTCCGCGACGTCGGCCGGGTCGGCCTCCAGCGGGAGCGGGCGCTCGGAATCCGGCGTCTCGTCGATCTCGACCTCTTCGAGGTCGAGCGGCCGCAGCTGCGTCACGTTCTCGGGATCGGTCACGCGTCCACCGTAACTCTCAGCAGGCGTCGGCGATCGCGCGCCGTAGCGGTTCGGCGAGCTCCGCGCGGCAGATCAGCAGGTCGGGCAGGTAGGGGTGCGGCTCGTTGTATGCGAGCGGGCTGCCGTCGATCCGGGAGGCATGCAGGCCCGCGGCGACGACCACGCCGACCGGGGCGGCCGAGTCCCATTCCCACTGACCACCCGCGTGCAGGTAGGCGTCCGCGTCGCCCCTCAGCACCGCCATCGCCTTCGCCCCGGCCGAACCCATCGGCACCAGGTCGGCGTCCAGCGCATCGGCCACCGCCGCCGCGAACGCCGGCGGCCGGGTGTCGCTGACCAAGAACCGCTTGCGGGGGCGCGGACGCGTGGCCGCGACGACGGCGTCGCTCGCGTACACCTCATCCAGGGACGGCTGCGCGACCGCCGCGTCGGTGATGCCCAGCCCGGCCTGCCACAGCGCGACGTGCACGGCCCAGTCGTCACGGTTAGGCATGCCGTACTCGCGGGTCCCATCGAGCGGATCGATGATCCACACCCGGTTGGCGGCAAGCCGGGCCGGCGAATCGGCCGACTCCTCGGACAGCACCGCGTCGGTCGGCCGCGCGTCCGCGAGCTCACGCAGGAGGAGCGCGTTCGCGTCGGCGTCTCCGCGCTGCCCGAGTTCCTTGCCGGTCAGTCCGCTGTGCGCGCGCAACGTGAGGAGCAACTGACCGGCCTGATCGGCCAGGTCGGCGGCGAGCCGGGCGTCGGTCAGCGCCGCGCTCACTCCGAGATCCGCTCGATGAGGTCGAGGACGAGCGCGGCCTGGGCCGCGGCGTCCCCGTCCTCGGGCCGCACCCGCAGGTGCGGCGCCTCGGGCGCCTCGTAGGGGTCATCGATGCCGGTGAAATTGCGGATCTCGCCGGCGCGGGCCTTGGCGTACATGCCCTTGGGGTCGCGGCTTTCGCACACCTCGAGCGGCGTATCGACGAAGATCTCCAGGAACGGCAGCCCGGCCTCGCTGTGCGAGGCGCGCACGCTCTGCCGGTCGGCCGCGTAGGGACTGACCAGCGAGACGATCGCCACCACACCGGCGTCGGCCAGCAGCTTGGCGACCTCGCCCACGCGCCGGACGTTCTCGGCCCGGTCCTCGGCCGAGAAGCCCAGGCCGGCATTGAGCCCGTGCCGCAGGTTGTCGCCGTCGAGCAGGTAGGCCGGCCGCCCCGACGCGACCAGGCGGCGTTCGAGCTCGGCGGCCACCGTCGACTTGCCCGACCCGGACAGCCCGGTCAGCCAGACGGTCATGCCCTGGGTGGCCCGCTCGGAGCGCCGGACCGACCCTTCGTGCCAGACCACATGCGAGGACTGCTGGCTCGGGCCGGTGATCATGCCGGCGGCCACGGTGTTGTTGGTGGCCTCGTCGATGAGGATGAAGCTGCCCATGTTGCGGCTACGGCGGTACGGGTCGAACAGCAGCGGCTGCTGGGTGCGCAGTCGGATCCGGCCGATCTCGTTGAGCGAGAGCGACTCGGCCGTCTCGTCGCGGTGCAGCGAGTTGACGTTCAGGCGGTAGTCCAGTTCGCGCACGACGGCCCGCGTCGAACGCGTGGTGTGTTGGATGGTGTACCGCGAACCCGGCGTCAGCTGGGTCTCCGAAGACATCCAGCAGACCATCGCGTCGATGTCCTGCCCCACGTGCGGACGGTTGTGCGGACGGCAGATGAGGTCGCCGCGGCTGATGTCGATCTGGTCGCGGAGCTGGAGCGTGACGGCCTGCCCGGCGAAACCCTCCTCCAGCCTGCGGCCGCCCGGAGCCCAGACGGCCTCGACCGCGGTCGCGAACCCGGACGGGAGCACGGTGACCTCGTCGCCGGTGCGGATCACGCCGCTGGCGATCGTGCCCCCGTAGCCGCGGAAGTCGTGCAGCGTGTCATCGGTCGACTGGTGCGGCCGGATGACGTACTGGACCGGGAAGCGCACGTCGATGAGGTTGCGATCAGAGGAGATGTGCACGTCTTCGAGGTGATGCAGCAGGGACGTGCCCTCGTACCAGGGCATGGCCTGGCTGCGCTGTACGACGTTGTCCCCGGACAGCGCCGACATCGGGATGAACGACAGGTCCGAGACCTCGAGCTTGATCGCGAAGCGGCGGAACTCGTCGCGGATCTCCTGAAAGCGCTCCTCGGAGAAGTCGACGAGGTCCATCTTGTTGATGCAGATGATGAGGTGCGGGATGCCGAGCAGGGTCGCGAGGAACGCGTGCCGGCGGGATTGCTCGAGGACCCCGTTGCGCGCGTCGATGAGGATCAGCGCGACGTCGGCCGTCGATGCCCCTGTGACCATGTTGCGGGTGTACTGGATGTGCCCCGGGGTGTCGGCGATGATGAACTTGCGCTTCGGGGTGGCGAAGTAGCGGTAGGCAACGTCGATCGTGATGCCCTGCTCGCGCTCGGCCCGCAAGCCGTCGGTGAGCAGGGCGAGGTCGGGAACGTCCTGGCCGCGCGACTGGCTGGTCTTCTCGACCGCGCTGAGCTGGTCCTCGAAGATTGCCTTCGAGTCGTAGAGCAGGCGCCCGATGAGGGTGGACTTCCCGTCGTCCACGCTGCCGGCCGTGGCCAGTCTCAAAAGTTGCGTCACTAGAAGTAGCCCTCTTTCTTGCGGTCTTCCATACCGGCCTCGGAGATGCGGTCGTCCGCCCGCGTTGCCCCCCGCTCGGTCAAGCGGGCGGCCGCGACCTCGGCGACGACCTCGCTGGCCGTGGCGGCGGCCGACTCGACGCAGCCGGTGCAGGTGGCATCGCCGATGGTCCGGAAGCGCACGGTCGCCTCGAAGGGCGTCTCGCGTTCCGTCGGCTGGATGAAGCGGTTGACGGCCAGCAGCATGCCGTCGCGCTCCACGACTTCGCGCCGGTGCGCGTAGTACAGCTGCGGCAGCTCGATCTCCTCGGCCTCGATGTAGGACCAGATGTCGAGCTCGGTCCAGTTCGACAGGGGGAACACGCGCATGTTCTCGCCCTTGCGGTGCCGGCCGTTGTACAGGCTCCACAGCTCGGGGCGCTGGTTGCGGGGGTCCCACTGCCCGAACTCGTCGCGAAAGCTGAACACCCGCTCCTTGGCCGGGCCTTTTCCTCGTCGCGGCGCGCGCCGCCGAAGACGGCGCCGAACTGGTTCTCGTTGATGCCCCGCAGGAGCGATACGGTCTGCAGCCGGTTGCGGCTGGCGCCCGGGCCGGTCTGCTCGACCGAGCGGCCGGCGTCGATGTCGTCCTGGACGCTGACGACGATCAGCCGCAGGCCGTTCTCGGCGACCACCTTGTCGCGGAACTCGAGGACCTCGTCGAAGTTCTCGCCGGTGTCGATGTGCATGACGGGGAAGGGCACGGGCGCCGGCCAGAAGGCCTTCATCGCGACGTGCAGCATGACGACGGAGTCCTTGCCGCCGGAGAACAGCAACGCGGGGTGTTCGATGGCGGCCGCGACTTCGCGGAAGATGAACACCGCCTCGGCTTCGAGCCTGTCGAGATGACTCATCTCGTACGCTGCCGTCATGTGATGTTCGCCTTCCTGCAGGGCGGCACTCCGCCGGCCTCTGCGGTGATCGCCGCTGCTGTCGCCATCAATGCCTTGCCCCGCCGGGATATATCGGCCCCGGTGATGCTGTCGTCCACCGCGAGGGTCACCACGAGCTCCTGACGTCCGTTGCTGTCATATGTCGGTGCGGCCAGCAAGTGCGTCGGGTGCTTGCCGCGGGCGGTCAGTTCGGCGCCGACGTACACCCGCTCCCCGAGGGTGGACACCATCTCGCCGACCAGATCGCGCACCTCGTCAGGTAGATCGTAGGCGGCGACCCCGGCCATCAGCGTATGCAACCGCCGTCCGACCTCCGTCAGCCCCTCCACGAGGTAGCCACGCTCGCGACACTCTGCGACCACCTGTCGCAGGTGTTCCCGGTCCAAGGTCATGGGCAGGGCCGGGCGGGTGGTCAGCCAGCGGTCGAAGGCGCGGTCGGTGTCCCACAGCACATACATCAGGCCCAGCGGCGGGGCGAACGGGTACCGCGCGCCCGCCTGCGGCCCGGTCGGGCGCCCGTCGGCGCGCACGCTGACGAGCACCACGATCTCCTCGCCGACGACGGCTGAGGCCGAGCAGGCGGCGCCGTACCGGGTCGCGAGCTGGACGAGGTGCTGCTCGGCGGCCTCTACCCCCGGCACCGCGCGGCGCGCGAGCCTGCCCGCGGCGACGAGGGCCGGGCCGACGCCGTAGGCGCGCGACTCGGCATCGCAGATCAGCCAGCCAGTGTCGGCCAGCGTGCTGACGATGCCGAGGCAGGTGGGCTTGCTGATGCCCACGGCCCGGGAGAGCTCGGACAGCCCGAACCGCTCGCTGGGGTGGGCGAGCACGTGGTCGAGCAGATCGACCACCCGCTGCGTGGGCGGGGAGCGCCGCGACGAAGACATTGACCCTTACCTAGAACACGTTCTACTCTAGCCGCAGACTCTACCGTAGCGGTTCACATTTGTACCGCAGGCAACCAGGGACAGGTTTGGTGACCGTGCTCACGCAGGCTCTTGCGGACGCCATTGTCGAGGCCGAGAAGGTAGTGCGCGATGCGCCCCATGTGCGTAGCGAGCGGGATCTCGTCGAGGGCCTGGACTATCTCGCCGGCAGCATCCGCGCCGCGCTCGCCTCGGCTTGGGGCTACGAGCGGGACTTCCCCTACTTCGTCCGCTCCGCGACGCCATATACGAAGGTGGGGCTCGACAACCCGGACACGCTGTACTTCAGCGCCCGGATCCACGACGACGCCGAGTACGTCGTCACCGGCCGCCGCGGCGGGACGGCCGATCTGAGCTTCCAGGTCCTCAACGGCGACTACTCGCCGGCCGACGTCCCGGACAGCCTCAGCGCGTTCGACGACCGCGAGATCGAGATTGCCGCCGATGGCAGCTTCGAGCTTCGGTTCGGACCGCCCCGCGCCGACGCGCCGGCGAACTACTTCGTCCTCGGCCCGCGCGCGGCGATGCTGCTGGTCCGCGAGGTCTGGAGCGACTGGACGGCCGAGCCGGGGACGATCGCGATCCAGCGGGTGGACCGGATCGGCGCGGCGCCCGGTCTTGCGGACGAGGCCAAGCTCGGCAAGCGCTACAACGCGGCGGCCAGGACCCTCGTCCAACAGCTCAAGACGTTCCTGCAGTTCCCGGAGTGGTTCTATCTGAAGCTGCCGGTCAACACAATGACCGAGCCCCGGCTCACACCGGGCGGACTGGCCACGCAGTACTCCTCGGCCGGTCACTACGAGCTCGCCGACGACGACGCGCTGATCATCACCGTCCCGGCCTCGGACGCGGCATACCAGGGCTTCCAGCTCGGGACGATGTGGTACCTGTCCATGGACTTCGCGAACCACCAGACGTCGCTCACCGCCGACCAGGCGCAGCACGACCCGGACGGCATGCTGCGATTCGTCGTGGCCGAGCGCGACCCCGGCCTGGCCAACTGGCTGGAGTGCACAGGTCATCCCCGCGGCTACCTGCAGGTCCGCTGGCAGCGCACGGCGCGGGAGTTCACCGAGGCGGACGGTCCGACGGTCGAGCAGGTGCGTTTCGACGAGCTCGCGGACCGGCTGCCGCATTACCAGACTGCCCGCGTCACTCCCGCCGAGTGGCGCGCCCGGATTGCGGCCCGCCAGGCCGCCGTAGCCAGAAGGATGCTGGGATAAATGGACGTGCTTGAAGACAAGGTTGTCGTCGTCGCCGGGGTGGGGCCGGGCCTGGGCCGCTCGATCGCGGTGCAAGCCGCGAAGGCCGGAGCCGACGTCGTGCTGGCCGCCCGTACCGAGTCGCGGCTGGCCGACGTCGCCGACGAGATCAAGCAACTCGGCCGCCGCACCCTGCAGGTCGGCACCGACATCAACTCCGAGGAGTCGGCGCAGAACCTCGTCGACGCCACGCTGGCCGAGTTCGGCCGCATCGATGCCCTGGTCAACAATGCGTTCGCGGTCCCGCCGCTGGGTGATCTCGCGACGGTGAACTTCGAGCAGGTCCGGGCCGGTTTCGAGACCAACGTGCTGGGTGCGCTTCGGCTGACCCGGTTGTTCGCGCCGGCCCTCGAGGAGTCGACGGGGTCGGTCGTGATGATCAATTCGTCGGTGCTGCGGCACTCGAGCCAGCCCTACGGGGCGTACAAGATGGCCAAGGCGGCGCTGTTGGCGCTGGCGCAGGCGCTGGCCACCGAACTCGGGCCGCGGGGCATTCGGGTGAACTCGGTCGCCCCCGGCTACATCTGGGCCGACACCCTGCAGAACTACTTCGCCTACCTGGCGAACAAGCGCGGGGTCGATGCGCAAGTGGTGTACGACGAGACCGCCGCGAACATGGACCTGCGGCGGCTGCCCGACCCGGACGCGATCGCCGATGCCGTCGTGTTCATGGCGTCGTCGATGGCGCGAGACATCAGCGGACACTGCCTCGACGTCAACTGCGGCGAGTTCCATCACTGATGCCGCGAACTCAGGTCGGTACGGTCGAGGATCTCCATGCGTCGGCGACGAAGCTGACCGGGCTGAGCGACTTCGGCGACGACCAGTACCGCGCGGGCCTGGGCGTCCTGCTCGACTCCTACGCGCAGGACGAGGCGCTGACCGAACTCGGCCGGCGGGTGAAGCGGTCCGAACTGCGCGGCGCGCTCGTGGCCCGCTTGCTGAGCGAGGCCGGCTGGGCCGCCAATGCCGGCACCGCGGGCCTACCGATCGAGCGGCCGATCTTCGTCACCGGGTTGCCCCGCACCGGAACGACCGCCGTGCACCGCCTGCTCGCCGCCGACCCCGGGCACCAGGGACTGGAGCAGTGGCTGTGCGAGATGCCGCAGCCGCGGCCGCCGCGCGACACCTGGGCCGACAATCCGGTCTTCCAGCACATCCAGGCGGGCTTCGCGAAGTTCTACGCGGCCAACCCCACCTTCGGCGGCGTGCACTACATCGCCGCGGACACGGTCGAGGAGTGCTGGCAACTGCTGCGGCAATCGGCGATGTCGGTGTCCTACGAGTCGCTCGGACACGTCCCGGCCTATTCGGCGTGGCTGGCCGATCAGGACTGGACGCCCGCCTACGCGCGGCACCGGCGCAACCTGCAGTTGATCGGCGCCAATGACGTCGGCAAGCGGTGGGTGCTGAAGAACCCGAGCCACCTGTTCGCGCTCGACGCGTTGCTTGCCGTCTATCCCGATGCGCTGATCGTGCAGACGCACCGCGACGTCCGCACCGCGCTGGCGTCGAGCTGCAGCCTGGGCGCGCTGGCGACCGCCGGCTACTCGGAGCGCTTCGTCGGGGCGACGATCGGGCGTGATCAGCTCGACCTGCTCGGCCGGGGCGCCGAGACATTCATGGCGGCGCGGGAGCGACACGACCCGGCCCAGTTCTTCGACGTGGACTACGAGCGCCTGGTCGCCGATCCGGTGGGCACGGTCGAGGCCGTCTACGCGCATTTCGGGTTGCCCTGGACCGAGCGCGTCCGCGCCGCGGTCGGGACCGAGGACGCCGCCAGCCGATCGGGGCACCGGGCCCCCGCGCACCGGTACTCGTTGGACGACTTCGGGCTGACCGAGGCCGAGGTGGACGAGCGGTTCGCCGCCTACACCGCCCGCTACCTATAGCCCGGCCGAGGTAGGCATCTGTCGCCGGTGGGCAGGCTCGTCGGATGGGTGAGGACACCGGGGCCGAGAAGCCGGGCGAGAGCACGCTGACCGTGCTGCTCGCCCTCGGCGCGAACGTCGCCGTGGGCCTGCTCAAGCTCGCGGCCGGCCTGCTGACCGGGTCGGCGGCCCTGCTGTCCGAGGCTGCGCACTCGGCCGGCGACAGCACGACCGAGGTCCTGCTGCTCGTCGCGCAGCGCAGATCGCAACGGCCCGCGGACCGGTCGCATCCCTTCGGCTACGGCAAGGAGCGCTACTTCTGGTCGCTGCTGGCGGCCGTCGCGATCTTCGTGTCCGGGGCGGCGTTCTCGTTCTACCAAGGCTTCAAGACGATCTTCGAGACCGGCGAGCCGCACGACCAGCTCTGGATCAACTACCCGGTGCTCGCCCTGGCGGCCGTCCTGGAGGGGATCTCGCTGCGCCAGGCGGCCCGGCAGATGAAGGGCGAGACGGCGCGGCTGCGGCTCTCGGTGGGCCAGTACCTGCGCACGCCCCGCGATCCCACGGTGAACAGCGTGCTGCTCGAGGACAGCGCCGCCATGATCGGCCTGGCCGTCGCCGCGGCCGGCGTCGCCCTGCATCAGGTGACGGGCTCGGCCGTCTGGGACGGCGCGGCGTCGCTGGTGATCGGCGTCCTGCTGCTGGCGGTGACGGTCGTGCTCGCCCGGGCCTGCCAGGGGCTGCTCATCGGCAAACAGGCCGACCCGCGCCTGATCGACGCGATCATCGACTGGCTCGAGCAGCAGCCCGAGGTCGACGACGTCGTCGATGTGCTGACGATGCTGACCGGCACCGACCGGATCCTGTTGTGCAGCCGGGTCGATTTCGTCGACTCGGCCAGCGGCGCCGATCTCGAGCAGGCGTGCGTACGCCTGGACGCCGACCTTCGGCGCAAGTGGAACGTCCTCGACGAGATCTTCATCCAGCCCGCCTCGCGCAAGGACTCTGACGTCCGGCTCCGAGTCGAACGGCGCTACGGTCGCGCCCTCGCCGACGAGTGATCGGGCACCATGGTCCGGTGACCACCACCGTCCACACCGGCCGCGCAGCGCTGCGCGAGTTGGTCTTCGCCGGGGGAGCGGTCGTCCTGTCCGGGGCCGGGCTGTCCACCGAGTCCGGGATCCCCGACTACCGCGGCCCGACCGGGGCGCTGCGCCGCAACCCGCCGATGACGTATCAGGCCTTCGTCGGCTCGCCCGACGCGCGGCGGCGGTACTGGGCCCGAAGCTATCTGGGCTGGCGCCAGATAGCGGGCGCCCGCCCGAACGACGGGCATCGGGCCGTCGCCGTGCTGCAGGAGCGCGGCCTGCTCGCCGGCATCATCACCCAGAACGTGGACGGGCTGCATCAGGCGGCCGGCGCCCGGGGGGTGATCGAGTTGCACGGCGGCCTCGACCTCGTCGTCTGCCTGGCCTGCGGCCTGCGCGAGCCGCGAGCCGCGCTGGACGAGCGGCTGCGGGCGGCCAATGCGGCGTTCGTCGCCGCCGTGGCGCGGGTCAATCCCGACGGTGACGCCGAGCTGTCCGACGACGATCTGGACGACTTCGTGCCGGTCGCCTGCCGGTACTGCGGGTCGGAGCTGGTCAAGCCTGACGTCGTCTTCTTCGGCGAGAACGTGCCGCGGCCGCGGGTCGAGGAATGCTACGCGCTGGTGGAGGCGGCGGCGTCGCTGCTCGTCCTCGGCTCGTCGCTGACCGTCATGTCGGGGCTGCGGTTCGTGCGGCGCGCCGCCGCGCTCGGCATCCCGGTCGCGATCGTCAACCAGGGTGCGACCCGCGGCGATCCGCTGGCCGAGCTCAAGGTCGAGGCGCCACTGGGCCCCGTCTTGACCGCGCTGCTCGACTGAGCGGTTACCTCGCGACCTCGGCGTAGGGCACACCGGAGTCGGAAAGCTTGGCCCGGTCCACGGGTGTCCTCGCGATGATCAGTGGCCTGATCTCGTCGATGACGTCCCACACGTTCACGTTCATGCTGGCCAGGATGCGGTCGGCGTCGTCGAGCCAGAACGCGACGAACTCGCGGGCGCCGAGGTCGCCGCGGACCACCACCCGGGCGTATGAGCCGGGCGTCGCGTGGCCGACATATTCCATGCCGAGGTCGTACTGGTCGCTGAAGAAATACGGCAGCGCGGCGTACCCGCTCGCCTCGCCCAGGACGGCCGCCGCGGCCGCCGCCGGCTGATTCAGGGCATTGGCCCAGTGCTCGACACGCACCCGGCGCCCCAGTGTCGGGTGCTCCTGGTTGGCGATATCGCCGACGGCGTAGATCGCCGGGTCGCTCGATCGCAGCGCGGCGTCCACCAGCACGCCGTTGTCGACGTCGAGGCCGGCCGCTTCGGCCAGTTCGGTACGCGGCCGCGCCCCCACCGCCACCAGGACGGCGGCCGCCGCGAATTCCGTCCCGTCGGTCAGCCGGACGCCGCTGGCCCGGCCGCCGTCGGTCACGATCTCGGCGACCGACACGCCCAACTGCAGGTCGACGCCGTGATCGCGGTGCAGGTCGGCGAAGACGGTGCCCATCTCGGTGCCCAGCACGGCGAGCAGGGGCAGCGGCGCCGCCTCGAGGACGGTGACGTCGGTGCCGGCGTCGCGCGCGGCCGCGGCGACCTCGAGGCCGATCCAGCCGGCCCCGATGATGGCCAGCCGCTGGCCGGTGCCGAACGTGGCGCGGACCGCGTCTGAATCCTCGCGGTTGCGCAGGGTGAGCACGCCGTCGGCGTCTGCACCCGGCACCGGCAGGGTGCGGGGGGCGGACCCGGTCGCGAGCACCAGCGCGCCGTACCCGAGCCGGCTCCCGTCCGCGAGCTCGACCTCGTGCCGGTCCCGGTGCACCCCGACGACGGTGATCCCCCGGCGCAGCGCGATGTTGTGCTCCTCGTACCACTCGGCGGGGTGCACGACCGCCGCGTCGAACTGGGCCTTGCCGGCGAGGTAGGCCTTCGACAGCGGGGGTCGCTCGTAGGGCAGGTGCTGCTCGTCCCCGACCAGCGTCACCGGGCCGGTGAAACCCTTCGCGCGCAGGGCCTCCGCCGACTTCGCGCCGGCCAGTCCGCCGCCCACGATCACGATGCTCGACGGTGCGTCAACCATGTTGATCTCCATCTCCGAGCCGGCGCTCAGGCGCCGGACCTGGCCAGTACAAACACGTGCGGGCGGGCCGCGTCGAGGTCCTACCATCGCACCATGCTGGTCGCGATCGCCACGTTCAGCGTGGCCGCCGTCCTGATCATCCTGCTGCCCGGTCCGGACACGCTCGTCACCGTGCGCAGCATCGTGCGCGGGGGCCGGCGCCGCGGGATCGCGACCGGATGCGGCATCCTCGTCGGCCTGACGATCTGGATCTCGGCCGCCGCGCTCGGGCTGGCCGCCCTGCTGCGGGCGAGCGAGGTCGGCTACACCGTTCTGCGCATCCTGGGCGCGTGCTACCTGGTCTGGCTGGGCGGGCAGGCGCTGCGCGCGCTGCGCGCGCCGGTGGACCAGCTCGCCGCCGCCGAGCCGAAGGCGCGCCGCGGCCTGCTGGGTACCGGGTTCGTGGCCGGCCTCACCACCAACCTGCTCAACCCCAAGGTCGGCGTCTTCTTCGTGACGTTCCTGCCCGGCTTCGTCCCGCCCGGCTTCCCGGTGGGCCCGACCTCGTTGCTGTTCGGCGCGGTCTTCCTCGCACTGTCGATCGCGTACTACGTCGGTCTGGTCGCGCTGGCCACCACGCTCACCGACTGGATCGCCGTGCCCCGCATTCGGCGGCGGATGGACGCGGTCACGGGCACGGTACTGGTGGCGTTCGGGCTGCGGCTCGCGATCGAATCCTGACGCTCGACGGCCCGGTGCTGGCGCAACAGGGGACACATGCGTCACAATGGCTTCACGCACACCGCTGACGTAGAGATGGACCGCTGGGGAAGGCGTCGCCGTCGAGTCAGGGAGGTGTGCGATGTCGAACGCCCGCACCGAGAGCACCCGCGTCGTGCCCACGACCCGCGGTGTCATCTACGTGCACTGCTGCCCGTCGGCCATCGCCCCGCACGTCGAGTGGGCGCTCGCCGGCGTACTCGGCCGCCCCGCCCGCCTGCACTGGGCCTCGCAGCCGGTAGCGCCCACGCACCTGCGCGCCGAAGCGTCCTGGACCGGGCCGGTGGGCACCGCGGCCCGGCTGTCCGCCTCCCTGCGCGCGTGGCCGATGCTGGTTTTCGAGGTCACCGAGGACGGCACCTCGGCCAGTGAGGGCGAGCGCTTGGCCTACGTCCCCGGCCGCGGGTTCCACCGCAGCATGGTCGCGGCCAACGGGGACGTCGTCGTGGGCGAGGAGCGGCTGCGGGGGCTGATGCGCCGGGCCCGCACCGCCGACGAGTTCCAGCACGGGCTCGCGGAACTGCTCGGCACCGCCTGGGACGCCGAACTCGAGCCCTACCGCGAAGGCGGCGACGGGGCGCCGGTCACGCTGCTGCACCAGGTCGTCTGACCCGCTTGCCTTAACCCCGTGCTGTTGATCTTGGTTCGCCCGTAGGCTCCACAGGTGGTGTCTCCTGCGCCGAATGCCCGCCGGGACCAGCCCCGCACGGTGATCCTGACGGTGGATGACGATCCCGGCGTGTCCCGGGCCGTGGCGCGCGACCTGCGCCGCCGCTACGGCGACGCGCACCGCATCCTGCGGGCCGAGTCGGGGGACCAGGCGCTCGACGCGCTGCGCGAGATCAAGCTGCGCGGCGAATCGGTCGCCGTCATCCTCGCCGACTACCGGATGCCGCGGATGAGCGGGCTCGAGTTCCTGGAGGCCGCGATGGACCTGTACCCGGCCGCGCGCCGGGTGCTGCTCACCGCCTACGCCGACACCGGCGCGGCCATCGAGGCGATCAACGTAGTCGATCTGGACTACTACCTGCTCAAGCCGTGGGACCCGCCTGAGGAGAAGCTCTATCCGGTCATCGACGCCCAGCTCGAGGCCTGGCAGGCGACCGATCACCGCCCGGTCGCGGAGACGAAGGTCGTCGGCCATCGGTGGTCGGCGCGCTCGGCGGCCGTGCGCGAGTTCCTCGCCCGCAACCAGGTGCCCTATCGCTGGTACTCCTCCGAGACGCCCGAAGGCATGCGGCTGCTCGACGCGGCCGGCGCCGACGGTCGGGAACTGCCGCTCGTCGTGACTCCCGATGGCACCGCCCTGACCGCACCGACCGACGGCGAGCTCGCCGACCGGGTCGGGCTGGCCACGGCGCCGGCCCGGGACTTCTACGACCTGGTCGTCATCGGCGGTGGGCCCGCCGGATTGGGCTCGGCGGTGTACGGCGCGTCCGAGGGCCTGCGGACCGTGCTCGTCGAGCGGACGGCCACCGGCGGACAGGCCGGGCAGAGCTCACGCATCGAGAACTACCTGGGCTTCCCGGACGGCGTGTCCGGGGCGCAGCTGACCGACCGCGCCCGCCGGCAGGCGGTGAAGTTCGGGGCCGAGCTGCTCACCACGCGCGAGGTCGTCGCCCTGGAGGTCAACGGCTCGGCGCGCACCGTCCGGTTCGAGGACGGCTCCTCGATCGATGCCCACACCGTCATCCTGGCTATGGGCGTGGCCTACCGGCAGCTGGCCGCGCCCGGACTCGACCGGCTCATCGGGTGCGGCGTGTACTACGGCTCGGCGCTCACCGAGGCCGCCAACTGCACCGGGGCCGACGTCTACGTCGTCGGTGGCGCCAACTCGGCCGGGCAGGCGGCGGCGTACCTCGCCCGCGGCGCGCAGTCGGTCACCCTGCTCGTCCGCGGCAGCTCGCTGCAGGACTCGATGTCGTACTACCTGGTCCAGCAACTCGCCCAGATCGACCGGATCACCGTGCGCACCTGCACCGAGGTCGTCGAGGCCCACGGCGAGGAGCACCTCGAGAAGCTCACCCTGCGCAACAACGCGACGGGTGAGACGGAGACCATCGAAGCCGGGTACCTGTTCGTCTTCGTCGGCGCCGCACCGCGCACCGACTGGCTGGCCGACGTCGTGGTCCGCGATGCGCGAGGCTTCGTCGTGGCCGGGCCCGACCTGTCCGTGGACGGGGCGAACCCCCCGGGATGGCTCCTGGACCGTGCGCCGTTCCACCTCGAGACGAGCGTGCCCGGCGTCTTCGCCGCGGGGGATGTGCGCGCCGAATCGGCGAAGCGGGTCGCGTCCGCGGTGGGCGAGGGCGCCATGGCGGTCATGCTCGTGCACCGTTACCTCGAGGGGTTGTAAATGGCCGACAACGTGATCTGCGACGTCGACGAGCTGCGCACCCTGTTCCTGTTCGAGAAGCTCACGGACGAGCAGCTGGCGTGGCTGTGCGAGCGCGGGCGCATCGAGCTGCACGAGCCGGGTTTCGTCATCCGTCAGGGCGACCCGGCCACCTGCCTGT
>DATAQD010000124.1:0-4117 GCA_036264855.1 Jatrophihabitans sp. | reverse complement strand
TGTACCTGCGAACGATCTACGAGCTCGAGGAAGAGGGCGTCGTTCCGCTGCGGGCGCGGATCGCCGAGCGTCTGGGCCAGAGCGGTCCGACCGTGAGCCAGACCGTTGCCCGGATGGAGCGCGACGGTCTGCTCCGCGTCGCTGACGATCGCCACCTGGAACTCACTGACGCCGGCCGGCACGAGGCCGTGGGCGTCATGCGCAAGCACCGGTTGGCCGAACGGCTGCTGGCCGACGTCATCGGCCTCGATTGGGAAGACCTGCACATCGAGGCGTGCCGGTGGGAACACGTGATGAGCGAGAAGGTCGAGCGGCGCATTCTGGCGCTGCTCGACAAGCCGCTCGTGTGCCCGCACGGGAACCCGATCCCCGGCCTCGACCAGCTCGGGCTGCCCTTTGCGACGACCGACCAGGGCGGCGTCCTGCTGAGCCTCAGCGAGGCCGCCACCACCGGGCAGGACGTCGTCATCAATCGGATCAGCGAACAGCTTCAGTCCGACGCGGCGCTCATGCATCGCCTGGACGAAGCCGGCCTGCGTCCGGGTCGCCCCATCAAGGTGGCCGCGATCCCCCGCGGGGTGGAAGTGTGGGCCGGCGAGGCCGAACGCGTCATCTTCACCCGCCACGTCTCCGACCACATCTTCGTCCGGGTGGCGTAGTCCCCCGTCCCATGTGACAGCTCCGGTTCACGCCGAGCGGGGTAGCCGCAGTTTGGGCAATCGTCGCGGGTCGACGCCGCGGGCCAGCGCGGCGAGCAGCAGGTCAGCCGCGCTGTAGCCCGGATCGCTGGCGATCGCCCGTTCGGCGGCGATGCCGGCCAGCGCGCCATCGCCGGCGCGCCACGCGGCCCAGCCGAACAGGAACAGCGGACTCGCGTCGTACGGGCGCGGCAGCCGCCGGCCCAGGTCACGCCAGAGCGCCCGCCCGTCCAGCCGGCCATCGTCGACGGCCATCCACAGCGCGTCCCGCATCGCGACGACGCTCAGCGCCGCCCCGAAGCGCGCCGCGTCGGCGTCGGAGCTGCTGGCCCAGCCCGGCTCGTCGGCGCTGCGCGCGGCCGCGAAGAGCGCGCGCTTGATCGATCGGTGGTGCTGCTGCGCGGGGCCTGCGAGCGCAGCATCGGCCGTCGCGTTCTCGGCCCGGGCGATGTGCGAACCGAGCCGCACGCGATCGTCGTCGGGCAGCGGATCGAGGACTGCCTCCAGCGCGGCCCGGTTGGGCAGGGCAACGACTCCTGCGTACGTCGCCGCAGCGGTGAAGGCGGACGGCCCGTCGGGCAACGGCGTCCCCTCGGCCGGACAGCATTCCGGCTCCGCGCAGAAGTAGGACCACCACCGGTCGCCGATCACGAGCAGGATGTCGACGACCGGACACCCGAGACCCTCGGCCTCGCGGCCGACCGATGCCGCCACCGCGGACCACGGCAGCTCGGCACCCGCCGCGCCGGCGACCGCCTCGTGGTCGTAGACCGCCCCCACGATCGACGTGCTCCCGCCCCGGTGCATGGCGTGGATGGTGCTGGCAACGACGTCGCGGGCCTGCGCGTCGACGAGGTCGAGGCGCGCGGTGACCACAAGCAGGCCGACGTCGAGCCCGACGAGCACGAGGCTGCGCGTCGGATGGAAGCCGAGCAGGTAGGGCACGGCCTGCAGAAGCTCGGCCGGCCCGGAAATTCGTTCGGTCGCGGACGGGCGACGGAGGCGGCGTTCGGGGGTCATGCCGCCAGCGTCGTCGCCCGGCCGACGGTAACGAAGGCCGACTGATCACGTTGTGGACGATGCGACCGGCTGTGCAGAAGCCAGCGAAATTTGTCGGTGTCGTGTGCTAAGCGACGGACCGTCAGCTCAGTGCAGGGTCCCGGCCCGCCACCGGCCGGCCGCCATCGACAGCGACGCCGCGACGCGGTCGTTGCGTTCGGCGAGATTGGCATCGCCGAGTACCTCGTCGCGCCCGCCCAGGCTGCGACGGCCCGCCGCGACAACCCGGAAGAACGCGGCGGCCCGCTCCAGGGCGACCGCGAGATCACCCTGGTACACCCCCGCGAGGACGGCGTCGGCCAGCTGCCGCACCGCTGCGACGCCGGGGTAGTCGGCCACGCCGGCGACGACCGCCTCGGCCGGGGCGAGCGGTTCCCCGGCGCGCCAGAACCGGGTTACTTCATCGCTCTCGCTGTGACACCACTGGCGCAGCAGGTACAGCGCCCAGAGCGCCCCGGGGAGGCTCACCGGGTCGGCGTCGCGCCACAGCGCGGCGAGGGTGTCCAGACCGACCCGGTCGGCCAGGCCGACGAAGCGCGCGCCGTCGCCGGGCGAACGCCCGGCCTGGACGACGACGGCCGCCGTGGCCGCCGCGATCTCGGCCCGCGAACTCGGCGACGTCCCGCCGGCCGCGTCGATCATCTCGGTCAGGTCGGCGAACAGCGCAGGACGATGCGGCCGGGGGTCCTCGCCCGACATCATGTTCTGCTCCGGTCCCGATGCACCCGTCCACGATACGGCGGCCCTGTGGGATGCCAATGACCTGCCTCCAACGTCGCGTCTCGTGTCGGGAAGCCGGTAAAGTCGAGCACGGCGTCGGCCCGATCCATGGCCCCCGGTCCCACAACTGCCGCTTCGAGCGGCCTTCCGCCGAGAGGCGACCTGGCGGGCCGACGTCAACCAAATCCCGGGCGCGACGACAACCGCCCACCGCAATGCGGTAGGAACCTCATGTGGGCGACGGGAACGGCTGGGTGCAGTGCTCGTACGGGCATCGGCACTGGGGTCGCTTCGGAGCGGCCGGGCTCCTCATCACCGACGGCGAACGGGTACTGCTCCAACACCGCGCGCCCTGGACCCACGAGGGCGACACGTGGGCCGTCCCCGGCGGGGCGCGGGACAGTCACGAGGACCCGATCACGGCGGCCCTGCGCGAGGCCGCCGAAGAGACGTCACTGCTGGCCGAGAGCATCGCCCCGTACACCGAGTGGGTCGACGAGCACGGCGGGTGGTCCTACACGACGATCGTGGCCAGGACCCACGCCGGGCTGCAGGTCACGCCCGCCAACGCCGAGAGCACGGCGGTCCGCTGGTGGTCCATCGCCGAGGTCCCCGGATTGCGCTTGCACCATGGCTTCGCCGCCGCCTGGCCGGCGCTGCGGCAATTGATCGGCGCGCTGCCGTAGCCTCACCCGGCGTGCATCTGCTCCTGCCGCCCAGCGAGGGCAAGACCGTTGGCGGGCGGGGGCGGCCACTGCGCCGCCGGCCGCCGTCGGCCGACCCGTTGGGTACCGCGCGGGACGCGGCCCTCGGCGCGCTGCTCGACCTGGTCGCCGGCGACGCGCACGCCGCGGCCGACGCCCTACTGCTTCCCGACGGCGTCGTCGCGCCGGCGCTCGCGGTCAACACCCGCGTCCTCGACTCCCCGACGACCCCGGCGCTGCGCCGTTACGCCGGAGTTGTCTACGACGGGTTCGGCTTCGCCGCCCTGTCCGTCCCCGAGCAGCGCATCGCCGCCCGCAGCACCCTGATCTTCTCCGGACTGTTCGGCGTGGTCCGCGGCGACGAGCCCGTTCCGGCCTACCGCGTTCCGGCCAAGGCCGTTCTGCCCGGGCTCGGCGTCGCGTCCACGTTCTGGCGGCCGGTGCTCGCCGATGTCGTGCCCGCACTCGTGCGGCGCGGACTGGTGGTCGACCTGCGCTCGAGCGACTACGCGGCCATGTGGCGCCCCGGCCGGGCCGTCGCCGAGCGGGTCGTCGCCGTGCGGATCCTGTCGCCCGCGCCGCGCGGGGGATACGCGGTGATCAGCTACAACAGCAAGCTCGCCAAGGGGCGCCTGGCCGCGGCGCTCGTCCGCCGCGTCGCCCGCGGTTTGCCGGTCGCCGGCCCGGACGATCTGGGCGCGGCGTGGATCGAGAGCGGGGGCGCGGACTACGTCGTCAACGAGATCGGCAGCCTGGATCTCTACGCCGGTTGAGGCGCACTACCACCTCGCGGCTGCGAGCGAATCGCGGACCCGCGTGCCGGGCCGTGGTGAGGGTGGGTCACCATGGCCGCATGCACCTGGACCACCTGTCCTACGTCGCCGGGCCCGAGGGCCTGGGAGCGTGCGCGCAGCGGCTCGGAGCACGGCTTGGCGC